>JBBSIE010000212.1:0-2094 GCA_038232235.1 Pyrinomonadales bacterium | reverse complement strand
CAACAATTTTTCAATGAACACTTGCTCAAACTATTTATTTGCAAGTCAGGTTTAGAGCAGAGTTTGATAAAATACGAGGAGACTTTGGCAAGTTTAAGGAATTACGCGGTTATCTTTTCTTAATTCTGTCCGAAGCATTAGTTAAAATTAGTTACTTGAATTGAAATAAAACGCCTACGGTAAATTTATGGAAAAATCAACAGCAAATACACATTTTCAAGGTCTTCGCACTGTTATTTATTCTGCGTCAAAACTTGACGAAGCTAAGTCTTGGTATACATCCGTTCTCGGCATAGAACCATATTTTTACCAAGCTTTTTACGTCGGATACAATGTCGGCGGCTATGAGTTAGCTCTTGACCCTAATGCTTCAAGCACACCCGACGGGGCGGCAGGCGCGATTACATATTGAGGCGTTGCGAATGCACAGGCGGCATTCGACCGTCTCATTTCATTAGGCGCAACCGAGCGTTCAGGAGTGCAGGACGTTGGCGACGACATTCATGTCGCTACTGTTTTCGACCCTTTTGGCAATATCTTTGGGATTATTCAAAATCCACATTTTAATCTTTCAAGCGAATGATAAGAAAGTGAATGGTTGCAACGGAAAGCTCGCTGAAGTTAAAAAAGCACACGAACTTTCATAAGCAGGACTGACGCGCGGGAAAATTGTTTTGCAGCCTTGAGTAATCGAAGTTTCCATTTATAAGAATGGAAAAATGTATAATTATTAAGAAGTATGGCGAAAAAAGCTTTAGTAGTTATTGATGTGCAAAATATCTTTTTTGCGAATGAAAATTATCAACCATTTAGAGCCGAAGAAATTGTCGAAAATATCAACGGTTTAATAAAAAATGCGCGGGAAAATGATGTTCCGATAATTTTCATTCGGCACGAAGACCCGGAAGATATGCAATTTGAAAGTACAGCGTGGCAAATTTACGAAGGACTCGATGTTTCGGAAACTGATTTTTTCGTCGAAAAGAAAACGCCCGATTCGTTCTTTGAAACTGATTTGCAGGAATTGCTTGGAAAAGAACAAATTGAGGAAGTTTATCTCTGCGGATTGCAAACCGATTATTGTGTTGACGCGACTTGCCGGAGCGCGTTCGGCAGGAAAATAAAAGCATTTCTTGTCGAAGACGCGCACAGCACTTATGACACGGAATTTGTAAAAGCGGAAAATATCATAAATCATCATAATAAAATTATCGGTAAACGGTTCGCCGAATTAGTTCCGGCAAAAGAGGTGAATTTCGGATGAAAAACAAAACAATCACGAGAATCTGGCACGGCACGACGAAAGCCGAACACGCGGATGAATATCTGGAATATGTAATAAAAACGGGCGTGGCGGATTACAAAAAAACGGAAGGCAATCTCGGCGTGGAAATTTTGCGTCGAATCGAAAATGATGTTTGCCATTTCTGGACGGTTACAAAATGGGACAGTTTTGAAAACATCAAAAAATTCGCGGGCGCAGATTACGAAAAAGCGAGATATTACGCGGAAGATAAAAAATATCTGCTCGAATTTGAGCCGGATGTTATTCATTGCGAAACATTTGAATTCTAATTTTTATTAAGACGCTTACGGCAAGTGGGGTTTCTTCCATGGCTTTGTCAAACGCAATATCGCGTTGACCGCCGCCGAGCTAAAAGGAGAGAAACGACTTCCCGTTCCGGTAAAGAATTAGTGCCGGATTTGGTGAAGATGAGGAGAATTTTGTGAAATGAAACTTATCTCTGTAAATGTCGGACTGCCGGGCCTGATTGAATACAACGGCGAAACTATTTCAACCGGAATTTACAAAGAGCCGGTCTCAGGAACGGTAAAGGTCAATAAATTAAATCTCGAAGGCGACGGACAAGCCGATTTAATTTCTCACGGCGGCTGGTCAAAAGCCGTCTATGCTTATCCGCAAGAACATTATAAATTTTGGAAAGCCGGGCTGCCGGAAACGGATTTGCCTTTTGGTATTTTTGGCGAAAATCTAACAACTCAAGGTTTATTGGAAACAGAAGTTTTTATCGGCGATAAGTTTAAAATCGGCACTGCCGAATTTATCGCCACCGAACCGCGCTTGCCGTGTTT
>JBBSIE010000211.1:0-2111 GCA_038232235.1 Pyrinomonadales bacterium | reverse complement strand
GCCGCAATTAAAATATCAAAACAAATATCTTCGCTAAAACTCAGTTCGCTCGTTTTTGTTTCCGCTGACAATGACTTAAACACCGCCGCGCAAATTGAGAATTTGACGGTTGAAAATCCAAACAATTATCCATAAAAAATTATGAAATCAATGACAGGCTTCGGGCGCGGCGCGGCTTCGGGAGAAAATTTTGCCGTTTCCGTCGAGATAAAAACAGTAAATAATCGTTATTTGGATTTGAATTTGCGGCTCGCGGGCGAATTACAGCCGCTCGAAGCAAATCTTAAACGCATCATTCAAAATCGTCTTTCGCGCGGGCGGATTGATGTTTTCGTCAACTACGAGCGAACAAGCGATGTCGTTTATGAGTTAAATCGCCCGTTAATTGCGGGTTATATTTCAGCGTTGAAAGAAATGCAGGAAGAATTTTCCTTGACCGGCGAACCCGATATGAATTATATCGCGCGTCTGCCGAACGCTTTGCAGACGAGAGCCGACGATTTGAGCGATGATTTCATCAAAGGCGTTGAAAATGCTTGTCAAATGGCTTTGGATGAACTCGAAAAAATGCGCGAAACAGAAGGTCAGGCGACGGCGGACGAGTTAAATTTTCGGCTTGAATCTATCGAAAATCATTTGCCGAACATCGAAGCGGAAAGCGAAAATGTCGCGGAAGAATATCGGCAGAGATTGAACAAACGCATTGAAAAACTGCTGTCAAAAAGCGAATCGGAAATCGAACTGGATCAAGCGCGGTTGGCTCAGGAAGTCGCTTATTTATCCGACAAAAGCGACATTTCCGAAGAAATCACGAGGCTCAAAGCGCACATTGAACAATTTCGCGCGATTATGAAGGAAGACAAAGAAGTCGGCAAACGACTCGATTTTTTGACTCAGGAATTAAACCGCGAAGCAAATACAATTGCGTCAAAAACTAATAATTTAACGGTGAAAGAAGAGGCGTTAGAGATAAAAAGCGAGATCGAGAAAATCCGTGAACAAGTGCAGAATATTGAATAAATTTTTATTTGATTCACTTTATTTAAGTTCCGAATTCATCATAAAGTTAAGCAGCCTAATAATTACATCGCGCAATTCGCGGCGGTCAACGACCATATCAACCATTCCGTGTTCGAGCAGAAATTCCGAACGCTGAAAACCTTTCGGCAATTTTTGCCTGATAGTTTGTTCAATCACGCGCGGTCCAGCAAAACCGATCAACGCTTTCGGTTCGGCGATAATCACATCGCCGAGCATTGCAAAACTCGCCGTAACGCCGCCGGTTGTCGGGTCGGTCAGGACGGAAATAAACGGCAGACGCGCGTCGTGCAGACGGGCGAGCGCGGCGGAAATTTTTGCCATTTGCATCAGGGATAAAGTTCCTTCCTGCATTCTCGCGCCGCCGGAAGCCGCGAAAATTACGACTGCGCCGCGATTTTCCATCGCTCTTTCGATCAGGCGCGTAATTTTTTCGCCGACTGCCGAACCCATCGAGCCGCCGATAAAATCCATCGCCATCGCGCCCGCGTAAACCAAGTGTCCGCCGACTTTTCCCGTGCCGGAAACAATCGCTTCGGGCAAACCGGAAGATTTTTTCGCCGCTTCGATGCGTTCAATATACGGTTTAGTGTCAACAAATCCGAGCGGATCGCCGCTGGTTATTTCTTCATCCAATTTTTCATATTCGCCTTCGTCAAACAACGTATCTAAACGGCTTCGCGCATCGAGACGAAAATGATAATCGCAATGTGTGCAGACCTGTAAAGATTCTTTCAGTTCACGTTTGTAAAGCGGGTTTTCGCATTCGAGACATTTGACGAAAATGCCTTCCGTTTTTACTTTTCGCTCCTCATCCGCCGTTTGTTCTTCTATTTTGGGTTTGTTTCGACTAAACCAGGACATAATTATTTTTGATTGGCTGTTGCAAATTATTTAACTGCTAAGGTTATCACAAGGCGGAAAATTGTCTAAGAGTCCGTTTAAATTTTTAAGAAGCCAGTTGTCTAAGCATCAAGCGAATCATCGCCAAATGGATCAACGCTCTGGAAACTTCTACTTTTTCTTCATAGTCTTTGACAAGGCGACGATTCCAGATTAACCAGCCGAAAGTT
>JBBSIE010000210.1:0-2220 GCA_038232235.1 Pyrinomonadales bacterium | reverse complement strand
TTGATTCGGAAAAGCATACTTGGAATATTGACGGCGAACAAATAGAATCAAAAATTACTTCGCGCACCAAAGGTATTATTGCTGTTCATCTCTACGGTCATCCCGCCAATATGTCCGTTTTAAGAGAAATTGCAAACCGTCATAATTTATTTTTGCTGGAAGATGCGGCGGAAGCTCACGGCGCGATGTGCGACGGAAAAATTATCGGTTCGATTGGCGACGTAGCCGCCTTTAGTTTTTACGCCAACAAAATTATTACGACCGGCGAAGGCGGAATGGTCGTAACCGACAATGACGCGCTGGCAAAAAAGCTGCGTCTGCTGCGCGGACAGGGAATGGATCCCGAACGCCGTTACTGGCATCCGGTCATCGGATACAATTATCGTATGATGAATTTGCCGGCGGCAATCGGATTGGCGCAGCTCGAAAAAGTAACCACGCAGCTCGATTCAAGAAAGCGAATTGCGAAACTCTATCAAGATCGTTTGCGGGAAATTCCCGGAATTGCTCTTCAGGAGAAACAAGTTTGGGCGAAGCACGTCTTTTGGATGTTTAGTATTGTTCTTGATCCGGCTCTGTGGCTCAATCGTGATGACATAATGGAAATTTTGAGCAAACAAGGTATTGAAACCAGACCTGTCTTTTATCCGGCGCACACTTTTCCGCCCTATAAAAACGCCGCCGACGGCGAAAAATTTCCGGTTGCCGAACATCTTTCCGCCAACGGAATCAGCTTGCCGACGTGGGCTGGTTTGAGTGAAAACGACATTGACACAGTGTGCCGCGCGTTGCTCGAATGTCGTAGAGAAAATTAAATTTTATGATGGAATCCGACAAAACAAATCAAAAAATGTTTTCGATTCTGATTGCAACTTACAATTGCGGTCAGAAAGTTGAAAATACTTTAGATTCAATTTTTTCCCAAAACAAAGAATTGTTTGAGTTGATTATCATTGACGGAGCCTCGACGGATAAAACTCTCGATCATATAAAAAAATATGAACACGATTTGACACTTGTTTCGGAAAAAGATGAAGGCGTTTATTATGCTTTTAACAAAGGGCTGGATTTGGCGACCGGAAAATATATTTACTTTATCGGCGCGGGCGACTGCCTCAGACCGGGAATTTTAGAAATTATCAAAGATTTTTTATCTCTAGAAAATCCTTCTTTAGTTTACGGTAATTGTTATTTTACAAAACAGGAACTTTATTCGGGCAGAGAATTTACCAGTAAATTATTCACTGAAAACAATATTTGTCACCAGGGTATTTTTTATCACCACGCCATTTTCGATATTGTCGGAAAGTTCGATTTACAATATAAAATTTTCGCCGATTGGTTTTTTAATTTAAAATGTTTTATGGACAGCGGCATAACCAAAAAATATGTTGATCACGTCATTGCAGATTACGAGGAAGGCGGATTAAGTTCTAAGTTCAGCAATGATCCGATTTTTCTGAGAGAATTTCCGCTTTTCGTCAGAAAGCATTTCGGCATTTTTCATTACCTCAGATGTAAAACAGCTTTAAATGAACCGTATATTTTCAAGTTTATTTACTTCAGAAATTATTTTTTACAGCCCGGATATTGGATTTCCAAATGTTCAAATCTGAAAAATTCGATTTCGTTTGCAAAACCGCGTATTTCCTTTTACAAAAACATAAAAAAAGTCATAAAGGACAAACTGCAATTTTTCTGATGGATTCAATATAAATTTTGGAATTGTAAATTTGAAGCCCGTCGAAAGATTTCACATAAAGATTTTAGAGCAAATTTTACCGGAAATCAAGATTACACATTTTAGTCGCAATGAGTAATTTTGGGGTAATTATTCTTGAAAATAAGTTAAAAGCTATTTAGTTTTAAGTAATCTGTCATATACTCATTTTGGCAGCTCATCTATAAAACAAATTTAATTGGCGATGCCTTTTATAAATCAAACACGCGCCGCGCCGCGCCGATGATTCCGGCATCGTCGCCTAAAGCAGCGAGCTTGATTTGCGCTCTTCGGGAGAGCGGAAAAAACCGGGTCTTCCGCAAATTTGATACTGCTGGCGAATTCATTGCGACAGTTTTAATAATGCTTCGGACAGAATTAAGAAAAGATAACCGCGTAATTCCTTAAACTTGCCAAAGTCTCCTCGTATTTTATCAAACTCTGCTCTAAACCTGACTTGCAAATAAATAGTTTGAGCAAGTGTTCATTGAAAAATTGTT
>JBBSIE010000209.1:0-2453 GCA_038232235.1 Pyrinomonadales bacterium | reverse complement strand
TCAATTCTCTGAAAACGCCAATATCCAAATATGGTTTCATATCAAACAGCTTTTTTTCACCTGTTTCAAAGGTTAATAAAAGCAAATAATCCGGCTTCGGCTCAACTTGTTTGACTGAAAAATACATCTTTATCTTAACGGTTCAATGGCAAAAGGCTTTTCACCATTTTGACATAATTCCCAATTAGCTGTCAGCTCTTCCCGATGAATTTCTATCCACGCTTGAACCAATTTTGTTTGTTTATTCGGGATTTTACCCGTGATAACTTCTCCGTCCGAAACCCGCACAACCGCTTCATCGCCTTGATATATCGCGTGAATATGCGGCGGATTATGCTCTTTCGGCGCATAATACATTCTAATAATTATCCCGAAAAACATTGATAAAGTAGGCATATACAAAAATCCGCAACTCTTTTATGGTGTTTTTTCGCTAAAAATTGAATATTTTTAGTTTGAAAAAAAGATCGCTCATCAGAGAAACTAAAAACTTTTTCACCTTTAACAATTTACAAATATTTATTTTAAAACAGCCTGAAACGCTTCAATTATTTTCGGCGTGTTCGCCTTCAAACTGTATTTTGCCTGCGCGTCCTGCACCGCTCTTCTTGACATTTTGTTTCGTAAAGCCGAATCATTTGCCAGAAGCGTCATATATTCAACCCACTCATCGTCAGTCGCAGCGAGAAAACCGTTTTCTCCGTGCCGGATCACTTCCGGGTTCGAGGCTATCGGAGTACCTATCGGCACAATTCCCAAAGCCATATACTGCGCCGTTTTCATTATAAATTTATAACCGTTCCACGAATTTTTGGGAAGCGGCACGAGACCGATTTGCAGCCGGCGCAAATCTTCAACTTCGGTTTCCCGGCTCCATTTCTGAGCAGTGTATTCAACGCCTTTTAAGTCAAAATCAGTTCCGCCGATAAAATGAATTTGACAATTATTTTTTTCGGACATTTGCCGCAAAGGTTTTTCAACCATTTTAATATTTTTCAAAGTCGTCGGACTGCCGCTCCAGCCGATACACACTTTTTGCGGATTTTCGGGAAAAGGCTTGTAAACAAACTGATCGGTGTCCACGACGCTCGGCACTTGCCAGATGTTTGTGTTAAATTGTAGCGCATAGTCGCGGATATGTGAAGAATTAACAATCACCACCTTGCTGATGCGGATTATCTCTTTGATTTTTCCAAAAAACTTCAAATAAGAAAGATAACCGTTGGAAGGGCTTTTGTAAGGCATAAAAAGCGGATCATCGAGTTGGTAAATTATGGGCTTGCGCCGCGCCACAATTTTCTCCAAAAGCGCGGGACCGAAAAGTGCCGCTTCCCGATAAATAAAAACGGCATCATATTCGTCAATTTTCCTTAACAGTCCGAGTCTTTGCACATAACCGCGAATCATTTCAAATGCTTTTATTGTGCGGCTTCCGTTTTCGTGCAAAATTTGCCGCAGTTTGTCCGTTTCAAACGGTGCGTAATGCAATTTTATTTTCGCCGGCTGCAAAATTTTCTCCCAAAGTTCGATGCTTCCGCGCTGACCGGGCGCGTAGCCTTTCTGATTTGGAACGAGAGTTAATACTTTCATAGCTGAAACTTCCGGCAGAAATTGTGGAAAATGTTCAATAGTAATTAAATTAAAATTTCTTTTGATTTCACCGGCAACTGCAATCATTTCATTAAACGGCGATAAATATTTTGATAACCATTTCTGCCGACCGTCGCTAAATTAAAATTTTCAATTGCTGTTTTTACGCATTTTTCTGCGATGCCGCTTTCTTCCAACAGTTTAAGAATTTGTTTGGCGGCTTTCTCAAAGTCGTTTTGATCAAAATTTTCAACACTAACACCGACGTTTTCGCTTTCCAGCAAATAATCCGTATCGCCGATTCCGTAATTTGAAACAACCGGCAGACCGCAAGCCAGATATTCGGGAATTTTAGTCGGCGACGCGGCGATTTGCGAAAATGTCGGCTTGCGGAAAGAAATTCCGAGATGCGCTTTTTTTAGATATTCCGGCACTTCCTTCGGCGAAACTTTAGTCACCGTAAAGTCATTTTCACTGATCTTCAACTGCTTAAAAGTTTCCCGCACAAAATCCGGCGGCGAAGCGGTTAAAATACGAAAAAACGCATCGGGTTTGTGTTTTTTTAATTCAAGAAAAAACAATCCCATTTCGCGTAAAAGATACAAACCGGTCGTCGAACCGGCATAAATCAACTCGAAACGATTGTTTTTTTCATCTTTGCCGGAGGTCTGCTCGATTCGTGAAAAATCAACGCAGCAGGGAATGACTTCGATATTTTCACTCTTTTTTAAGTTATTTTCCGTCAAATAATTGCGAAAACGATTGGTCAAAACAACGATTTGAGATGCCTGTTCGATGCCTTTGCGTTCGACACTTTTGATAAAACGAAAAATTTTAGAATTTTCCTGCCAGATACCCGCATC
>JBBSIE010000208.1:0-2573 GCA_038232235.1 Pyrinomonadales bacterium | reverse complement strand
TTTACGGATATATTCCTGCTGGTATCGCTGAAAATACTTTGTCCATTTGGCTTGATCAAACCCTGCTTTATCGAACTCAGTTTTTTTAGATTTCGGCATTAAACTATATTACAGATTTAATGCCCTAAAGGGAATAAGCTGTCCGAAAACGCGCACTTTATTATCCGCGTTCGACGTTAAATTTTGCATTTTATTTTTCTTTCCGGTATTTCGTTTTTATGTCGTCGCTGAATTTGTCGCCTTCTCGAAAGCCTTAATAAATGTTTCGACGGACTGCGCTCCCGAAAACGAAACTCGATTGTTAATGATGAAATTCGGAACACTGTTAATTCTCAACTCGCGTCCCTTCATTTCCGCTTCGTTGACCGCAATAGTTGACTCTTCACTTTCGAGAAAAGTTTTTACCTTTTCGGCATCCATTCCGGCAGCAGCCGCAATCCCGATTAAAGTTTCACGGCTGCCGACATCTTTGCCTTCGACAAAATAACCGTTAAAAACGGCATCAACTATTTTTTCTTGAAGTCCTTCACTCCCAGCCAGCAAAATAAGTTTATGTGCGTCGAATGTGTTCGGCGTTCGTTTCATTAAGTCGTGTCTGAAAATGATGTCTTCACTTGCTCCAGCCGCTTTTACTTGTTCGTCGAGAGCTAAGGACTTTTCCCAACTGCCGAACTTCGCCGAACGATACTCTTTTCGGTCTAATCCTTCTTTCGGCATATCGGGATTCAGTTCAAACGGATGCCAAGAAACGCGAGTCTCAAAACGGTCTTTAACAGCCTTCAAAGCTCTTTCAAGACGGTGTTTTCCGACAAAACACCACGGACAAATAACGTCGGAATAAACATCTATATTTAAAATCATTTTGTGTTCTCCTTTACTACGCATATCATTGTGGCATATACAAAACATCTTGAGAAGTAGGCACTATTTTGTAATATAGTAACCAAATGGATACCGAAAAAAAGAAAATTAACAGGAAAAGTCCGGCGACAATTACCTTGCAGGTGATCGGAGGAAAATGGAAAGTTTTAATTTTGTATGAGTTATTTTCGGGCGTTAAAAGATTTTCCGAACTACGGCGACTTCTTATCGGAGTGACTCAAAAAATGCTCACTCAGCAATTGCGAGAAATGGAACGAGACGGACTTATTCACCGCGAGATTTACCCGCAAATTCCGCCCAAAGTCGAATACTCTTTGACACCTTTGAGCGAGAGTCTAAAACCGATTGTAGATGCAATGTGCGAATGGGCGTTGAAACATGGAAAGAAAATTAAAAGTGACTTAAATGGATAATCAATTCCTATCAAAAAATTTCATTGTATTTGCGTCTTTGAAGCAGATGGAGTTATATAAGCAATTTCTGTTTTCTCACTAAATATAAAGTAAAAAACCCATAAATCAACCGACATCATCGGTTGTTCACATCAAATCAATATTACTTTCCTTTAATAAAAGTTTGAGATGCGTTTTCATTTGAATAACTCGATCTTCTTAAAGAATTTGTTGGTTGCTCGGTCAATCCAAGCAGCGCAAGAAGTTGAACGCTCGGCACCGGAATAAGTTTTTGCACTTGATTATCTGGAATCGCTGGACCTTTCCAACGCCTAATTGCTTCGGGCGAAGCCAGAATAAACCAAGAAACACCTTCCTCGCGCCGTTCTCCCGAAGGCACAGCCCACAGCGAAAATAAATGCGGACTGCGACGGGCGTAAAGATAAAAAACTTTTCCGTGTTGAAATACCTTGCACGTTTGATCAAATGCGCGGTCTTTTTTAGCGTCCCAAACCTTGCCGACAAGCGGACGCAAATTTTCGGGAAAAGTGCCGGTCTGCTCGTGATATTTCAACAAATCTCTGGTGAGAGCCGCTGCGCCGTCAACGGGAATTTCGTCGCGGCGTTTTACTTCCGCCGCCCAGAGCGAGTAAAAATACGAGCCGAGAACCAACACGACCATTAAAGGCGTGATGATAAAAGTTAGTTTCATTAAGCTGTTTTTCATAATTTTTTTCCGATAATTAAAGAACGCGCAAAGCGAGCGAGTTGTTAAATTCGTTCTCGGATTCAAGATTTTTGTTCGCTCTGGTTTTCTCGCTTGCGATTTCTTCATCGGTCAAAGTTGAACTTGCTGACAAAGTTATTTCGCGGTTTGTTTCACTGCCTTCGGCAGAATTTTGAGCCGATTCATTTTGAAGAACTGTTTCGATATCAAAGCAGTCAACAATTTCCTCATCCCATGGATCGTGTTCGCTTTTGAAGGTAGTTTTCGGGTCTTCGTCCGTTAAAATTGTTTTTAATTCTTGCTGCATAAAATCTTCTGTTCCTTTATAATTTTGATCATTTGCCAAAGCCAAACGGCTTCCGAAATTTTCCGCACCGCTCATCTCAAAATCCCTTATTCGTCCGCCAATTTCGCCAAGAGCGTAGTCGGTTATTTCCGAAACAGCAAAATCTAATTCAGATTTTGGCAATTCATCGTAATGCGTATCATTTTGTGAATTAATTTTGCTGTTAATCAAACCTACCGCCGATTGATTTCCTGTGTTTTTCTTTTTGGACGCTTTTTTCGGTTTT
>JBBSIE010000207.1:0-2744 GCA_038232235.1 Pyrinomonadales bacterium | reverse complement strand
GGCTGAGTCCGTCAGATTATATTGATAAAGCACAATTGCACTACTCGGTCAGACAGATTCTCGGAGCAGTGGGAAGTATTTTAAGAATCAATTTTTCGGACTTCAACTATTCTATAAGATAATTGTGTCCGACTACTTACTTAACTATCTCGGCTTTAGGACCTCTTATCTTTCTTAGATAATCTTTGAGATGTAAAAGCTCTCTATCACCTTCATAAGGTCCTCTTCCATATAACCTTATCAAATCTGTCTTCTTAAATTTGTGTTCTGCACTATCTGCGGGTGAATTACAAATCCAACAATTACTCATTATACTAAATTCTTCCTCTACTTAGATTTTGCTCTTACTGTTGTAATTTTCTTTTGAATTGTTTTTCCTCGCTAATTTCTTTTGTCAATTGTAATTTCTTTTGTCAATTGTAGGTTTGCACGTTCCATTTCGTCAAAATCGTTATGCTATAATTGAAAACTTTCGGCGGCTAAGTTTCGTGAAAAAGTGTCGAGATATTGAAGAAAATTTTATGGAAAAAGTAAAAATCGGAATCATCGGAACGGGTTATATCGGTAATGTTCACGCGCGGATTTATGCGCGGGACGAACGCGCCGAAGTTGCCGCGCTTTTTGATATTAAACCCGAAAAAGCGGAACGAACTGCCAAATCAGTCGGCGGCAAAGTTTGTTCTTCGCGTGAGGAATTATTTAAAAATTGCGATGCGGTTTTGGTTTGCACACCGAATAAAACGCACACGGAAATCGCGTCCGATGCAGTTGAAAACGGCAAGGACGTTTTTTGCGAAAAACCTTTTTCGATTGGTTTGTCGGACGCGAAAAAACTGCTTGAAATTGCCGACGGCAGCAAAGGCATTTTCCAAGTCGGACACAATCGCCGTTACGCGCCGGTTTATGCGAAACTCAAGCAATTATTGAGTGATGACAAAGCGCATTCGGCGCATATCAAGATGAATCGCGGCGAACTCTTGAATCCGGTTTGGACGGGCGATGTCAATGTTACGGGCGGATTTTTGTATGAAACGACGATTCACCTTTTTGATATGATGCGTTTTCAATTCGGTGAAATTGCCGAACTCGTCGCTTACGGTTCGCAGCACGAATATCCTGAACTCGACGAATTTTCGATTATTTTCAAATTCAAAAACGGTTTCCACTGCACGTTTGCTTCTTCGTCCGACGCAAGCTGGCATTTTCCGTTTGAACGCATCGAAGTTTTTTGTCATCACCGCACGATTTTGACGCAGGAAATGGAACATCTGATTGATTCAAAAGGAATTGACGCAAATTTTGAAACTTTGTCGTGGGCGATGACGGAAAAGGAAGAGCGTTGGGGTTATGTGCAGGAAGATAAGGCGTTTATTAATGCGATTTTGAACAAAACCGCGCCGCCTGTAACTGCGCTTGATGGTTTTAAATCGGTTGAACTTGTCGAATCAGTTTATCAAGCCATAAAAACCGGCGAGAAAATCAAGTTTTAATAGACGAACTTAAATTTTAACTATCGAAAAGAGAACTTTTTCTGGTATGATTCGTTAAATCATTGAGAAAATTTTCTCTTTGATTTTTTGCGAGGCATCTATGATTCAGTGTCAAAATTGCGGACAAACAAATACTGAAACGAGTAATTTCTGCCGTTTTTGCGGAACTAAATTTTTGCAAAGTCAATTTTCAAACGGTAGTAATTATGACAACTCACCGCCGCGCCCGTATTCTTGGAAAACCGATGAATTTCAAATTTCGGAAAGCAAACCGCGCAAAACCCAGCAAATAAATCGCGTTCAGCCGCTCGTTAATCAAATGCCGCCTCCGCCTCCAAGACCGCAGCCGCTTGCTTATCAGCAGCCGAATAATGTAGCTTACGGCTATCATTGCCCGCGTTGTTCTTCCCAACTTTTTCCGCATTATGAGAGAAAAGTATCAACGGCGGGATGGGTTGTCTTTTCCGTTCTGCTTGTCGTGTTCTTTCCGCTTTTTTGGATCGGACTTTTAATTAAAGAAGATGTCAGAGTTTGTCCTGTTTGTAAGTTTAGAATTGGCTAAATTTATTTGTTCTGTTGCAATTGCTTGTTCTGACATATTTTCACTCTCCTTAAATTTGTATTGCTTGCTTAATATATTTGTGGGAGTAAAACTTTAAAAAATTGAGGATTGAGTTGTGAAGCGAGGTGGTTTTAGCTTTTCGGAGAAAGCAGGACGGTCTTTCACAACTCAAATTTTTGCAATTACGAATTATCAATTACGAATTACGAATTGAAAAATTCTGACATTCGTAATTGATAATTCGTAATTAAATATTATCCGGCGCGGCGCATCGGCGTTTGCACTTCGGTTTGCTGATTTTTCTGCAAGTCCTGCAAATGCTGAATAAAACTTGAACCGGCGCGTTTTGAAAGTTCGTCCGTTTTGCATTCCATCACATTTTGACATTCTTCGTCCGCGTCAATTCCGATCTCGCGTGAAAGGGCGCGAATCATTCCGAGTTGCTTTGCCGTAACTAAATCCGACAAACTTCTGGCAATTGGATTTGCCGGAAAACCGCCGTCGTTATTGGTCGGCGGAACTGCGCCTTCACGTTCGATAGTGTCGGATTCTTTTTTGTAGAGTTCGCGGGCGATTCCGAATTTGACGGCGGCGCGTTTAAGCGCGTCGTGTTCGGCTTTTTTGATCCCCATTTCGCTTCCAGCCAAACCTGTTCCGATACCTTCGCGCGTGATGCTGTCAATTGTAATGGC
>JBBSIE010000206.1:0-2874 GCA_038232235.1 Pyrinomonadales bacterium | reverse complement strand
ATTTCCGAAACAGCAAAATCTAATTCAGATTTTGGCAATTCATCGTAATGCGTATCATTTTGTGAATTAATTTTGCTGTTAATCAAACCTACCGCCGATTGATTTCCTGTGTTTTTCTTTTTGGACGCTTTTTTCGGTTTTTTTGAAACAGAAGTTGAATCGTTTGGTCTGATTTCGTGTTGGAAATTTCCGCCGAAAACTTGTGCATCTTCAAGACGCAGAGTTTCCGGCTTGACGTATACAACAGGTTTTTGAATGTCGCGGCGCAGATAAATCGGCGGATATGCGGCTTTGACGGGCGGCGCGGTGTCGGTAACGACGAGAAGTTGGCGAAATTTCGGCATCTGGCGAATTTCATCCGGCATCATCAAAGCGCGTCCGGCTTCGGAATAGCGCGTGTTGTCGCGGTCAGTTCCTTGATAGTCAACCGATGTTTCGGTGTGAATAGTCGTTTTGCCTAACAGGTCGGAAGCATAAGTCGCCGTGTCGCCATTGCAGCCGGGCAAAAACAATTTCGTCATACAAGTTTCAAGGATCGCCTTCGCGCCGCGGTCGCCGTATTGATCCAAGACTTGCGGATAATCCTGATAACTCAAAGCCATTCCGATTCCGCGCCCTCGTCCGATACCGGCGATGCGGCGAACTTCGGCGACATCGAGTTCACGGGCTTCATCTATCAAAACCAGACACGGATGTTCCGGCTCTCTCGTGTTGTCGAGTCTTAATTCAAAAATCGCCTGCCCGAAAAATGTCGCCAAAAATTCCTTATATACTTCGGTTGCGCCTTCCGGGACAACGATAAAAATGGCTGTTCCGGGTTTTCTTAATTGGGAAAAATCAACGAGTTTTACGCCTTCCTGCAATTCTTCGTGAGTCGGAAGTGCCGTGATTTGTCTGGCTTCGTCCAAAGTGAACGGGCGAAGTTTATTTCCTAAGCCGAGAAGAACCGAACCGAGAGTATTTTCCGGTGCGCTGTTGGTGACAACCTGCATCGCTTGTCTTGCAAGCGGACTCGGAGAATCTACAAGTTCGGCAATGCGTTTGCTTTCCTTCAATGAATCGAATTCGGCGACAAAATCGTAAGCAAAAGCCGGTGTCGCCGTCGGATAACATTCTGCTAAATGGAGCAAAACGGCAGTCAGCAAAACCTGTTCGGCGTTTCCCCAGAATGGATCTTGATTGGTTTTCGCTCTCGCTTCTAAGGAAAGCATCATTCCGGCTATTGAATTGGCGAAAAAAGCGTTACCCCGACACAGCGGCATAAAATTCCAGCGGTCTGATTGCGCCGGATTTATCAAATCAAGCCGATAAAAAATCGTATAGTCCATCGCCGTCTGCTCGTAAAGTTCGCCTTTGGGATCAAATGTAATACACGATCCATGGCGAGCCAAAAAGCGGAGCATACTCATAAAAAACGTCTTGGTTTTGCCCGCGCCAGTCGGTCCGAAAAAGACGAGATGCAAAAGCCACAACTCTTTCGGCAAAACAAGATCGTAATCAGAGAAAACACGCCCGATTCTCAAAGCTCCATTTGGCACGGGTTCGCCGATTTTCCGCAAAAGATTATGCGAGCGCAAATCATCAAGAGAAGCCCATCGCGCCGAACCGTGCGTAGTCCGCGTCCAGAATTGGTAATATGGAAAAACGAGCGAGTAAGCGTCAAAAGCGGACGCAAAGGCGGCGAGCGCGGAAAAAGAAAGAGCGGCAAGCCACAGAAAACCTGAAATCCCAAGTAAATAACCGGAAATTAAAACAAGCACGGCGTTCAAACAGCCAAAAACGAACAACAACAGTCCGGTGCTGACATCGCGTGTCAGCAGCCAAAAGGCTTGGTAAGCGGGCAAATACTGCTCGTTAGCTTTGCGGTAAATGCGTCCGCTCGCGTCAAGTTCTTCAATCCATTTGCGGCTCAACATAAAATTATTGATGGTAATAAATGAAAAGATTTTCAATTATCGTGATGACATTCCGTTATCGCGTTGCAGCATTATTTTTAAATTCGCTTCTTCCTCAGAAAGCATCCGGGCGAAATCTTTATTATCGCCACCAATTTCCATTCCGCGCCACGCTTCGAGCGTCCAACCGTTGCGGATGACTTCCGAAGCGGGAGCAAAGGCTTTCGGCAGATTGATATTTTCTACCTTTGCAGATTGAAAATAAGCGATGTTTTTTCCGTCGGCGGTTGTCAAAGGAAACCGCATCATCAACGCCGGTCCGAAACGCGGGTTCGTCGGCACGGAAACAAATTCAAGCTGCATCGGTTGAGGTTGATAACGGATATAGATTTTGCTCGTGTTTGAGTAAATCCCGCCATTTTCTACTTTTAAGCCGGGAGGCAAAAGATCGCGCGAAACTACCGCGTTTATTAAATCTTCTATTGAACCCGGAATCTGCCTTTTACCTCTCGCTTCGTCTAAAATACTCAAACAAACGGCAAAACCGAATGCACCCGTTTCGCGTAAGCGACGGCTCGTATCTAAAACCTCGCCTCCGAAAATATCCGCCGACTGCCGAACATCTTTGTCTTTCGCTTTTTCGTTCTCAACAAGATTTTCGGAATCATTAAACTGAATCTGCGTTTGAGCATTCATTTTGCGCCATTCTAAAAAGCGAAAAATCGCCGAAACTGAAAGCATCAATGTGAGCATCAGCATCACATTAAATAACGGCGAACCGATAAACTTTTGTTTCTCAGCAGAAGTTTTCGTGTCTATTGAACGCTTTAAATACGGGCGTAAAAGAAAAGATTTTAAGGTAAACATCGTGAATTACTCCGTAAATAATAAGATTAGTGCGATTTACATTGCCGCCTGATTAAAAGAAAAATTATTTTGAAAAACATTTTCCGATTCATTAAAAAGCGATGAATCCGCT
>JBBSIE010000205.1:0-3007 GCA_038232235.1 Pyrinomonadales bacterium | reverse complement strand
CGGCTGGACACGCCCGGCTTCGGTTGCCGTTACCTCACGCGGCGTGGCGATGATAAAGTTAATGTAGTCCTCGTCAGTTACTTTTGGCGGATTCATTCTTTAGTTTTATCAAATATCTGTTCAACTGCGTAAGTCCTAACTTATGAAAAACGTGAACGATACTTTGTTCGGCAAAGTGTCGTTAAAAAGAGAAATTGCGGGACTTGATTTAACCGAAACCGCCTATGCCCCGCATCTCTAACTTCCATCTCATACGCATAGCCAATCTTGTTTTTGCTTTGTAATGAAGGAAAATTACAACGAGTTCTGCGATAAGAAAGCGCGATTTTGCAAGCCTTCAATATTCTGACTAATACAAATCGTAAAAAGCGAATCGGTCAAATATTTGAGCTCAGATATTTGACCGATTCGCTTTTTTGAAAATGCTCTAAAAGTAAGTGTTGCCGCAAAAGGAGTGGTCTGACCAAATCCTCTATTTCGATAGATTTTATATTTTCAGTTCAAACAAGCCTCTTCTTCGGTGATAAATAATTTTCTTTCAATAATCAGCCGGAGATTGATTTCGTGAAATTCCTTTTCAAACTCTGATGCCGTAATCGCCGGAGCAAGACAAACATCTATAGGAATTTCTAGAATCGCCTTTTCACCTGCGGGTGAATTGCGAGCGGTTCCAACTTTTGTTTGCAGTGAATTTAAATAAAACAAAGCGTTCTCAAAAGCCTTGTTGTCATAGATGCCGATATGACCGGGTATGATGCGGCTTCTGTTTTTTGTTTGTAACTGCTTTAACGCGCCGCGTATTTGTTCGGGGATGCCACGCGACGAAAGAAAGACGGTGCTGCCGAAAAATGCGTCGCCGACAAGCAGCAAATCAGCTTCGGGAATATCAATGCCGATTGTACTCATCGTGTGACTCGGATTATGAAAAATATCCAGCGTTAATCGTCCCCATTTCATCTTGATTTTATCTGAGAATACAATTGTCGGCTCGACAAAAAACGAGGCTTCTTCATCGGTCAGAGATCTCTGCGAATCGAATGTTTGACGGTAGTTTTCGTGGGCAATAATTTGCGCGCGGGGAAACAGTTTCAACGCCGCCATATGGTCGCTCATAAAATGCGTGCAAAGAATAAAGCGAACTTCCTTTTTGAGTTCGTCCTCGATAAAATCTCGCAAATTTTCGGCATCTTTAGGGCTTGCCAAAGCGTCTATCAGTAAAACTTCATCATCCTTAATTAATGCGGTCGAGATGGATTCAAATGCGTCGCCCGTCAAAACGTAAATATCCTGTTCAATTTGCTCTTTTTTCATAAAAATCATTTCCTTACTTTAAAATTACAAAATTACAATTCAAATTCTGCATTAATTTTATTGCATACTGAAAAGAACACAATAGCCGCTTTTCGACAAAACAATTAGTCCGGTTTTATAATGAAAGCAAAATGAAACAGTTTCCTTTCATTACGCCCGTTCAAATCAATTTTTCCCGATTCAATTAATGAGCGAAGACATAATCCCGATTTATTCGATTCCCGATCTGGCAAAATCAGTCGCCGCCGGTGATTTTGAAATAACGAGTCTGGAAAGTGCTTTCGGGGCAGCCAGACGAGATGTTTTAAACCCGCACCGGCATAATTATTTCGAGCTGTTTTGGATCGAGAAAGGCGGCGGTTCGCTGTCGGTTGATTTTGATTCTTACGAAATAAAACCGCCGATGATACTGCTTTTTTCGCCCGGGCGCGTTCACGCCTGGAATCCCAGTGAAACTCCGGCGGGCTTTGTCATCCGTTTCAGCGCAGATTTTTTTGCGTCCGACTCGCAGGATACGGCGGAGTTATCGGAAATGCACATCTTTTATTCAATCGGCGGCGACCCGGTTCTTTATCTCGACGGCGAACAAAACGGGCAGTTTGAAATGCTGACGCGCGCCGTTTTCCGCGAATTTTGCGGCGAAGATTTGGAACGCGCGACGGCATTGCGTTCTTATTTACGGTTATGGCTGATTTGCGCCAAACGGATCGCCGAACAAAAACGCCCGCGGCAAAATCAAACAACCGCGTTTTATCTGACACGCCGTTTTCTGACGCTGGTTGAGCAGAATTACCAAAAGAATTTGTCGGTCAAAGATTACGCCGAACGTCTAAAAGTTTCCGCCGCTCATTTGAGCGCGACCGTCAAACAAAATATGAACAAGCCCGCAGGCGGAATTATTCACGAACGTTTGCTTATCGAAGCCAAAAGACTACTGCTCTATTCAGAATTGACCGTTTCCGACATTGCCTTTCATCTGAATTTTGAAGACCCGTCTTATTTTGCCCGGTTCTTTCGCAAACACACCGGCTCGACTCCAACCGATTTTCGCCATCAAAAATCCGGGTAGGAAAGCCAAACCTGCTCGCACCGCGTAAATTTCCGAAAAATCCTTAAATACTACCGGAAAGACATCTCGATTGTCCTAACTCCTCCGCCGGACAAAGCGTTATTGTTATTTCCAGACAGGAAGAATGTCTGGAAATTGAAAGCAATTTAATGGAGAACGAAAGCGGTGAGCAATTTTAATTTCGACCATATCAACATTACAACAAGCAAAGATAACAAAACACTGGAATTTTTCCGCGAGGTGTTAGGTTTTGATAACGGCTATCGCCCCCCGTTTCCGTTTGCGGGCGAATGGCTCTACTCCGGCGGACAAGCAGTAATTCACAGCATTATACCGAATATTGCCAAAGGGCAAACGCAGTTCGGTCATATAGCCTTTCGCGGAGAAGAACCCGCCGAATCGGTTATCGAGCGCATCGCGTCGCTCAGTCTAAATCATCGCTCGACGATTGTGCCTGAAAGCGGCGAAGTGCAGATTTTTGTGGACTTATACGCTTTTCAATTAGAAATTATGCAATAATAACAAGATGAATAAAGCGGTGCCAAAAATTAAAGAAACCAAAGAAGAAATTCGAGAGATGCTCAAAAGTGAACATCATGTTAAACGGCAAAACAGGCTACAGGCATT
>JBBSIE010000204.1:0-3040 GCA_038232235.1 Pyrinomonadales bacterium | reverse complement strand
CCGTTAAGATAAAGATGTATTTTTCAGTCAAACAAGTTGAGCCGAAGCCGGATTATTTGCTTTTATTAACCTTTGAAACAGGTGAAAAAAAGCTGTTTGATATGAAACCATATTTGGATATTGGCGTTTTCAGAGAATTGAAAGACGTAAAGTTGTTCAATACGGTTCAGGTAAATTTTAATAGCGTAGCTTGGGAAACAGGCGCGGATTTTGACCCGGAAGTTTTATACGACAAAAGCCGTATGCCAAGTGAATAAAAAGATGTATATTTTAGGTTTAACAACAATGGGCGATTCTGCCGCCAGTCTCATTAAAGACGGAGAACTAATCGCGGCAGGCGAGGAAGAACGCTTTTCGCGCAAAAAACACCACTTCGGTTTTCCGTATAAATCCATTCAATATTGTCTGGATTATGCCGGCATTACACTAAAGGACATCGAACACATCGGACTTTACTGGAAACCGTGGATTTTGCGGCATAAAGCGACCGAAGCATTAAAATCGGCATTTGTTTCAAGGCAGATGTTTAATGCGCGTTCAAAGCGCGGCATTCGCAACGTCGGCAACGGTTATCTGGGAATGTTTAGGTATCCCAAACTTTTGCGTGAACATTTCGGGGCAAGCAATTTTAAGTTTCATTATCTCGAACATCATCAAACCCACGCGGCTTCGGCATTTTTTGTTTCCCCTTTTGAGTCGGCGGCGATTTTATCGTGGGACGGTGTGGGCGAAGAAACAACGACGCTTTTCGCGCACGGGCAGGACAACCGCATAAAAGTTTTGAAACGCATTAAACTGCCGCACAGTTTAGGTCAGTTTTATTCGGCGGTCACGAATTATCTCGGTTTCAGTATGGAAACCGGCGACGAATGGAAAGTAATGGGATTGGCGGCTTACGGCAAACCCGAATTTTATGATTTTTTCGCCGAAAAGGTTTTGAGTATCAACGGGAACGGCGGTTTTCGCTATAATATAAATGTTTTGGATCATCATATGGCGCGGCATTACCAGTTCAGCGACACGATTGTCAAAGAAATCGGAGCCGGACGCAAAAAAGGCGAAGAGTTAACCGAACATTATTGGAATGTTGCCGCCAGCGCACAGAGGGTTGTGGAAGACACGGCAATTCATCTGGTTAAACAAATCAAAGAAATGACGGATGAAGAAAATCTTTGTTTGGCGGGCGGCGTGGCATTTAACTCGGTAATGAACGGACGTATTTTTCACGAAACTCCTTTTAAAAATTTCTACATTCAGCCGGCGGCGGGCGATGCCGGCTGTTCGCTCGGGGCGGCATTGCTGATTTGGCATCAAAAATTGGGCAATCCGCGTAAGTTCGTGATGAATAACGCTTATTACGGTCCGAAGTTTTCAAATGAGGAATGTCAACAGGCTTTGGATAAAGCCGGTTTGAAATACGAAACTTTGCCCGATGAAAAGCTGCTGCCCAAATTAGCGCAAATGATTTCGGAAGGCGCGATCATCGGTTGGTTCAACGGGCGAATGGAATGGGGACCGCGGGCGTTGGGTGCGAGAAGTTTTGTCGCCGACCCGCGCCGCGCCGATATGCGCGAAGTCTTGAATCACAAAGTAAAACTGCGCGAATGGTTTCGTCCGCTGGCACCTTCGATGCTTGAAGAATACGGCAGGGAAATTTTCGGTGTCGAACATCACGATCCGTTTATGATTACCGTTATTCAGGTTTCCGAAGAATGGAAAAAGAAAATTCCGGCAGTCGTTCACGTTGACGGCACGGCGCGTCCGCAGATGGTCAACCGTAACGTCAATCCGCGATATTGGAATCTAATTAATGAATTTCGCAAAATTACGGGAATTCCGCTTCTTTTAAATACTTCATTCAACATTCAAGAACCGATTGTCTGCACGCCCGAAGATGCTGTAAACACCTTTAACAATTCAAATTTTGACGCACTGGTTCTAGAAAATAATTTAGTTTTAAACAGTAAAGATAAAATAGATGAATAAGCGGCTGGTAGTTCTGTGTTTTATTGTCGGTATTGCCATGATGATTTTGGCGTTTCCGGAAGGCTTCGCGGCTGCTCTGTTGGTATTAGTTTGTTCGTCTATAGTTATTTTTATAATTCGTCAGCAATTCAAAGAAGATTCCGACTATCTCATACAGATGTTCCTTCTTGCCCTTCTTGCCAGATTAATTTTCGGATTGTTAATTCATATTTTTGATTTAAGAGCTTTTTTTGGCGGCGATGCCATTACATACGATATTTTGGGAGAGCGATTAATGACGATTTGGTCCGGACAACAAGTGCCTAATGATTATTTTACAAAATTAGCCTTGGCGACAAGCGGACCGGGTTGGGGAATGAGCAAAATTGTGGGGGGAATCTATTTTATTGTCGGAAGAAATATTTTGGCGGCACAATCATTTTGCGGTGTTCTCGGAGCAGCTACCGTTCCGATGATTTATAGCTGCGCTCGTAAAATATTCAACAACCGTCGCGTCGGGCAAATATCCGCGCTTTTGGTTGCGCTCTATCCGGCATTTATTGTATGGACGGGACAACTTCTCAAGGATGGACTGATTATATTTCTTCTTGTTCTGGCGATGACAATGGTTTTGTTGATTCAGGAAAAATTTAGATATACATACGTTTTTTTACTGATCTTTTCGTTGTTGGGAATTATCTCGCTCAGATTTTATATTTTTTATATGGTGGCAGTGGCGATTGTCGGAGCTTTTATTGTCGGTATAAGCAATTCTCCGCAGTCAATAATGCGGCGTGTCGGAGCGTTAGTTATCATCGGCATCGGTTTAACTTACTTCGGCGTAATCAAGAATGCCGGAAGTGAAGTTGATGAATATGCAAATCTCGATCGGATTGAGCGAAGCCGCAGTTATTTGGCAAGTTCGGCTGATTCCGGCTTTGGTGGAAATTTGGACGTTTCTACTACCGGAGGCGCATTGGCGGCTCTGCCAATCGGTTTTGCATATCTGATGTTTGCGCCTTTTCCGTGGGAGATGAGCAATTTTCGACAGACTATTACTTTGCCGGAAATTCTT
>JBBSIE010000203.1:0-3144 GCA_038232235.1 Pyrinomonadales bacterium | reverse complement strand
TAAGCGAGCGCGACGGCGTTCAGATTCGCACTGCCGCCCGTGTAAGTTCCGACATACATTCCGGCAACGGCGTTGGCTAGATGGAAATGATTTTGCGGAGAAACGATTTTGTAACCGATAATCGCCGCAAACGTCGTCGCCATTGAGCCGATCAAAAACATCAAGAGCATCGGAAATCCAGCAAACTTCAAATCTTTCAGTTTTACTTCGAGCAGCAAAAAGAAAATCCCGAGCGGCGCGGCATACCCGAAAATCCCGTCATACAAAGGCGGCGCGTTGTAAGACGAAGGAATCAAGCCGACATTCGCCAAAATCGCGGCGGCAATAATGATGATCAAAACTGCGCCGATATGTTTGAAAAATTTGAATTCCGCCAGCCATTCTGAAAATACGATTAATAACAGCAAAATCGTCACGATATAAACCGGCTCTTGAATAAATGGCATATTTGGTTTAGCTATTTTTTAGTTTTTGCGGAACGCATCGAATTCTACAATTATCAAGATAAAAAAACTAGCCGAATTTTAATAAATTGAGGTATTTGTTTATAAACGGGCTTTTTGTTCGTATTTGCCGAGAATTAACAGTATTTGAAGTTAAATATTCGGCATTTCCGCACGAGTATCTTTGTTTTTATCATTATTAATGACATTGTTTTTTAAGGCTAAAAAGGCTGACATTGAATAGGTCGAATTTACACTCTTTACTTAGCATTAGAAATTCATCTGCCGCATCAGTTCAATAAAGCGCGGTTCATTTCGTAAGTTATTCCATTTCGGCTCGACTTTTAGAAAAGCCATTTTCGGATCGTGCTGTTCGTAGGCTTTTTCCAGCCATTCAAGTGCTTTGTCGGTTTCGCCAAGTCCGTTATAAATTAGCGCGATGTGATAAAACGGAATGAAACGCTCATTTGATAGTTTCAGTAATTTATCGAGCAAGTTTCGCGCTTCGTCCTGATTTCCCGATTTCGCCAATGCGTAGCCTTCCAAGGTGATTGACCAAGTTTGAGCGGGTGAAAGTTCTGTCGCTTTGCGTGCTTCGGCGATAGCTTCGTCATACATTCCTTTTTCGATATAAGCACTCGAAATAAATGCGTGCGGCATCCAAAAGTTTGGCGCGAGTTCAAAGGTTTTCTGTAATCTGGCTAACGCTTCGTCGGTTCGTCCGGCGTGAAGCAGAAATTGTCCTTCGAGTGCGCCGGCGAACGGAAACAGCGGATCGAGTTCTCTGGCACGGCTGATTTCGGCGAGAGATTCGGCGTGTCGTCCTGTATTTGAAAGTAAATGCGCGTAAAATATGTGAGCGTTGACATCGTTCGGATTGAGTTCTAAGGCGCGTTTGTATTGATTTTCGGCTTCGTTCCAATTCCATTCGCCCCAAAACAAAGCCATTCCGAGAGTCGCATGTCCGTCGGAAAGTGCGTCGTCTATCTCGATTGCCTTGTTTGCCGCCGCGATTGATTTCGGCAGATTTTTGGTTGGATTTATCTCACTGCCAAGTGACAGCGAACGATAAGCATCGGAAAGTCCGGCATAAGCCAAAGCGTAGTTCGGATCAAGATCAATCGCCTGCTGAAAATAAGAAATGCCCTGCTGAATTTCCGGCGGCGTTAATTTGAAAACGTGAAAACGTCCGCGCAAATAAAGTTGGTAGGCTTCGACGTTTTCCGTCGGGCTTTTCGTTAATTGCCGTTGTTCTGAATTAGATAATTTTACACGCAGATTTTGGGCGACGGCTTGCGCGATTTCATTTTGCGCGGCGATGATGTCGGCGGAAGATTTAACATATTGATTGCCCCAAATTTGTGAATTGTCGCTTGCGTCGATCAGGCGAACATTGATGACGAGTTTATCGCCAAGCTGTTTAATCTCGCCCGTTACAAGCGTTTCCACGCCGAGTTGCGAAGCAATATTTTTTGTATCGGTTTGATTATTCTTAAATCGAAACGAGGAATTCCGCGACATCACTTTCAAACCTGAAAGCTGTGAGAGATTGTTAATGACGCTTTCGGTAATTCCGTCCGAAAGATATTCGACATTCGCATCTTGGCTGTCATTGACAAACGGCAAAACGGCGAGCGATTTTTTGACCGCCGCGCTCGAAGTCGTTTTTCTTACCGACCAAAAATAATAGCCGAAACCAATCGTTAAGATTAGAAAAGTAATCAAAGCAAAGACGGCAAGCGATTTGCGCGATTTGATCTGTCCGGTCGAATTATTACCTGCATCATTTGTCTGATTATTTACATCGCCGGTCGTCGCTTGTAAAAATGCGGTAGCGTTTTCGACATTCGGCGGATGCGATCTTTCCAATTTTTCGTCAAACGCCAGATTTTCCCGCAAATCCTTCAAATCCGCCAATAAGCCTTTCATCGTTTGGTAACGCTCGTCTTTGTTCTTGCGAAGCGTTTTGGAAATGATGCACTGTAATTCTTCCGGCACGCCTTCCGAAAAACGCGAAAGCGGCTGCGGTTCGGCGTTTATCAAATTCGCAAAAGTTTCCGACATCGAATCTCCGTAAAACGGCGTTCTGCCCGCAATCATTTCGTAAAGCAAAACGCCGAAACTAAAAATGTCCGTGCGCTCGTCAACCTTTTCGCCTTTCGCCTGTTCGGGCGACATATAATTGATCGTTCCCAAAATTACGCCTTTCGCCGTTTCGTTTTGTTTCGCCGTTTCGTCTTCCAATCCGATAAAAGACTTTTGCTCGACAAGTTTCGCCAGACCGAAATCTAAAATTTTTACATAACCGTCGGGACGCACGATAATGTTTTCCGGCTTGATGTCGCGGTGAACGATGTGCGCCGTATGTGCCGATGTCAAAGCGTTGGCAATTTGAACGGCGATGTCCAGAATTTCCGACAATTTCATCGCAGATTGGTTGAGAATTTCACGTAAGGTTTTGCCTTCGATAAATTCGCTGACAATGTAGTTTGAATTTTCGCTTTCGCCGATTTCGTGAATCACCAGAATATTCGGATGATTCAAAGCGGATGCGGCTTTGGCTTCCTGAATAAATCTCTGAAGATTCGATTCGTGTTTGGCAAATTTTTCGTTGAGAATTTTAACGGCAACCCGGCGGTCAAGTTTTTTATCTTCGGCAAGATAAATCTCCCCCATTCCGCCCGCGCCGATTTGTTTGATT
>JBBSIE010000202.1:0-3160 GCA_038232235.1 Pyrinomonadales bacterium | reverse complement strand
CCGGCTTCGGTTGCCGTTACCTCACGCGGCGTGGCGATGATAAAGTTAATGTAGTCCTCGTCAGTTACTTTTGGCGGATTCATTCTTTAGTTTTATCAAATATCTGTTCAACTGCGTAAGTCCTATAAAATTGTCCGGTCCCTAAAAGAATTTATTATAACTCAACTTTCGAGTAAAATTCGGTCTTGCCCATATCGGTTCGGTTTTGCTGATAAACGCCTGCGGCAATAATTAGGCGAATCCAAAAAATATTGCGCCGACGGCAAATAAAGAAAATTAAGAAAAAAAAGACGGTGAAGAAAAGTCTGTAACCGCGCTTAAAGATTTGATGCGCGAACACGGCGTTTTGCGCCGCGAACTGCTCGTTTATACGAATGCGGCAATTCGTCTGCGTAAAAACCCGGCGGATGTTGCGCCCGACGCTTTGCAGAACACGGCGAAACTTTTCCGTGCGTTCGGCGAAGATTATCACGAAAAGAAAGACGAAAGCCAAACTAATCTTGTGTTTTTACAAGGTTATTTTCGGGAATTTGATGGGTTTTATGGGCGACAAAGCTCGTTGGCGGACGATGCCGTGGATGGTCACGTTTTTCGGGATTTTAGTCGTGCCGCTCGGCACGGTCAGCGTCATTTTGATTATATTGCAGCCTTTGGCGGTGGGCGCGTGGTGCAGTCTGTGTCTGCTCGCCGGAATTGCAATGCTGACAATGATTCCGGCGACGCTCGATGAAGTCGCGGCGATGATTCAGTTTTTAATTCAATCAAAGCGCGAAGGCAAACCGCTGTGGCGCACGTTCTGGTTCGGCGGCACGGTTGAAGGCAAGAAAGATGACGGTCTCACGCCGTTTGATTGGTCGCGCCCGTTCGAGATGTTTCAAACCTGGCTGGTCAGCAGTTGGAGTTTGCTCGTCAGTGCGGCGTTCGGCGGATGGCTGATATTCTCTCCCTGGATGCTGAATACGACGGGCAGAGCGGCGGACAGCGATCATCTCGTCGGCGCTTTAATCGTCACTTTCGCGGTAATAGCGGTGGCTGAAGTCGGACGCGCCGTGCGATTTATCAATGTCTTGTTCGGCGCGTGGCTGATCATTGCACCGTTTTTGTTGTCGGGTTTTACGACCGGCGCGACGTGGAACGATCTGATTATCGGAGTTCTCGTGATCCTTCTCAGTTTCCGTCGCGGCAAAATCAGCAAGCGATACGGCGAGTTTGAGAGGTTTATCCGATGAATACAGAAGTAAAACTACACAAAAACTTGCCTGCCCCCAACAAACCCGAAGACGGAGGCGATTCGTCTTTTTGCCAATTTCACAAATTCCGAATTGCATCGCGGCGTATCGTTATCGCGCCCGGCACATATAAACTGTCCCAAATTTATAGTTACTGATGCGTGAAAATCCGCAGCTTGTTCGGCGAAATTCCGCAATGACCGCCGCAATTAAACAGCTAACTGCGCGAATGCCAAGCTGAAAACAATTTACACGGTGCGGCATAAGTATTGCACTTAAGAATTTTCGCGTGCCGACTCGACGCGAGTCGGCACGCGAAACAAAACAGTTAAATTTTTTAAACAAACAAGGAGAAAATAAAAATGAGTTGTTGTGGAGATGTAATGGAAAAGGTCGAAGTTGAATCGTGCTGCACGCCGCAGGAGACGGCACACCACGCCGCCCAAGCGATGCGAAATACGGGTTGCGGCTGCTCGCCGGTCGTCGAAGATAAATTGGATTTCAAAATAGTCGGTGTCGTTACCCCGCGCGAAATAAATCAAGTCGCGGCTGACGACCGCAAGGCTTCGGAAATTCCGGTTAAAGATATTATGAAACCCGCATCGGCGTGCTGCGGAGTAGATGAACCCGTCGAAGACGCACGGCGAAAAATGCACGAGCATCAGACTTCGAGTTTGCCGGTCGTAGACAAAGCGGGCAGTTGCTGCGGAACGGTCAGCGTTCACCATTTATAGATTGACGCTTCGGAAGCCGTTTTTATTTAAACGGCTTCCGGCTCGGTTTAATGAATTTCAATTTTTTTTTAGAAAACAGGTGAAAAATGAATGAAGACGAAAAAGCCAAAGAAGTATGGGACAACGAAGGCGGTCATCAACTCACACTGCAAAAAGCGAACGGCACAAATATCAATGGCTAAAAATATTGAACTGATTGCCCCGATTCCAAATTGTCTGCTTGCCTTTCTGCCGGACGAAGAATTACGGCGTTTGCTTCCGGCAATGGAGAAAGTCGGCTTGAATTACGGTGAAAATATTTACGAACGCGGCGACGTGATCGGAGACGTTTATTTTCCCGACATTGGAAAATGGTAGTGGGTTGTGAACTAAAAGTAATGCTCAAGGAGAAAAACAAAGTTTTTGTCTTTCCAGATTACGATTCGATAAAAAGTATTTGATCGCTCCTTGATGATTTTCATCGGTCTTTGAAAATGAAACCGTCTTTCGCACCAGTCTTGACACTCTCTGCCGCAGAGCGCAGTTAAAACCTTCGATCAAAGAAGTTTGTCCGCTTTGTTTATTGCACGCCGTATGTTGTCGTGCCGGAATCGCGGCGGCATAAGCGTCCCACCGGTCAGTCAGCACAAAGGCTTGTTTTTGCACTTCCAACGGCACTTTTTGCCATAAAGCAATTGCGCTTTTCTCGCTTCGATCACCGATATGAACGGCGACCACTTGATAAGTCGTCCGCTCGATGACTAACCAAATCCAGCGTTTGTTATCTTTTTTGCCGACAAACGACCACAGTTCATCGGCTTCTAAACACAAAATCTGAAAGTCCGCGTCATCCGGCATTTGAAAATTCAGATCATCGGGAACTTGTCGGTAAAGGCAGCCGATGAAGTTCATCAGCCAACATAATCTAATGTCGAGAACCCGGCAAATACCGCGCAAAGAGATGCGTTCGAGCAACAAGCGACAAATCAATTCTCGACGTTCGCCGTCAACTGTCGCCTGTCGGATGACGAATTGTCTGCCGCAACTCAAACACCGATGATTTTGTTTGCCGTAATAATACGCTTTTCAATTAGAAATTATGCAATAATAACAAGATGAATAAAGCGGTGCCAAAAATTAAAGAAACCAAAGAAGAAATTCGAGAGATGCTCAAAAGTGAACATCATGTTAAACGGCAAAACAGGCTACAGGCATTAT
>JBBSIE010000201.1:0-3215 GCA_038232235.1 Pyrinomonadales bacterium | reverse complement strand
TCTGCCGCTTTTCGCATACGGATTAAGATTTTCCAGCATCACGGCGCGACTCGGACGACGCACGAGAAAATGCGGTTCAGCCGTAATAATCAAAGCGAAAGTTTGCAGCGGCGTGGTGACGGAAATTTTTGAATCGAAATCAAAAAAACCGCGCCGTTTGATTTCGCCGAGATTGTCAACCTGTCCGTCGGGCGAAATCGCCCACAAAATATACGTCGCGTAACCCGCGCCGAGTTCAAACGGACGCGGCATTTTTGATACGGAAAGATTTATTTCCGTGCCGTTTTTTTTCGTGCGCTCGATTTTAGCTTCACCTTTCATTCGCGGAAAGCGCGTCGTGCCGCGAAATTGAAGATAAACTGTTTCGTCAACCGGATAAGTTACCGCCGTCGTCTTGCGCGGAACATCAACTTGAGCGAAAACTGTTGCGGATAAAAGAATTAGAACGGATAATAACGGTATTATTTTGGATAAACTTAGATTTTTCATATTTTCTCTCCGAAAAAGGACTTTTCACTTAAAAAGATGCCACAATAGCTTTTGACGTTGCAAACGCAAGATTTAAGATTCAATATTTAAGACTTAAGATTAAGTTTTCAAATTTCAGATGCCTGATTTACAATTTACGATTTGCGATTTACGATTTGAGAGATGAAAGATTTTCAAAGACTTTTAAAATATCTCCGCCCGCATCTTTCGACGTTTGTTCTGGCAACGGTGGCGATGATTTTCGCCGCGCTTTTTGAAACCGCGACCGGCTGGTTGTTACTTCCTCTTTTCAGTGCTTTTGATCAATCCGCCGTCCAAAACACGAAAACTTTATTTGATTTGCAAAAGCTGATGCCCGCCGCCGACGATTGGCTTGGGGTTTGGAAGGTCATTTCCCTGCTGCTTATCACGTTCACGATTTGCGGCGGTATTGCTGAATATACTTCCTCGTATCTGATGGCGAAAATCGGACAGTCCGCCGTTCTGCAACTTCGCCGCGAACTTTACGAACATCTTTTAGCGCAATCGGCAAACTTTTTTCAAAAACATCGCACAAATTTCTTGGTTTCGCGGCTCGTTTCAAACTCGGCGGCAATCGAATTGGCGGTTTCGGCAAACCTGCGCGACGTTCTGCGCGAAAGTTTTATGCTGATCGGTTTTTTAGGCATGGCTTTTTACTTCAATTGGCGTTTGACGCTCGGCGCGTTGATAATCGCTCCCGTGATCGGCGGTTTGACCTCAAAATTCAGCAAATCACTGCGGAAACTTTCGCAGGAAACTTTTGAAGGCAGCAAACTTCTGACCGACACGGCTCAGGAATCGTTGTCAAATTATCAGATTGTGCAGGCGTATCGGGCGGAAGAGCGCGAAAAAACCCGTTTTTCAAATGTCGCTGAAATCATTGCCCGCGCCAATCTTCGTTCGGGCAAAATCGCCGCGCTTTCGCCGCCGATCATCACAACCATCGGAGTTTTCGCCGTCGTCACCTTTCTATTTTTCGGTTTCCGCGAAATAAACACCGGCAGAATGGATGCCGCGCAATTTTTCACATTTTTGTTTTTCCTTTTCCGCAGTTACGATCCGATGCGAAAAATTTCGCGCCAGCACAACGAAATCACCAAAGCCTTTGCCGCCGCGCGTGATGTCTGGGACGTGATGGATACAAACGACGCGCTGCCGGAAAAAGAAAACGCCGTCGAACTCGCGCCTCTGCAAAACAAAATCACGCTCAAAAATGTTTCGTTCAATTATTTGGACGAAGATAAAAACGTCATTAAAAACTTCAATCTGGAAATTCCGAAAGGTCAAATGATCGCTCTCGTCGGCGAAAGCGGCGGCGGAAAATCGAGTTTGATAAAACTTGTGCAAAGACTTTACGATCCGACGGAAGGTACGATTTTTTGGGACGAAACCGATTTGCGCGACGCAACGGTCTTGAGTTTGAAAAAACAAATCGCGCTCGTAACCCAAGAAACCGTGCTGTTTAATGATACGGTTCGATATAATATTTCTTATGGCAAACCGGACGCAACAGACGCAGAAATCACGGAAGCCGCGCGAATTGCTTTTGCCAACGAATTTATTCAGGATTTGCCAAACGGTTACGACACTTTCGTCGGCGAACGCGGAATTTTTCTTTCCGGCGGTCAGCGTCAGCGCATTGCAATTGCCCGCGCCGTTTTAGTTAATGCGCCGGTTTTGATTCTGGACGAAGCGACTTCCGCGCTCGATGCCGAATCCGAGCAGCTCGTGCAGTTGGCTTTAGCGAATTTGATGCGAAATAAAACGTCAATCGTTATCGCGCATCGCCTTTCAACCGTTCGCAAAGCCGACAAAATCGTCGTAATGGAACGCGGCAAAATCATCGAAACCGGAACGCATAACGAACTTTTGGAACACAACGGAATTTACCGGCGGCTCTATGAATTACAGTTTTTGGAAGACGAAGTTGTTTCCGCTTAGATTAAACAACGTGATAAAATGTTTTCCAAAAGGAGATTTACAAAAATGACACCGCAAGAAATTTTGAATGAGATTTATAGGTTACCGCCTATTAAACAAAAAGAAATATTTGATTCGCTGTCTGAAAATTTGAATGAAGCCGAAGTAAAAGATTTACAGCTTCAAAAGGCTTTGTTCGATGCCGGATTGCTGCGCGAAATTAAACCGCCCCGACATCGAAAAATCGGAGATTTTAAGGCAGTAAAAATTAAGGGCAAACCGCTTTCCGAAACGATTATCGAGGAACGCAGATAATGGATTTTTACTATTTCGATAGCAGCGCAGCAGTGAAAAACTATGTTCAGGAAGTCGGTTCAAATTGGGTAAAATCAATTTTTAACTCGGTTACGACAAAAGTTATTTATGCTGTTTCAATTTCCGAAGTCGAAGTTGTTTCCGCTTTTGTTCGTCGAAAAAAAGGTAAAACTCTCAGTTCAAATGATGCAAAAGTTGCCTCTCAGCAATTTAGATACGACTTTGCCAACGATTTTCGTGTCATTGACGTTGAAGCGGTTTTAATCAACAATTCTGTAAATCTTGCTGAAACACATTATTTACGCGGTTATGATGCGGTTCAACTTTCTGCCGCAATTAAAATATCAAAACAAATATCTTCGCTAAAACTCAGTTCGCTCGTTTTTGTTTCCGCTGACAATGACTTAAACACCGCCGCGCAAATTGAGAATTTGACGGTTGAAAATCCAAACAATTATCCATAAAAAATT
>JBBSIE010000200.1:0-3422 GCA_038232235.1 Pyrinomonadales bacterium | reverse complement strand
GTCGTCGGCTCGGAATTAAATAGAAATTCAATTCCGTTTTCTGCGGCGCATTCGGCTACGGTTTTTGAATACAAACCGCCCGGCACGGACGCAACCGTTATTTTTTCGCCTAAAATTTCAGCGAGTTTTTCCGTACTGATTTGCCATTCGTTGAAAATTTCTTGACGACTCAAACTTGCCATTCGCAGCGGATGCGAATCCGAATGGCTGCCGACAATGTGACCGCGCCGGTGTAATTCGATTATTTCTTCTCTGCCGACAAAAGTTTCCGCGCCGATTCTGCTCGTCGTTATAAAAAAATGTCCGCGCCAACCTTTCTTTTCAAGCATTTCGGCAGCTTGCATCGCGCTGTTTCCGCCGTCGTCAAAGGTAATAAAAATCGGCATTTTGTTTTCGTTTAAATCACTTACACGACTTGGTTTTTCTTTAATCTTTTCGGAAATCGCCGTCAGATGCGCTGAAAATTCGGCAGATGAAATTTTATAAAGCGCAGCGTCCGCGCCTGCAAAACCGCTCGTGTCTACGTTGTCGCAAATATCATGATACATCAAAGAAATTGCTTTCATCTTTTGAGTCAACCGTCAGCCGTAACCAATCACCAATTTTAGGTTTTCAGTTTTTTTGTCGCGTGATGACCGTTATCCGACGACCGTTTTCGCGCATCGCCTTTTATTTTCCAGTATTTTGTTAGCCAGGGTTGTCCCCAAACATTCGATTCTCTGCCTTTTACCTCTAAAGGCTGGGCAGTTCCTGCGTATATTTCTTCGAGTTTTGTTCGCAGAGCAGTTAGATTTTCAGTAACGACGCGAGTCTGAATTACAATGTGAGATTCGTTCAGAGCATCATAATCGTAGGAATAATAACCAAAAATCGGACCCGTATCGACGCCTTCGTCAATTTTCAAAAGCGTCATCCCGATTTTCTCAAAATCCCCCTGTGCCAGCGCCCAAAAACAACCGTGTGCGTTGCGATATTCAGGACAAATTCCGGGATGAAAAACGACTGTGCCGATTTTTGCCAAGGTGAAAATTTTCTTTTTCAGCAAGGTTTTACAACGCGCGACGACAATATCAGGCGCAATTTCCTTCAAAAACTTTTCCGCTTCGGGAGAATTCGGGCTATGCGTGACAATAGCTGGAACATTTTTCAATTCAGGATAAATCTGCTTGAATTTTTTAACCGTTTCCGTTTGCCAGGTTTTATCTTTTCCGGCGAGAAAAAATTTGTAATATAAGCGAAACGCTAAAACATCGAGAAACCGCCAGTAACCTACCCGTTTAATTTCGCGTTTAACGCGCGTTTTCATTCGCTGTGTCTTTTCGCGTAAAACGATCACGCCCGCCAAATCCGAAAATGAAGCCAGCCACGGTGCCGTTATTTCGCGGTTAATCTCGTCGTTTTCGTGGTAAATGAGAAACGTTTTCATTATTTAATCGAACAAACTGTTAAAAATATTATGACAAAAACAATTCCTTGATATATTCAATCTTTTTTATCTATCGTTTTCCCGCCGCGCCTTTAGATTTGTCAGTTGAGCGCCGCTCGTTCTTCGATTGTTCGTTCACAAATTTCGGTAAAATCATCGGCAACTTTTTCCCAGCCGAACTTTTCGCACACAGTCTTCGCCGCTTCGGAGCCGAGCTTTTTAGCCGTGTTTTTTTCAGTCAGTAAATTGACAATCGCTTCGGCAAATTCGTGCGGCGTGTCTCGCAATAAAATTTCTTCGCCGTCGCGCACCGGCAAGCCTTCCGCGCCGACTCTGGTTGAAACAATCGGCAAATTCATCGCCATCGCTTCATAAACCTTCAGACGAGTTCCGCCGCCGATTCTGATTGGAATTATATAAACTGAGGCTTTGTTCATAAACGGGCGCACATCCGGGACTCTTCCGGTAACGGTAATTGACGAATCCTTTTTGCTCGATTCGACGAGCGAAGGAAACGGATTTCGCCCGACCACGGTCAACGAAACCTGCGGAATTTTTTGTTTTACGAATGGAAAAATCTCTTCCGTGAACCAGCGAATCGCGTCTTCATTCGGAAGCCAATCCATCGAACCGGTAAAAACTAAATTAAATTCATCTTTCGCGGCATTTCCGTCCGGCGCAAAGAATTCCGTATCCACGCCCGTCGCTACATCTGTAATATTTTTTATTCCGTATTCGCGCCGCATTGTTTCGCTGTCTTCGCGCGAAACAGCCACGACAAAATCAAATTTCCGGCAGGTTTCCCGTTCATAATCGAAAGACTTCCGCCATTGACCTTTCAAATACGCTTTCTTGAGCGCATTTTTCTGAACTTCAAAATGTCTGCGCCAAATCATCGCTTCGACATTGTGCTGAAAAAGAACCGTCGGAATTTCGATTTTTTCCGGCATATTGACGGCGGGCATTAGAAAATCGCAAACAACGACATCGAAATTATCTCGATTCGCACGCTTTTCTACTTCTTTGAGCATCGCTTTGGATACGTATTTCTGCATAAAATACGGCAGTTCCGAGACGAGATTGTTAGCTAATTCAAAATAAAACTTTGGCGAAAATTTTGCCGCCGTCCGGTGCGGAATCGTAATCGTTTCGTGCGCGTATTCATTTGCTTTTTCGAGCGCGTCGGTTTCCGCCGTGCCGTCGTCGAGCGTCAGATACGTGATGTGATGCGCTTTCTTTAACTGCTTTAACATCTGATAAGTGCGGATTTTTCCGCCCTTATCAATCGGGTGAAGCAGTTCAGTTTTTAACCAGAGTATTCGCACTTTTCGTTATTAATAAAATTCTTATTTGCCTGGTTTATAAAGACATTTCTAAAATTTGTCCGTGAAAATCCGCTTAAGTCCGCGCAGGTCGGCAATCTAATTTTCGCTTTCTATAAATCGGCGCTGCCACATTTCAAAATTGAGCAAAGCCCAGAGTCTTTCCTCGTGATTTTCGCCTTTCTGGTGTCTGTTAACTAAATTTCGCACAAAATCAGCTTTGAAAATTCCGCGTGAAAGCGCGCGTTCCGACAAGACGTATTCGTCAATCAAATGTTTGTATTCGTTTCTGAACCATTTTCCGATCGGCACGGGAAAACCCATTTTACTGCGCGTCAAAATCTCTTCGGGCAAAATTCCTTTCATCGCCTGGCGCAAAACAAATTTCGTCGTGCTTCCGCGAAGTTTAAGATTATCGGGCATTTGCGCCGCGAACTCCATCAGTTTATGATCGAGAAACGGCACGCGGCTTTCAATCGAAGCCGCCATAGACATCTGGTCCTGCTTCATCAACAGCTCGTGCAGATAAGTCTTCGTGTCGGCGTAAAGCATCCGGTCAAGCAGGCTTTTGCTGTTCGCCGAATCGAAAAGGCGCGACATCTCGGCGTATGGATTCGTGTGCGAACCGATTCGCGCCTTTGTTTCGTCAGACAACATTTCGCTTTGCATCTTTC
>JBBSIE010000199.1:0-3449 GCA_038232235.1 Pyrinomonadales bacterium | reverse complement strand
GCCGGAATGGGCGCGAGTGCGCGGCACGACCGCGCGGAAGCGACGCTCGCTTCCGTCGAACTCGGCGACCGGATTTATCACCGTCCGAACGAACTTTCCGGCGGTCAGCGGCAGCGCGTGGCGATTGCGCGGGCTTTGGTCAACGATCCTTCGATTTTGCTGGCGGACGAACCGACCGGCGCGCTCGACACCAAAACGAGTATGGAAATTATGGCTCTGTTTGAAAAACTGCATTCGGACGGAAACACGATTATTCTGGTTACGCACGAACACGACATCGCCGAACGCGCCCACCGCGTCATCACGATTCGGGACGGCGAAATCGAGTCGGATGAGAAAATTAAATAACAAAAGGCTTGCCCGCTCACATTTCGATTAGTTTTGTAAATCAATAGTTAAAATCAGATTCTTTTTCGTAATTCCGGTTTGTTTTAAACAGGTTGGAATTGCGGTATTTCGTTAAACTTCCTAATCTTAATTCGCATCAAAATCTACAAAAAATAAACCTTTTGCCGCTCGACAACGTAGAAAAATCAGCATAATCTGATAAAAAAGCCTTTCGGCAATTAGTAGAAAATGGATTTTACAGAAACATTAAAACTGGCATTCGCGGCAATTTGGGCGCATAAACTTCGCTCATTTCTGACGCTTTTGGGAATGATTATCGGCGTTACGGCGTTTATGGTCGTGCTTTCGATTTTGCAGGGTTTCAACTCTTACGTTGACGAAAAAATCGCGGGTGTCGGTTCAAATTCATTTACTGTAATGCGATTCAGTTTCGACGATTTTAAGGATAACGATGCGCTCGCCGAAGCTCAGCGCAGAAATAAGGATTTAACTTTAGAAGAGTTGGATTTTATTCGTGAACGCGCCGATTTGATCAAAGAAATCGGCGCAAAGGCACGCGGAAATAATGCGTTGGTTAAACGCGGAACTGAAATCCTCGAAGACATAAATGTCGAAGGTGTCGAACCGATTATCGCCGATATAGACAAAATCGAAGTCGAAGACGGACGGTTTTTTGTCAATTCGGAAAATAACAGTTCGGCGAGAGTCGCCTTTATCGGTGCTGATATTGCCAGTAAATTATTTCCCGGAACTTCAGCCGTCGGCGGCGAAATCAGCATTCGCGGACTTCCGTACAGAGTTGTCGGCGTGGCGGTTGCCAAAGGAACAATTTTCGGCTTTCCGCAGGACAATTTTATTCAACTTCCACTTAAAACCTTCGCTTCAAATTTCGGAAATTTGACCGGCAGCCGCGGTTTATATTTTGAAGGAACTTCATACAGCGACCAAACTTTCGACGATGCGGTTGAACAGGCTAAAACTTTGCTGAGAATTAAGCGAGGACTTTCATTCGGCGAAAAAGACAATTTCGGCGTAACAACGCCCGATGCCATCGCCGGTCTTCGCAGCAGTATTCTCGGTCCGATTTTTGTCGTCATTATCGCTGTTCCGGGAATCGCTCTGGTCGTCGGCGCAATTGTTATTATGAATATAATGCTGGTCGCCGTAACCGAACGAACAAAAGAAATCGGCATCAGAAAAAGTTTGGGAGCGCGGCAATCCGATATTCTCAAGCAATTCCTATTTGAAGCGGCGACACTTTCGGCAATCGGCGGAATTGTCGGTTTGATTCTCGCCGAACTCATCGGTTTTATCGTTACCGCTTATCTGATTCAAACAAGAATTCCGTGGTGGGCGGCGGTTTTATCAATCGGTGTTTCGGCGGGCGTGGGAATTCTCGCCGGACTGTTTCCGGCTTGGAAAGCTGCCAGACTCGATCCGATTGAAGCATTGCGAGCGGATTAAAAATGTGTAAAAGAATATGAAAATTATCGGCAACGGTCTGATCGAAAATTTCAAAATGGCGATGTCAACGCTGCGCGGCAATAAACTGCGGTCGTTTTTGACGATCATCGGCGTAATTATCGGCGTCATTACCGTAATGCTGATTTCGTCAATCATCAGCGGAATCAATGTCGGAGTGGAAAAACAAGTCGAATCTTTCGGAACTTCTTCGATCTTTCTGAATAAATACGAAGCCGGCGTTCAAATCGGCAGACGTTCGCGCGAAGAAAGAATGCGAAAACCGCTGACGGAGGAAGATGCCGAGGCTTTGAAGCAACTCCCGACAATTGAAACCGCCGTTCCGCTGCTGGATGTTTCAAGCGACCGTTGGGGTTCAAAAATTCTCGTTACGGGCGACAACGGTAAAACTTCTTCCTCCGTGCAACTCAAAGGAACAACCGCCGACATTGAAAAAACTACCATCGAAGTTTTAATGGAAGGACGCTGGTTTACGCAGCAGGAAAATGAAACAAAAGCGGATGTCGCAGTCATCGGTCAAGCGGTGGTTGACAGCTATTTTCCATACATCAATCCGATTGGAGAAAAAATCGAAATCGGCGGGCGCGAATTTCGCGTGATTGGAATAATCGAGAAAAAAGAACAGCTTTTCGGCGGCGGTGGCGGCAATAACGACCAGAGCAACATAATTTATATGCCGATGGGCGCGGCTTTGCGCCTGAAACCTTATTCCGAAGATTTGCGTATTTTAGCCGTCGCCAAAGAAGGAAAATTGGACGAAGCGAAAGATCAAGTGCAGGATTTGATGAGAATTCGGCGGCACGTTCCGTTCGGCGAGAAAAATAACTTTTCAATCGAAACCGCCGCCAGCATTATTGAAACTTTTCAATCAATTACCGCCGGAGTTTTTCTCGCAATGGTCGTTATTTCCTCCATCGGATTGATGATCGGCGGCATCGGCGTAATGAATATTATGCTCGTTTCCGTCACCGAAAGAACGCGCGAAATCGGCATTCGCAAAGCAATCGGCGCGAAACAGAGCGATATTCTTTTACAGTTTTTGATCGAAGCTGCCACTTTGACCGGCTTCGGCGGCTTAGTCGGTTTGGCAATCGGATGGAGTTTATCCTTTTTAATTTCCTTTGTTTTTCCGTCTTACGTTCCGTGGTGGGCACCGGTTATGGGATTTTTCGCCAGCGTCGGCATCGGCTTGGTTTTCGGAATTTTTCCAGCTTGGAAAGCCGCGCGGCTCGATCCGATTGAATCTTTGCGATACGAGTAAAGATTACAAAGTCCAAAGTCGGAAAATGCTCACAATTTTGGACTTTGAACTTAAAAGAGCAAAGCCGGAACGACTCTCAATGCGATACCGATCAAAGCGACAATTAAGACAATCGCCCACGCCGCGCCGGTTGAAATTTTGCCGACGATTCGCAAACCGATTACCGCTAAAATCCAACCCCAAATCAAAAACAAATCGAAGGATGCCAAAAACGCCGCTAAGAGTCCGTTTAAATTTTAAGTTTTAATGTTGAAAAGCGGGCATCAGTTGGATAGCTTTAGAATTTTAGACCAATAAAATTTTTAGGAGTTACCCGATTAAATGAGTTACGAAACAAATCTAAGTGATGCCCGCTGGC
>JBBSIE010000198.1:0-3508 GCA_038232235.1 Pyrinomonadales bacterium | reverse complement strand
ATCGTTCAAGCCGCATTTTACATCGTCCATCCGTCTTTCGTCCGCCGGTTTGCCGCTCGCTTCCATCTCGATTGCCTTCGGAAACAAAATGTTGTTTTCCAGATGAATATGCCGGTGCATATCTTTTTCAAATTCTTCTAACGCGCCGTAAAGCGTCTGATACGTAATGCAGGCATCGTCGGGAATGGCGAAATGATTGCTCAATTTGCGAATTTCCCGCAGATGTTCGCCCGCCGCGTCGTGTTCTTCGACCATCACTTTGACCGGATTTTTAGCCGAACCGAAAGGCGCGGGCGGCACGGGTTGACCAAAATTGAGCGAGCTTTCCATCAGCGCGATATACGGAAAAAGCATCCGTTCTTCCTTCAACATATGGTTTTCCAGTTCGAGCCGCAACGCGCCGAAAATTTTCTGAATATCGAAAAGTTCAAAGTGATTTTCGCCGTGAACCGATCAGACTTTTTCAAGCAGCGCGGTAATTCGCTCGGTTTCATCGCGCGTAAAAACGTGATGTTTCCGCACGATATAATCCGACAAAGAAGCGAGCGACATTTTCGTAAAATCCGTATCCGACAAATTATTTTGAGCCGAACCGTACGTCGTTTTTTCAAGCATTTCTGAAACTTGATTCATTTCAACTCCGGCATTTTGACACGCTTCTTCAAACGAAATATGTCCGCCGCAGCAGTAATCAATCTTAAATTTTTCAAATACGCGCGTCGCCGCCGGATTCTCGACCGCCAAATCGCGGACAGTTTTGTTTTTATCAATTAACATAATTTTTTATCACTCCTATAATTAAAATATTTTATTAAGCCGTTTTTGCAGCAGTTTTTGTTTCTAAATCAACAAATGTTTCAATCTTTTTCCGGTAAATATGCTGCCGGTGGCGGACAAGACAAGTTCTCGCTCCCATCGTTTTGCCGATCTTCTGTTTCCGTAATAGTTTTCAATTTTGCTATTTCCAACACTTCGCCGCCTTCGTTTTCCCATCTGGGGATTGCTCTTTCAGACAGCTTTTTCTCTTCATCAATTTCAGTTCTCTGATTCATAACTGCTCCCGGTAAAGCTCAAATATTTCATTTTCGGTTTAGCTTTGTAAATCGTGCGTTTTATGCCCAAACCGAATTTATTTTCTCAGCCAGCCGAACAAACCGTGAATTACGGTCGCACGGTTTCCTCTGTAAATCGCTCTCGTCGTCGGAATGGACATCGGGCAAACCTGAACGCAGTTCTGTGCGTTGCTGCAATTCTGCACGCCGTCTTCCTGCATAATTCCTTCGAGCCGCGCATCGCGCGTCATTTTTCCCGTCGGGTGCATATCGAAAAGTCTAAACTGCGTCAGCGTCTGCGCTCCGATAAAATTTCCGTCGCCGTATTGCGGACAGGCTTCCAGACAGCACCCGCAAGTCATACAGCGCGAATATGCGTAACGCTCTGCGGTTTCTTCCTGACTCATTTTCGGACCGGGACCTAAATCGTAGCTTCCGTCGAGTTCGATCCAGGCGTGGATTTTTTTAAGGTGATCGAACATCTCAGTGCGGTCAACCGTCAAATCGCGCACGTTCGGGAACTTCGTCATCGGCTCCAAATTAATCGGAAATTCGAGATTATCTATCAGAGCGGAACACGCCTGACGCACTGTTCCGTTAATAATCATCGTGCAGATGCCGCAAACCGATTCCAGACAATTCATATCCCAAACCGGCGGCGTGGTTTGTTTGCCGTCTTTCATTACCGGATTTTTGCGAATTTCCATCAGACACGAAATGACATTATTCCCTTTAGGGCATTAAATCTGTAAAATGGTTTAATGCCAAAATCTAAAAAAACTGAATTCGATACCAAAGGTTTTGACGAAGTTCAATGGAATAAATACTTTCGTCGTTATCAACAGGAATATATTCGCAAACGCCTCAGAGCAATTAAACTTTTTGCCGAAAACAACGATGTTTCGACCATTTCAAATACTCTTTCACTAAACAAAAACACTGTCTATGTCTTTCTCGCAGCGTATCTCAAAGAAGGCTTTGATGGACTTTGCCGCGTGGCGGTTCGTCCCAAACCGACTCTTTTGACCACCGCCCAAGAACTCCACTTCAAACAGACTCTTGTTTCTAAAGCACCTTTTGAATGCGGCTTGGAAGGCAATTTGTGGACTGCCGAACTAATGCGTCAGTTCATCAAACGAGAGTTTAGGGTTGACTACAAAAGCGGTATTTATGATCTCCTTGAGCGTCTCAACCTCTCACATCAAAAGGCTCATTCGGATTATCAAAATGCCTCAAAGGACGAACAACTCCAATTTCTCGACCGATTCAAACAAACTTTGCTTGAGTCCGATCAAACCAATGCGACACTGACTTTTGATGAATTTTCAATTAGCTCTAAACCAAGCAGCTATTACGGCTGGGCAGAACGAAACACTCGACCGCGCGTCAAAACCGATGAAAAAAACGGACGCGCACCAACGGACTCTTAGCCGTTGAACTGTTTTCTGCCGAATGCTATTTTCAAACCACACCCATCGCCCGGAGTTTTGAAGTTGCCGACTTTTTCGTCTGTTTAGCCAAAACTCTCCACGCTGAGGGTTATACTTCGGCAGACATCTTTCTGGACAATAATCCCACTCACAAAAACAAAATGAAAACTGATTTCTTCAACAAACTGGACGTTCCGATCACCATCAGATTTCATCATTTTCCCAAGTATTCACCGCTTTGTAACCCAACTGAATACTTGATTCATTTGATTCGCCAAAAGTATTTACATCATCACGATTACAAATTGAATCTTCAGGAACTTGAAAAAATCCTCAGCGATAACTTGCTTGGCAAAACCTTTATTTCCAAAGAACAACTGGTCAATATTTTAGAACACATCCATAATCTTGTTTTATTAACCTAAAGGGAATAAGCCAATCCTACCTAAACTGATATATCCTATAAATACAATAAAAGCAACTATTTACAAACTAATACAAAGTTATCCAAAACCAATCTCAAAGTCTTTTAACCATTGGGTCGAAGGTTCGAGTCCTTCTCGGATCACCATTATTTCAAATAGTTTAGGGCATCTTTTACAGATGCCCTTTTCTTGTTTGAGTGCCTGTTGTGAGTGCCAATTAAGGAAAGTGTGTTATTGCAGAAGCCCGCACGGAGTAAGGGCGCAGACGATGGTGCGGGAATACGCCATTAGAATTAAAATAAGAAATACGTCCTTACTTCGTGCGAGCTTCTGCATTGACATACATTCCCTAATGGTTTTGGTACAAGCCGGGAAATATTATCTGATGAAATTTTTCTGAAAATTATTTATGAAAGATTTTCAAACTGCGGTTCGACACATCACTTTTTTCAAGTAAAAAGCGGCAAGATCAATAATCTTACCGCTTCATAATTTATAAATTATTTATTTCGAGTCGTTTTAGTATTTGCCGTCGTAGTGTATTTTCTCGCCGCTTTAGTTGATAGGATCTTCGGAAATCAAAACTTTTTTGGGCGGTTTT
>JBBSIE010000197.1:0-3618 GCA_038232235.1 Pyrinomonadales bacterium | reverse complement strand
GAGCGCGTAAAACATTGTGCCGCCGTCAACTTTCGGCAGATATTCGCCGACAAATCTGGTTCGGCGGTCGTAAGCGAGGAATTCCGCGAGCAAATTGCGCCCCGATTCGATTGTCCAATCAATCTGCCGATGCGACAGCGAAACGTCTGCGAGCCGCTCGCCCAAAAGATTGTTGCGCTGATAGACGGGCAAACCGTCGCGCGCGTTTCCAATCGCGCCGAGACCACCGAATGAATAATCAAGAAATGAAACGGCGCGTTTCATCTTTCCGACTTTCGGGACAATTTCGCGCGTTTTCTGCCACAGATTGGTCGTGAAAGCCGGAGCGCTCCGGGCAACTTTGCTTGCCATCAAAAAATGTCTGTGTTCCGGGTAACCCAAAAAAACGTCGTCGCCGCCGTCGCCGGTTAAAAGAACGGTGGCGGATTTTTTGACCTCGCCGGAAATTCCGAGCATTCCCAGAGCCGAAGCGCAGGCGAAAGGTTCGGCGTAGGCTTCGACAAGTTCGGTAATGTTCGGCGGCTTTTTGGAAGAAAGTTCTAAAATTTGGTGCTTGATGCCGAGATGTTTGGCGGTCTGCGCGGCAATGTTCGCTTCGTCAAAAGCGTCATTCGACGTTCCGACGGTAAAAGCGGTAACATCGCCGCCGAGTTTGCCGATTGCCCAGCAGACAAGGCTCGAATCGATTCCGCCGCTTAAAAGCGCTCCAATCGGCACGTCGGCTTGAAGACGTTTTTCGACCGCCTGTAAAAAAAGCCTCTCGGTTTCTTCGACCGCTTCGCCAAAAGAAATGTCGTTTTCAGGCGCAACCGGGGGCAAATCCCAATACTGTCTTTTTTCAATTTCGCCGCCGCGCCACTCGACAATTTCGCCCGCCGCAACTTTTTCGATGCCTTTGTAAATCGCTTGTTCGTCGGTCAAAAATCCGAATTCCAAATACTCGGCAACGCCTTTTTCATTCAAATCTCCGCCGCAGCCACACGCTTTCAAAGCGCGGACGGTCGAAGCAAAAGAGATTTCGCCGTCTTGAACAGCAAAAGCGAGCGGTTTGACGCCGAGCCGGTCGCGGACGAGGAAAAGCGTTTTCTGCCGCTTGTCCCACAGCCCGACGGCGAACATTCCCTGCATTTTTGCAACCAGCCGGTCGAAACCCCACGCACGATAACCGTAAATTAAAACTTCCGTGTCGGTTTGACTGCGAAAACGGCAGCCTTTTTCTTCGAGTTCGGCGCGCAGAGCGCGAAAATTATAAATCGCACCGTTAAAAACGACGCCGATGTCGCGTTCGGGCGAAAGCATCGGCTGATGACCGGCGGCGCTCAAATCGAAAATCGAAAGCCGCCGATGACCCAAAACCGCATCGTCCCAAACTTCGATTCCGGTATCGTTCGGACCTCTGTGTTTTAAGACTTCGAGCATCCGGCTGACTTTTTCGCGCGCCGCTTCCTGATTTTTATTTCCGATAACTCCGGCAATTCCGCACATAATTTAAGAATAATTTTAAGGGGTCGAACACGAAAGAAGTTAGATGGCGTATCATTCGGGCAAGATGCTTTGAAAACTCCACGCGCCTCTTGCAGCTTTCTAATCGTCTACAAATTTTCGATGCCAAAGCTCCAGCATCCACAATAACCAGAGCGGCATCGAATGGTCGCGTCGCCCTTTAGAATGCTCGTTTAGAAGAATTTGAATGTATGTTTTTTCAAAATAACCGCGTTCCAAAGTTCGCCGGTCGCTCAAATCGCTGTGGATTCTCTCGCGCAGCTGCGAATTTATCCATTCATTGAGCGGCATACCAAAACCTTGTTTTTCGCGGTAAAGGATCTCGCGCGGAACGATGCCTTCCATCGCCTTTTTAAGAATATATTTCGTCTCCAGACCTTTCATTTTCAGTTCCGGCGGAATGCCGACGACGAATTCAATCAATTTATGGTCGAGCAGCGGCGCACGCGCTTCGAGCGAATTTGCCATACTCATCCGGTCAACTTTCGTCAAAATATCGCCCGGCAGATAAGTTTTGCTGTCGAGATAAAGCAGATTGTCAATCGCGTTTCCCGTCGAAACGCTTTCGGCAAATTCCTTAAATTCGCGTTCCGCGGCGCCAAAACTGCCGTTTAATTGCGCTCGAAAATCTTTCGAGTAAAGAGACTTTTTGCGCGGCGCGTTAAACTGCGAAACGCTGTCAATATAGCGGTCAACCGGGTCGAGCGAAACATTGTAAAGATAATTTTTCCCGCGCGCGCCGTGCGGAAGTTTTTCGCCGACGCGCTGCAAGACGCCTCTGCGGAATGCTTTCGGTAAATTTGCCAACCCGCTTCGTTTTTTGTCCGTTACATAGCGCGAGTAACCGGCGAAAAGCTCGTCGCCGCCGTCGCCTGACAAAACGACGGTAACGAATTCACGCGCCATTTTGGAAACCATGAAAGTCGGAAGCGCACTCGAATCGGCAAACGGTTCGTCAAAATGCCAGACCAGTTCATCCACGATGTCAACTAAATCCGGCGTAACGATAAATTCGTGATGTTCCGTATTAAAGTATTTGGCGGCGATTCGCGCGTATTTCAATTCGCTGAAAGTATCTTCGTTAAAACCGATGGAAAAGGTTTTTATGGGACTTTGCGAGATTTCTGACATCATTGCGACAATCGTTGAAGAATCAACGCCGCCGGACAAAAACGCGCCGAGCGGAACTTCCGAAATCAGGCGAATGTTGACGGCGTCTCTGATTTTTTCGCGTAAAACCTCGATGTATTCGTCTTCGGTTTTTATATTCGTCGGTTTCAAATAATTGAAATCCCAATACTTTTCCGTGCGGACTTTACCGTTTTTGAAAATCAAGAAATGTCCCGGCGCGAGTTTCCGCACGTTTTTGAAAATGCAGAATTCTTCCGGCACGTAGCCGAACGTCAAATAAGCATCGAGCGCGGCGAAATCAATTTCTTTTTCGATTTCGCCGTGCGCCAGAAGCGTTTTTAGTTCCGAGCCGAACACGAAATCGCCCGCTTTGGTTAAACTGTAAAAAAGCGGTTTTTTGCCCACTCTGTCGCGCGCGATGAAAAGCGTCTCTTCACGAAAATTCCAAATCGCAAAGGCGAACATTCCGCGCAGTTTCTCCAGACAACGCGCGCCGAATTCTTCGTAAGCGAGAAGAATCGTTTCGGTGTCGGAATCGGTTTTGAAGCGATGCCCGAGCGCTTCGAGTTCTTTTTTTATTTCCTTATAGTTGTAAATTTCGCCGTTAAAAACAATTGCCAGATTGTCGTCTTCGCTATAGATCGGCTGCTGCCCGCTTTTAATATCAATAATCGAAAGCCGCCGCATTCCGAGCGCGGCGCGTTCTTTAACGACCATTCCCTGTTCGTCGGGACCGCGATGCGTAATAATTCGGCACATTCGGTCGAGCAAAATTTCACGCTTTCCGACGGGCAAGTTTTTTTCTTTTGAGATAAATCCGGTTATTCCACACATACAATTTTAGTTCGGCGATTCAGTTCGATGACTGCGAAGCGGTTTTTGCCCTCAGCGCTTTTGAAAAAGCGAAACCGTCCATATTTTTATTTTTGCCTTTCACAAACAAGCATAGGCGGCGCGCTATGTCCGAGTCAATGAGCAATTACT
>JBBSIE010000196.1:0-3779 GCA_038232235.1 Pyrinomonadales bacterium | reverse complement strand
TGATTTGTCGCCCAAAATTTTCTTTTCCATCAACGTATTGATGAGTTCCGGCGTTTGAAAAACTTCGCGGTCTTCGTCGTCGGGAATCGCCGGATAAAGATTTTTGACGACGTGCGCCGTTACGTCCAAACCAACCAAATCCGACGTTCGGAATGTTGCCGAAGAAGCGTGTCCGATGGCTTTGCCCGTAATCTGGTCAACTTCTGTCGGCGTTAAACCCATTTCGAGCATTTCTTTAATCGTCGCCATCATCGAAAAAACGCCGATGCGGTTGGCGATAAAATTCGGACGATCTTTTGCCGGAACAACACCTTTGCCGAGTCTTCGATCCAGAAATCCTGTAACCGCGCAGGCGATTTCGCCGCTCGTATCTTCGGTCGGAATGACTTCGACGAGTTTCATATAGCGCGGCGGATTGAAAAAATGCACGCCGACAAAATGTTTTTTGAAATCGTCGCTGAAAGGTTCGGCGATTTTCTCAATCGGAATGCCGCTCGTATTTGAAGCGATGATCGAACCGTCTTTTCTGTATTTTTCGACTTCCGCAAAAAGTTTGTGTTTGATGTCGAGATTTTCAACAATTGCTTCGATAACGAAATCGCAGTCTTTTATTTTATGCAGATCGTTTTCAAAATTCCCGATTTCAATCAAATTCGCGTTGTCCTTCAACATAAACGGCGCGGGCTTCAACTTTTTCGCCGCTTCAAACATCTCGCCGACAATTCGATTTCTAACGTGAAACGAATCGAGCGGCAAACCTTTTTCCTGTTCATTCTCATTCAATTCCTTCGGCGCAATGTCCAACAGCAAAGTCGGTATTCCCGCATTTGAAAGATGCGCCGCAATCGCCGCGCCCATTGTTCCCGCGCCCAAAACGGCGGCTTTTCCGATATTCATCATTTTTATATTTTACCTTTCCTTTGTTGATTTTTATTTGAGTATATCATACTGAATGAATGCTCATTCAGCAAGGAAAGATGCAAATTGTAAAGTAAAATTATTGGTTGAAACAGTTTTTGATAGAATTTTAAGCCTTACGGTGATCTCAAATTTACTCTGGATTATCTTCCACAAATTTCGTCAATCGCTTCTTCGTATTTCTCGTCAATCACGCCGCGTTTTATTTTCAGCGTCGGAGTCATTTCGCCTTTATCAATGGAGAATTCACGCGGCAGCAGATAAACTTTTTTGACTCTTTCATAATCGTTCATTTCCCGCGTAAATTCGCCTGCGTCGCGCTGCACTCTTTTGATAACGTAAGGATTTTCGCAAAGTTCTTCGCGTGTGCCTTCCGCGCTGATGCCTTCTTCTTTGAGCGTCATTTTGAGCGTTTCCCAATCCGGCACGATCAACGCGCCGACTTGTTTGCGCCCCGAACCGACGGCGACGGCTTGCGAAATGAGCGGCGATTGTTTCAAAAGACTTTCAACCTGCTGCGGCGCAACGTATTTGCCGTTCGACAATTTAAATAAATCTTTTTTGCGGTCGGTGATAAAAAAATGTCCGTCAGCGTCTTGATAGCCGACATCGCCGGTGTGATAAAAGCCGTCTTCGTCAATAACCTGCGCGGTTTCTTCCGGTTTATTGAGATAACCGCGCATCACATTTTTGCCGCGAATCAAGATTTCGCCGTCGGAGGCGGCAATTTTCATTTCAATTCCTTCAAGCGGCGTTCCGATTGAACCGACTTTGCTGTCGTCGGGACGATTAACGCACGTTACGCACGCTTCGGTCATTCCGTAACCTTGCAGAATCGGAATTCCCGCCGCCCAAAATGCGTTAGTCAGTTTTTTGGAGAGCGGCGCACCGCCCGACACGAAAAAACGAATGCTTCCGCCAACGCCTTCACGCCATTTCGAGAAAACAAGGCGGCTGGCAATCGCGTGTTTCGCCGCCAAAACCGCCGACACCGATTCGTGTTTATCTTTTGCTTCCCAATATTCCTGTCCGACTTCCAAAGCCCAATCAAACATTGAAGTTTTCCAACCGCCCGCCGCTTTTCCCTTTTTGACGATTTTGTGATAAACCTGCTCGAAAAGACGCGGCACGGCAGTCATAATCGTCGGATGAATTTCGCTCAAATGTGATGCAAGTTGGTCAAAAGACGCGCAGAAATGAATGGAAACGCCGTTCGCGCACAAAACATAAAAAACCGTCCGCTCAAAAATATGCGACAGCGGCAAAACCGCCAGCGAACGATCCGTTGTTTTGATCGGCAAGCCTTTGGAAACGGCGACAATAGTTGAAGTAAAATTTTCGTGCGTGAGTAAAACGCCTTTCGGTTCGCCGGTTGTGCCGGAAGTGTAAATGATTGTCGCCAAATCACTTGCCGCAATTTTTGAAAGATTGTCTTCAAAACTCCGCAAATCACTTTTTTCCAACTCCTCGCCGCGCTTTTCAATTTCGGTAAGCGTCAACGCTTTACTGCTGTTTTCGGGAATCGCATCGGCATCGAAAAAAATCAACTTTTCCAAACGCTCAACGCTTAAAATCGCTTCTTCGGCGTGTTTGAAAATTTTCCTGCCGGAAATGCAGAGGATTTTCGCGCCCGAATCTTCCAGAATATAACGAATCTGTTCGACTGCCTGTGTTGTATAAATCGGCACATTAACGGCGCGAAGCGACAGAATCGCCAAATCGGTCAGCGACCATTCGGGACGATTTTCGGAAATAATCGCCACTCGATCACCGGCTTTCACGCCTAAATCCGCCAGTCCGAGCGCGATATGCTTAATTTTTTCGATTACCGCTTCGCCCGAAAAACTTTCCCAAACGTCTCTAACTTTATGACTGAGCGCGTCGGTTTTATTATGTCTGCGCCACGATTCAAAACAAAAATGCGGAATCGTCTGCGGTAAATTTTCAAATCCGATTAAATTTTCAGCGATCATAATTTAATTCTCAACCGATATTTTCCTAAACCGTGTTTTAAGCTGATTTATGAATGGCAATAGTATCGCAAATATGGTTATTTTAACAAATTCGTTCAAAAGTGATGTATGACAAAGTTCATAAAACTCCGATAGACAATCATTTTATTTCTATTAAAAAAATTCAAAATTATGGAAAAATATTTGAATTTACATACAAATTAAAATATTTTCGATATTTTATAATATGTGAAATTACACATTCTATTGTGTTTATTGTTGCACGGTTTTATGGCGCGAAATTTGCTAGAAACAAAATGCTTCAGCACATATTACCGTCTTAATAAATTTTAATTAAAATAATCAAATTTTTATAGAATAAGACAATAGGAATAATACAAACTCGCTTTATTAAATTTATATCCGTTTAAGTTTCTTTGGCTTTTTAAATTAATGAAAAAAATAGGAGAGTTTTATGAATAACAAAAGTTTTATGAATAACAAATTAGCTTTGTTCTTGAGTTTAACCATTTCGACCTGCTTGCTGTTTAGCCTTTCGATAATGGCGCAAACCACCGGCTCTATTGCAGGCACGGTCGTTGACCAGAACGGAGCGATAGTTCCTAATGCAACCGTTGTAGTTACGGGTGAAGGCGGTCAGGAATTTACGATTGTTACCAGTGCTAATGGAACATATCGAATTCCTGCGGTTCAGAACGGTATTTATACGGTAACCGTTAGCGTCGCAGGTTTTAAAAAGTATGTTGCAACAAATGTAAAAGTTGATGTCGGAACGCCGTCAACCGTTGATGCAGCATTGCAAGTCGGTGATGTTTCACAAGTTGTAGAAATAACCAGCGGCGGCGAAGTTCTTCAAACCGAAACGGCGACGGTTAGCACAACTATTAC
>JBBSIE010000195.1:0-3847 GCA_038232235.1 Pyrinomonadales bacterium | reverse complement strand
GCCGAAATCAGCGTTCCGGCGTGTCCGATACCGATCCACCAAACAAAGTTTATAATCGGAAATGCCCAACCGACCGGCTGGTTAGTTCCAAAGATTCCGATACCGGTCGTCACCAGATAAACTATCGAAATCATTAGCACTTGCAGGAGAACAAATCCGATGGCGAAGCCGATAAACCACCCGAACGGAGTTCTCTTTTTTAGTGTTATATCGCTGATTCTATCCGTCGCGGTGGCAAAGGTGTGTTCGCCCTCGACCATCGGCGGGTAGATTCTTTTTTTGATTTCTTCCAGGTCTTGCCTTTGAATTTCTTCTACCTTTTGCATAGCTTTTTATCCAAAACTAATGTTCCGATTCGGGTGTGTTCACTACCGGTATCGTGTCTTTCGATTTTTCCAAATTTTCCGTTCTTTCCTTCAACGGTACATAGTCCGGCATCTCTCGATTTTGATTTTTCAAAGCCGCTAGATATGTTGTCCGTGGCTGTGTGTTAAGTTCATTGAGCAGAACGTAATTTCGAGGATCATTTTTTAATTTAACAACCTGACTGTCTTTGTTGTTCAAATCGCCGAAAACAATCGCGTCTGCCGGACAAACCGCCTGACACGCGGTAACAATTTCGCCGTCGCGGATATGGCGTTGATCTTTTTCGGCTTCGATTCTCGCTGATGCGATGCGCTGCGTACAGTAAGTGCATTTTTCCATCACGCCGCGACTGCGAACCGTAACTTCCGGGTTTCGCATTAATTTATACTGCGGCGTATTCCAATCCTGATAAAGCAGAAAATTAAATCGCCGAACCTTATACGGGCAGTTGTTTGAACAATAGCGCGTTCCGATACAGCGGTTATAAACCATATCGTTCAAACCTTCCGCGCTGTGAACCGTCGCGTGAACCGGACAGACGACTTCGCACGGTGCCTGCTCGCACTGCTGGCATAAAACCGGCTGGAAATGCAGAGTTTCAGGATTATTTAAATCCGTGCCGCTGTAATATGCGTCAATCCGCATCCAGTGCATTTCGCGGCTGCGCTCGACCTGTTCCTTGCCGACAACCGGAATATTGTTTTCCGATTGACAGGCGATTACGCAAGCGTTGCAGCCGACACAGGAATTCAAATCAATCGTCATTCCCCATTTATTGCCGTTGTATTTGAAACCCGGATACATTGACAGGTCATAAAAGTTTTCCTGCTCTCCGAGTTCAACTTCCTTTTCAAAACTATCTACGTTCCAAACGCGCAGTAAATCGCGTCCTTCCATATTAAAATGAGTTTGCGTCGAAGCAATCGTCGCCTGCTCACCGACCTTATTAATATTTCCAGAGCCGAACCACATTGCATTCGATTTGCGGACATCAAAAACATTGTAACCCAAACCCGTTCCGATTCGTCCGGCTCGCGTACGCCCGTAACCCATATACAACGTGATTACATCATCCGGCTGTCCGGGTGTGATCCACATTGGAACCGGCTTGTTAATAGTTGCGCCTTCATAATTGAGCGTAGCCAAATCTGAAAATAAATTTCCGCCTCTGGTATTGACAAAAGTCGTCCCTTCCATTCCGCCGATTATTTCTTCCGAATCTCTTTCTCCACCTTGATTAATCTGTAAGCGTTGCGCCGTTGCCGGGCTGACCAGAGCTACATTGTCCCATGTGATTTTGTTCAATGGTTTTGGAAGTTCCTGCAGCCAGCCGTTATTGGAAAAACGTCCGTCATAAACGCACGGGTCAGGCAAAATCGAAATTTCCAGAGCATCCGCCCTGATCACCGGCTTATTTTCAGGCTGACTCATAAAGCCTGTATTGACTGACATAGTTCTGGTCGCCGCCGCTGAATTTGCGATAAATCCATCGTGAACGGCTTTGCGCCAATTATCTTCAAAACTCTTTGGCGCGGCGGGCGTGTCTGCCGTCGCCAACACAACCGAATTAGATGGCGATGCCGCCGCTTGGCTTCCATTTATTGTCGCCGCCCGCGCTCTGCTTGGCGGTGTTTGCAAAGCATTCATCGGTGTTGTTTGAACTTGCGGCTGTGTATTTCCCGTCGCTGCCGTCGTTTTCGACGCATTGGCTAAACCTTGTTTTTGCCAAAACTCTTTGACAATATCGAGGTCTTTTTTATCGTAATTTTCCTTAAAGAAAATTTGCGCCACTTCATAAATACTCTTGCTGTCATAAAGCGGTTCAATCAACGGCTGAATAATCGTAGCCGTGCCGTCGTAGGCACGCGAATCGCCCCACATTTCGAGAAAATGTTTTTCTGAAACGTGCCACTGGCAAAGTTCGGCGGTTTCATTAAAATGCTGTCCGAGATGAACGCGAAGCGGAATTTTCGCCATCCTTTCTTCGTTCAATCTCAAATCAATCGGCGTATTATAAACCGGATTGCCGCCCAAAATAACGAGCATTTTGACCGCGCCGCCGTCAATTTCCCGAACAAGCTGACGAAGCTGATCAATCTGCGCGACATTCGCATTCGGCTGAAAAGGTTCGATATAAGTTACGGTTGTACCGACATTTCCGAGCGTCGAGTTCATCGCGTGAGCCAACGCGTGAACAATCGGCGGTTGATTATCGCCGACAACGACAATTGATTTGCCTCTGTTTGCCAGCAAATCCTTCGCCATCGCCTGAATCCATTGCCCGTTTTCCGTATAAGTCGAACTCGCGCCCGAAACGCCCAAAGCCGCCGCAATCGCCTTAGCGATTTCCGGCATTTGGCTCGGTTTGGCGGCAAGCCGATGATCGGCTTTTGCGCCCGTCAAACTCATTGTCGTTTCGACGGCGTAAAGCCGGTTCATATTTTTATTTTCTTCGGAATATGCGCGGCTTTTATTAAAATCTTTAATATAACGAACATTAAAGCCCGAAAAAATATCGGCATCGAGCGACAAAATCCTCTGCGCCTGATCGAATTTATAAACTGTATTGACGGGTGAACCGAAAGCCATTTGTGCGCCCGTCAATGCGTTGTCTTTATTAACCGGCTCGTATTGATACAATCTGGCGTTCGGAAGTTCGGAAAGAAGTTGTTTAAATTGACCGATCAGTGTCGGCGAAGTAACGGTTTCGGTTAAAAATCTGATGCCCGCGCCGCCATCCGCACGGTTTTGATCAATCGCGCCGCGCATATCGGACATAAAACTCTGCCACGTTCGCGGCGTGTTGCGATAAACGACTTCTTTGGAACGGTCAGGATCATACATTGACAAAATCGAGGCTTGCGCCAAAACGTCCGTCGCGCCCAAACTTTGCGGATGACCGGGATTGCCTTCGATTTTCGTCGGGCGACCTTCGTGCGACAGCGCGAGAAGTCCGGTGGCAATGCCGCCGAGCGTCATCGCCGTCGCATAAAAAAGCGGTTTTCCGGGAACGAGTTCTTCCGGCTGGCGCACATACGGCACGATTTTTTCAGCCGGCTGAATAACGCAGCCGCTCAAACCGGCAAACGCCAGCGACGCGCCCATCACTTTGACAAAGTTGCGGCGGCTCAAAGTATCGTCCCATTCCTCGGCGTGCGCCGGATATTCGTGCTTGACGAATTCCTCAAACTCCGGCGCATCAACGAATTCCTCGACGCTCCGCCAATATTCTTTTCCGCTTTTTTGGAGAATTTTATCTCGCAATAACGCAAAGTTTGTTTTGCTGTCTTTGCTCGGCATTTTTATTTTTGTTCCTTAAACTTTAAACTTTCAAAATTTAACGATGACAGGTCGAACAACTCGTCAACATTTCTTTACTGCGTATTTTATAATCGGCTTTGAGCTGTAATCTCTCTTCCGCCGACAAATCGTTTCCGTCCCACTGCATATTGTAAATTTCAGATTTCGGACGAATATATTT
>JBBSIE010000194.1:0-3941 GCA_038232235.1 Pyrinomonadales bacterium | reverse complement strand
GGCTGAGTCCGTCAGATTATATTGATAAAGCACAATTGCACTACTCGGTCAGACAGATTCTCGGAGCAGTGGGAAGTATTTTAAGAATCAATTTTTCGGACTTCAACTATTCTATAAGATAATTGTGTCCGACTACTTACTCCGTAAACTTATTATAAATTCACGCCTTTCTTGAAAAGACTTTCCATAAATTAAATCTTCTTCTCGGCTAATTTTTAATTCCAACTCTTTTTGCAATATTGTGGAATCAGTTTGAATTTGTCTTTTGTATTTTTCTGACTCATATTTTGCTTTATTTTTTACAAGTAATATCATTTCATCAACAAAATCTACTGATTTTTCAATTACTTGATAGCGTAATCTCAGCAACCAAGCCCGACAAAAGTCTGTATTTCGGAAAAGAGAATTATGTTTAAGGTGAAAAATTGAATTATAAATTATTTGTCTTAGAATATACTCTAAATTAAATGATCTGAAAGAGTAAGTTATGCTTTTTTCCTGAGACAAATATCTTGTTGAGCCTATTAAACGACCAAAAGATTTTAAGTCTGGAGTTGAAAGCTCATTTTCAGACCAACGCTTTGAGAAATACAATTCTTTGTTTTTTTCTAAAAGAAGTAATGTTTCGGAAACGCAAGAAACCATTTCATCAGATATTACTTTCGGGGTAACAATGTTTGCGATTTCAAGAACTTCATCGTGAAAACTTGAGAGGTGTTGAGATTTAATTATGAATGCAAGATTATCAATCTCTGTAATTCCGTCTATTTTCAATACTTTGAATTTACCTTTTACTTTTTCGAGATTTTCTAAAAATGATTCTACTGATTTTTTAATTTCTTCATACTTACTATTCGATTTGGAATAATAGAAATTTTTTTCACGAAAATCCTGCAGATACCTATCAATTTTAGGTGTCTTCAAGTCATCTTTAATTTTTTTCTCTAATAAAGAAATTAATTCATCATAAGTTTTCTCTTGTTTAGGAAAATCAAAATCTGAATCTGATTGTTTTTGTAACTGCTCCAAAGAATCCTTTATAAAATTGCCTAATTCATCAAAAGACATAACCAAGCCATTTTTTATAAAAAATCTTTCATTCTCACAGTTATTCATAAAATTTTCCACACTTTACCACAACAAATTCACTTGATATTTAGAAAATTCAGGATCAGCTGTTATCAAAATCATATTTTCGACAATCGCCTGTGAAATCAAAAGGCGGTCAAACGGGTCTTTGTGGTGAAGCGGCAGATTTTCCAGATATAAAGCGTGGGAAAGTCTGACAGGCAATATTTGAATACTGTTGATATTTTGCTGTTCGATGATGATATTTTCGAGCGTGTCGTCGAAAATCATTTTATCGAGTTTGATTTTAATCTGCATTTCCCAAACACTTGCTACGCTCAGGAATATTTGATTGTCCGGGTTTTTGAATGCTTCGGCAACGGTTCGAGATAATTTTTTCGTGTTGCTGAAACTCCAGATAAATGCGTGAGTGTCCGAAAGCAGGTTCATTTTTCTTCTTCTCCGAGCCAAAAAGAATCAGGCAATTCATCGTCAAAATCATCGCTTGTCCAAACTTGTCCTTCTCTAAGTCCCAAGACGCGCTCTTTTTGTTGCTTTTTTTTAATCGGTATCAAACGCGCCGAAGGTTCGCCGTTTTCTTCGATAATCACTTCATCACCATTACGGGCGAGAGCCAATAAACCTTGTAATTGAGTTTGCGCTTCGTTAATGCTGACTATTTTCGTCATTTTATTTTCCTCTCAAAATTCATTTTAGTATCAGTCAAATGCTTTCTTAAAAACTAGCAGTAAATTCAACAATCTTTATCAAATCCCCAAAATTCGTCGGGCAGTTCATCGTCAAAATCGTCGCTCATCCAATAACCTTTTCCCAAACCGGCGGTTCGTTTTTTTATTTCCTTCGGCTTTTCAAACGGTGTAAGTTTGGCAATCGGTTCGCCGTTTTCTTCAATTAAGACTTCATCACCGTTTTTTGTTAGAGCGATAATCGTTTGAATTGAAATATCTTCGTTAAGGCTAATCGTTTTCGTCATAAAATCACCTCGCGCCGATTATAACATTTTTCAGTAAACATTTACGGTTGACCGTCAAAGCAAGAACGAATTGAAAGATCGGAATTTCCAGGCATTTTCTCATAAAAAAAGCGCAGATCGAAAATCTGCGCTTTTTGCTTTTGTTTGAAATTTTAAATTACTGGTTAATTTCCGTCAACCGCACCGGATCAAGCACGAGTTTGTTGTCGCCCGGCTGAATCGAAACGGGCGAACTCCAGATGGCATAACCGTTGCGCGTTTTCGTGATGCCGAACAGATAGTAGCTGTCGGGTTTGACATCTTTCATCTGCGCTTTGCCGTTTGAATCCGTCAAAACATCGTATTTAACGTGCTTATTGATTGCATCCAACGCCTTTTTGTTGGTTTCGCGGTATTTGTCTGGATAAACGACCGACAATCCGAAAGCCGTATTTAAGCCTTGTCCGGTTTCATCGTCAATGTTTGCGTCGCTCAAAATGCTCTGTAAATCTTTATCGAGCAGATAAAACTTTTCCTTTTGAACCGGTTGAACAGTTCCCGATTTAGTGGCAATTTTCGCTTCGATGTTGACCGTGCCTTTGTCTGGCGCGACTGTTTCGGGCGGAACTGACGTAACCGTCGTTTCCGACGAAGATGACATCGGCGGCGGCGCGGCGGGCGGCAAAATTACCTGATTCGGTTCGGACGAAGGCGGCACAGTTACCTGATTCGGCTGTGCGTCGCTACGAACGGTTGTTTCGCGTGTTGTTTCGACGGGAGATGTTCTCGACGCGAGATTGACGTTGATATTTCTGCCATTGTCATCGCTTTTGAAAAGATAAAAAAGCAGCAACACCAGACCTAAGCCTAAAACGCCGAGCGGAATAAAAGCCCACGGCGGAAAACCTTCGCGTTCCCGCGGAACTTCGCTGACGACGACGTTTCTCTGAACCGGCGGATTAACAACCGGCGGCAAAAATTGATGACCGCAATTGGGACAGGCGGCAGCGGTTGTCGAAACCTCGTGCGCGCATTCCGGGCAAATTATTAATGACATTAGTTAAAAAATTCCTCCATTTCTTAAAATCGTTTCAAGATTAACATTTTTCACGAAAAATTTATATAAATATTTATTGCAGTTTCTGATTGAGAAATCTTTAAGCATTTAACTTTTTTATATTTAATATAACGAAAAAGTTGTTCACTCGGTTAAGGTTGAGATGATGGAGCAGAAGGGTTATCCGTTAAGGAATTAGTCACTTTACCGGGTAAAGTGTGCAGATTACACCAACGAGCAGGTTTCCTTATTGTAATCCTCGGGACGGCGTGATTCGAACACGCGACCTCTCGCACCCCAAGCGAACGCGCTACCGGACTGCGCTACGTCCCGTCAAATAGATTTTAAGATTAGAATTCCGAACACGCTTTGTCAAACTTAGTATCTTCTTTGCGCGGCTTCGGATTTGTTGATTTTCAGCATTTCCCGCAGTTCGAGAAGCTGCGCGGCGAGATCGTTCAACGCTTCGAGGCGTTCTTCGTCTATTTCAACCGTTTCGCTTTCTTCAAAATCTTCAACTTCGTCTATTTCTTCAATCTCATCTTCAATCGTAACTTCTTCAAGCGGTTGCGGCGATTTAACTTCTTTGATAAAACCTTCTTTTTCAGCCGGTTCGGAATGGACAATTTTCAAACGGCTGGTTTCGCGCATCTCGACTTGGAGTTTTTTCTTTGCGCCGGCAATTGTGTATAGGTCTTCGTAAAGGAGTTCTTTAATGCGAAGCGCGATTTCAACATCGCGGCGGCGGTAACTTCTTTGTCCCGAACGGTTTTTCTGCGGCGACAACATCGGAAATTCCGTTTCCCAATAACGCAGAACGTGCGCCTGCACGTCAACAATGTC
>JBBSIE010000193.1:0-4045 GCA_038232235.1 Pyrinomonadales bacterium | reverse complement strand
TAAACAATTAACCAAACTATTCCGAAAGGTTAAGCTCCCGTTAAAATTTTTTCGGCACGGCGGAGACGTTCGGCTCTTGTTTCCAGCGGTTCTTTACTCTTGATAACTGTGCGCGTCGGCGCGGTTCTGGTTCGAGGCTGAACCGGCGGCGAAACAATCTCCGGCTTTCTTAAAACTTTGCGTTTTTTCGTTTTCATTTCCGCTGCCGTTTCGGTTTTCGTTGCAGGTTCAGCAGTTTCGTCGTCGTCAATTTGTTTGTCAAACGGATCGGTTTCGGCAAACGGCTCGACTTCCACAAACGGCTTGACTTCATTAATTGGTTCGATTCCGCTCAACTGTTTTTCCATTTGAGCAAGATCATTTTTGATAAATGAAACTTGAAAAAAGAAATGTAAAACAAATATCGCCAAAATTCCCGCGCCGCCGACCCACAAATTTTTCTGTGCCAGTTTCCAATTGATCGGAGCATCGGCAGTCGCTTTAGTTTCGTTACGTCTTTTTCTCCAATTTCGACGAAACACGCCCTTCTTAAATTTGTTTTCATTTTGCGAGAAATCTATCGAAAATACTGCGGCACTGCTGTTTGCCGGATGGCTTGCAAAGTCCGAATTTTTCAAAACAGCGTAATCTTTCGGCAAATAATCATTGACTGAAACAGGCTGTGTCAATTCCCGCCGCAGTTCAGTCGCGCTTTGAAATCTTCCATATGTCTGCAAACGGAAAATATTGGCAACGGTTTCCACAGTTTTTTCAGGAATAGCGGGATTGACCTCGCGCAAACGCTGTGCGGCTTCTCCGATTTCGTCAGAAGATAAATCGTCGCCGGTCAGAACCTCAAAAAGCATCTTCCCGACAGCATAAATATCTCTGCCCGCAAATTTTGCAATTTCCGAGTTTAGCTCCTGTAAACTGTTTTCGTCCGTTTCATTAATATGAAAGTTTTCGGATGTTCCGAAACTCAAAATTTTGACGCTGCCAGCTTTGGTCAAAAGAATATTTTTAGTTTTAAGATCGCCGTGCGCGATTCCGGCACTGTGAGCAAATTCCAGACAATCAAGCACTTCCGTAAAAATAGAAACGGCTTTTTCAGGTGAAAGTTTTCCTTGCCGCCGCAATAATTTATCGAGCTTTTCGCCTTCCAAAAACTCTAAAATCATAAAAAGCTGATCGTTGAGAGCCGTCAGTGAATGAAGCGTCGGAACGCCCGGATGAACTATTTTCGCCAGAATTTCGGCTTCAAAGCGGAATTTTTTTGATGCTTGATCCGAATGTTCCCGACCGAGAGCTTTAATGTAAACACAGCGATCAAGCACTACGTCAACGGCTTTATAAACACCGAATATTTCGGGTTCATTGAGCTTTTCCAGAATTTTATAATTTCCGATTAATGATCCGATCATTGTTTTTAGGATTTTACAGTGGTGATTTTTGAAACGAATTGACGCAAACACAAATCTAAGTTGTTTATGATGTTTCAGCTTACCGTAATCGTTGTCCCTGACAGTTAGATTACAGAACTAAATGAAAACAACTTTATTTTTGGCTTTTCTGTAAGACAGCACGATTTCTTTGAGTGCTGTTACTTCCACATAATACCAACATTTTTTAACAATATGACATAAAATCAACAAAATTATTTTGGAAATGTAACATCATATGATTAAACCTCTGAAAATTCTATATTTAAGTATAAAAATTTTTATTTTAACAAATAAAAATTTTTGAAATCTAATCGTAATATCGGTGTGGAAAACAAAATTTGAAGATGATTACCTCTCAACTTTAAGATTTTAGGAATTCGATCTTAAAAGGTGCTAAAATGGATTTCACCAAAAATAAAATGAAGTCGCTGAAAATTTTCCAAAATTCGTCAGACGAAAAACTAAATTTACAAGGAGAAAAGAAATATGGACGCAACACGAAAGTCATACGACAAACCTAAATTCAAAGAACAATACAACAATTTCATCGGCGGCGAATTCGTCGCGCCGAAAAGCGGCGAATATTTCGATGTAATCTCGCCCGTGGACGGCAAAGTTTTTACAAAAGTCGCGCGTTCGACCGCCGAAGATATTGATCTAGCGGTAGAAGCGGCGCATAAAGCCGCACCGGAATGGAATAATTCTTCGGCAACGACGCGCAGTAATCTTTTGTGGAAAATCGCCGATAAAATAGAAGAAAATCTCGAAATGCTGGCTCGTTGCGAAACTTGGGACAACGGCAAGCCGATTCGTGAAACGATGGCGGCGGATTTGCCGTTGGCGATTGACCATTTCAGATATTTCGCCGGTGTGATTCGCGCTGAAGAAGGCGGCGCGACGGAACTCGATGCGAACACGGTTTCACTGAATATCAAAGAACCTTTGGGCGTGGTCGCGCAGATTATTCCTTGGAATTTTCCGCTGCTGATGGCGACGTGGAAAATCGCGCCCGCGCTTGCCGCCGGGAACTGCACGATTGTCAAACCTGCCGAACAAACGCCCGCGAGCATTATGGTTTTGATGGAATTGATTCAGGACATTCTGCCCGCCGGAGTTTTGAATATCGTCAACGGTTTCGGTCCCGAAGCCGGAAAACCTTTGGCAACAAACCAAAGAATCGCCAAAGTCGCGTTCACTGGGGAGACAACAACAGGACGTTTAATAATGCAGTATGCGTCGCAGAATCTGATTCCCGTGACATTGGAATTAGGCGGCAAATCGCCGAACATTTTCTTTGAAAGCGTGATGGACGCGGAAGACGATTTCTTTGATAAATGTCTCGAAGGCGCGGCACTTTTCGCGCTCAATCAGGGCGAAGTCTGCACTTGTCCGTCGCGGATTCTGGTGCAGGAATCAATCGCCGACAAATTTATCGAGCGCATCGTCGAACGCACAAAAGCGATTAAAATGGGACATCCGCTCGACCCCGAAACGATGATCGGCGCACAGGCGAGCAAAGATCAATACGAGAAAATCCTGAACTACATCCAAATCGGCAAAGACGAAGGCGCGGAAGTTCTCTGCGGCGGCGAAGCGCAGAAAAACGAAGGCGTTGAAGACGGTTTTTACGTCCAACCGACGCTCATCAAAGGTCATAACAAAATGCGCGTTTTCCAAGAAGAAATCTTCGGACCCGTTTCGTCGGTTACGACTTTCAAAGACGAAGCCGAAGCAATCGAAATCGCCAACGACACGCTTTACGGTTTAGGCGCGGGCGTTTGGACGCGCGACGCGCACCAGCTTTACCAAGTTCCGCGAGCCATCAAAGCCGGACGAGTTTGGGTAAATTGCTATCACAATTACCCGGCGCACGCTCCATTCGGCGGCTACAAAAAATCGGGCTTCGGGCGCGAAAACCACAAAATGATGCTCGACCATTACCGCAACAACAAAAATATGTTGATTTCTTACGATAAGAAAGCAATGGGATTTTTCTAGGAAATAAATAACCACAGATGGACACGGATGAACGCAGATTTTATTTTTGATTTGTGTTTATCCGTGTTTAGTTATTTGAATTATTTACAAGCGTTAGCAACAATTACCTCACCAATTGTTCCTTTTTGAGCGATAATAGGTAACATTTTCCCAAAGTCAACATCATTTCCTGCGCCATCTTCCCAAAACACTTGTTCTTGAAAGATTTGATATTGTTTTGTATCACATTTTATACCGAATAATTGATGAACATATAAGAGAGATTTTTTAGGAAGTGCCGCTTTTTGTGATGGAGTTGCGTTGTGTGTCCTTTCACTTAAATATTTTTGTGGATTTTTTGGCACAATATTTATTGTGATATTTACAACAACACCTTTTTTGACAAAGACACTCGGATCAATGAAATACAAAGACATTTTTTCTTCTTCGCCAGAGTAACCAATATATTTCCAATTTTTAGCTTCATATTTTTTTATGCTGTCAAGTTTCTAAGTAGTCGGACACAATTATCTTATAGAATAGTTGAAGTCCGAAAAATTGATTCTTAAAATACTTCCCACTGCTCCGAGAATCTGTCTGACCGAGTAGTGCAATTGTGCTTTATCAATATAATCTGACGGACTCAG
>JBBSIE010000192.1:0-4243 GCA_038232235.1 Pyrinomonadales bacterium | reverse complement strand
TCATTTCGGCAACGGCGATTAATTTTGTGAGAGTTAATAATTGGCTGCACGAAGTTCCGGTGGCGAAGACGCGACAGCCTTTATTTGCCAGAGTAATGAGGGAAAAGAGTTGGCAGAATTGAATTCGCCAGCAGTATCAAAAGCTCGGAAGAACCAAAAAAGCAGGGGAGATTTACTATAAATTTGATTTTTCAAAATTTCTTCTGAAAATTGATTATTGAAACTATTATCATTTTTGCTCTAATATCTTTACATTACAAAATTATAAAATTTGATTGATTAATTTTTCACCTCGTTCAAAACGTCGCAAATTATCAATAAAATGCTGCACTTGTGCCGCTTTTTCGTTAACATATCTGCCGGCGATGTGCGGCGTGATAAAACAATTCGGCACACGCCACAGAGGGTGTTCCGGCGGTAGCGGTTCGGGGTCGGTTACATCCAAATACGCACCGGCAATTTTGCCTGTTTTTAACTCTCTAATCAAAGCATTTTGGTCAATCGTCGTGCCGCGTCCGATGTTATAGACAAACGCACCGGACTTTAATTTTTCCAATCGTTCGCTATTTAAAAACTTTTGCGTTTCGTCGTTGGCAGGCAAAATGTTGATAATATGGTCGGCTTTTGGCAGAAATTTATCAACTTCGGATTGTTCAATGACTCGAATAGGTTCATCGCCGTGAACGGTTCGTTTGATTCCGATCAAATTCATTTGCAGCGGTCTGAGAAGTTCGGCAAGCCGTCTGCCGATTGCACCGAAGCCTAAAATTAGTGCGGTTTGCCCGTTAAGCAGATAAGGTTTTGGCGGCAAATCGTGCATTTGCCACGATTGATTTTCGCGTTGCTCGTCGTGTGCGGACGGCAAAGCACGGGCAAAACTCAAAATCATCGCCAACAGATGTTCGGAACACGGCTCATCATAAACGGCGGAACTGTTTGTTAAAATTTTTCCGTTTTTTTTGAAATGTTCCTTTAAATCTTCGCGGTCGTAATTTGCGTAACCGGCACTATTTAGTTGAACCCAGCGGAGATTTTTACAATTTAAGAGCGTATCTGCGTCGGGTGAGCCGAAAGCAATTTCGGACTCAAGCAAAACCCGTTTTGATTCGCCCGACGAACCGTTTTCATTGGGATCAAACAGGTAGAGTTTATGTTTCACTGTGCCGCGTATCAGCAATTTCCGCTCGGCTGACTGTGCGGAGTTAAACGAATCATTGCACCAAATTTTATAATTTTTTTTGTCCATAAGTTCTACTGCAAAGTATATTTCTTGCTCGGCGGGAAATAAAAAAAGTAAAATTACTTTTCTAATCGGCTGATCGGTGGTGTAAGAGATTTTTTTGAATTTTAGGAATAATTTTGAGTTGAATCTTACCATTCTTTCCTGATAAAAAATAGTAGTGAGATAAGTCTAACAAACTGATGGCAGATTTGTTCACTTTCCCAGCCAACCGCCGCTGAATCCGGCTCTTTGTAAAATAATGAAAGTAGTTCTGACAGCAGGGCTTGTCAATACAATTTCTGGGCAGCCCCGATCAGCGGAGCTTCGATGAATCCGGTGAGATTGCTCGCACCGGATTTGATTCGCGGTGATATAACTACCGCGTGGATTTATATCGTCGGTCCGATTTTAGGTGCAATGATCGGAGTTGGTTTGAATGGATTCTAAGAGGAAAGGCGACTTCCTCCGGTGCGATTGCCGCACAAGGAACATTGGAGAATAAAAGCTAATGACTTAATAATCGGTTTTTTCTCTGATAAACGAATTCAAAAGGTGATTTGCAAGTTCAGGCGAAAATTTATGCGCGATTATTTGCTTCAGTTTTTGCCACAAAAGCGCGAGGGCTGCAATTACTATTCAGATTTTCTGGCAAATACGGCTGAACCGTTTCGCCGTCAATGCGTTTCGGCGTTCAGTTCGAGAGCGTATAAACCGCTGCAACTCAATCGGTATTTTCCGTAAATTAGCGTGATGCACATTATCATTTCATCGCAGCCTTCGCAGCGCAAAATTGTTCCCATTCCGTGCCGGTGAACCATCAGCGCGGCAATCGGTTTGACTGCCGCGCATCCGGCGCAGACGACGCGGACAGTTGACATTTCGCGCCCGAAAATTTCGCCGAGCAAGCCGCCGACGGCGTTGCCGTCCAATCTCAAATCGTCTGCATTTATCATTTTTTTATCCTCCGGTCGGTCCAAAACGCTCGGTCTTAATTTTATCCGGCGCGTGTCCTGACTGCTGCAAAAGGTCGGCGACCGATTCGACGAGCGGAGTCGGACCACAGAGGAAAATATCGGGTTTCTCAGCCGGTTTGTAAATCGTTTCTTCGAGCATTGAGCGGTCAATCCGTCGTTTGTAGCCCGTCCAATTTTCCGGCTGCTCGCGCGTTAAAGCGTAAATCACTTCAAATCCGTCGCCTGTCTTTTGCAATGAATCGAGTTCGTCGCGGTAGATAATATCGTCCGGCGTTTTCGCCGAATACAGCAATTTGGCGGGCGTTTTAATTCCGTTTTTCGCGCGATGCCGAATCATCGCCATCAGCGGCACGACTCCGCTGCCGCCGGCGACGAGAAAAAGCGGCGCGTTTGCTTCGTTGCCGTTTCCGTTCCAAATGAAATAACCGCCGATGGGACCGCGCAGTTCGAGCAAATCGCCGACGCGCAGTTCGTCGGTTAAATAAGTCGAAACCTCGCCGTCTTCCAGACGCTCGACGGTCAGCCAGACGCGCTTGTCTTCGGGCGGCGAAGCGATTGAATAACTGCGCTGCGCTTGATACCCGTCTTCCGCAGTCAGACGCACATCAACTTGCTGTCCCGCTTTGTGGCGAGTCCATTCGGGCAATTGTATTCCGATAGAATAAGCAACGTCAGTCTCTTTGATTTTTTCGGCGACGGTTCCAATTTGCCATTTTAGTTGCTGCATTCTTTAATCTCCGGCATATCTCTGCTCTCGCCACGGATCGCCGTAGATATGATAACCGTTAGATTCCCAAAATCCGGGACGGTCTTCGCTAACAATTTTGAATCCGCGAATCCATTTTGCCGATTTCCAGAAATAAAGATGCGGCACAAGCAAACGTACGGGTCCGCCGTGTTCCGGTGCGAGAGGTTGATTGTCATATGAAAATACCAGCCACGCTTTTCCCGAAGCAACATCAGCGACGGGCAGATTGGTCGAATAGCCGCCGTCGCAAAAAGCAATCAAAAAATTTCCGTGCGGTTCGATTTCGGCAAGCAGATCGGCAACCGGGATGCCCTCCCAGACAGTATCGAACTTCGACCATTTCGTAACGCAGTGAATGTCGGTCTTGAACTTTTCGCTCGGTAAATCCTGCAAATTCTTCCAAGTCCATTTTCTTTCCCGTCCTGCATCACCGTAGATCGTAAAATCCCATGCATCCAGATTAACGTGCGGTGTCGGTCCGGCAGAAAGAACCGGAAAATCCTTAGTTTCATATTGACCGGGCGGGAGTCTTTCGATGTTGCTCATGTTTCTCGCCTTACCCTTAAAACCTCTCGAAATAAAATTTTCAGCCATATTTGTTTTTCCTCTTCAGTTTATAATAGTAATTTTTACCAGAGTATCCCAAATTGTTGTCCGAATATATTCAAACTTTAACCTGACCTTTAATTGCGTTCAGTGTTTTCCACCACCCATTTTAGAGCCGCATAAATTTCATTTATCTGTTGCGGATAAACGGCATCGGGAGTCGGCGTGTAATTGACGAAACCGTCGCGCCGCCGAACAATCAGAACGCATCTACCGGGCAATCATCAGCCAGCAACAGTCAAAGGAAAACATCGAACAGTCCGAGCCGATGTTGCGGCGCGAGGATGTTGTCTTCGATCCGACGCGCCCGGTGCAGACCGACTGGGAGCAGATACTGGCAAAAGTCGCGGAAAACTGATCGCGGCGAAAAAAGCGAAAGCTTAAGTTGAAAGATCAAAACATTCGCAAAGATATCCGCATAAAGGTGGAGCAGTCTTTTTCTGCTCAACTAGAGTGAATTAAAGAGTTAAATCCACTTGATCTTTTCATCAATAACGACGATGTGCGCCGCTTCTGAGAAATTAAATGGTACTGGCAGTGCGGCATCTTGCGGACATAAGTAGTCGGACACAATTATCTTATAGAATAGTTGAAGTCCGAAAAATTGATTCTTAAAATACTTCCCACTGCTCCGAGAATCTGTCTGACCGAGTAGTGCAATTGTGCTTTATCAATATAATCTGACGGACTCAG
>JBBSIE010000191.1:0-4500 GCA_038232235.1 Pyrinomonadales bacterium | reverse complement strand
CGCTCACACGGTAGCGGTTGACAGCGCGACGCATCGCGTTTATCTGCCGCTCGAAAATGTTGATGGCAAGCCTGTCCTGAGAATTGCGCTTCCTTCGGATGAACAGGTTCAATAAGTGAGAAGCTATTGATTAGCACTAATATGTATTTATCTTTCAACCTTGCACAAATGCGGGAAAATAGAAAATATATTGCTTATGAAATTTATTTCCACTCGCGTAAATAAGCGTTTTCTTCTCCGGCGCATCGTTCAATCAATCATTCTCATTCTGCTTTTAATCGTCATCAATTTTTTCCTGATTCATCTCGCGCCGGGCGATCCGGTTGTTTATCTCGCCGGACAGAGCGGCGACGAGCAGTATTACGCGCTTATTCGCGCCAAATTCGGACTCGACCAGCCGCTTTTGACGCAACTCTGGGTTTATCTTTCGAGCGTTCTGCGCGGAGATTTGGGGTTTTCGTTGAGTTACCAGCAGACGGTCGCTTCGGTAATTTTTTCGCGCGTTCCGGCGACGCTTCTTTTAACGATAAGTGCGCTTCTGACGGCAACTGTCGGTGGCATAGTTCTCGGAGTCGAAGCGGCGCGGCGCGAAAATTCGTTTTTTGACCGCGCCGCAAACACTTTCGCGTTGTTCACTTATTCGTTTCCATCATTTTCCATCGGTCAGATGCTTTTGCTTTTTTTCGCGCTTTATCTCGGACTGCTTCCGGCACAGGGCATCAGTTCGGTAAATCAGGATTTGACGGGTTTTGCACGCCTTTTCGATTTACTGACGCATCTCGCTTTGCCGGTTTTGACGCTCGCCGTGATCGAGATCGCTTTGATTATGCGGCTGACGCGCACCGAAATGCTCAATGTTTTGGACGAAAATTTTATCACCGTGGGACGAGCCAAAGGTGTCAGCGAGTGCAAAGTTTTATACGCTCACGCGCTGCGAAACGCGCTTTTGCCGATTGTAACAATTATCGGCGCAAATCTCGGAATGCTTTTAAGCGGCGCGGTTTTGATTGAAACCGTCTTTGCTTATCCCGGACTCGGACGTTTGATGATCGAAGTTCTCGCCGCCAGAGATTATCCGGTTTTGATGGGACTTTTTCTGCTGATTTCGATTTCGGTCGTCGTCGTAAATTTTTTGACGGATATAACTTACACGCTGCTCGACCCGCGCATAAAATACAGCCGATGAACGTAAATTTTGACAAAATAAACCGTTTTAATTTGCCGAAAGCGGCGGATTTATGGTCGGTTTTGTCAAACAATAAATTAGCATTCGCCGGATTTCTCGTTTTGATTCTTTTTGTTTTAACGGCGATTTTTGCCGATCAGATCGCGCCGTTCGATCCGCTGAAAACTTCCGATTTGACGCTTCAACCGCCTTCGCTCGAATTTCTTTTCGGCACGGACGATCTCGGCAGAGATATTTTCAGCGGCGTAATTTACGGGGCGCGTTCGTCGCTTTCGCTTGGATTGATCGTGACGCTTTTGAGCGCGTTTTTCGGAATTCTCGTCGGCGCGGCCGCCGGTTACGCGGGCGGCGCGTGGGACGATTTTCTGATGCGCGTAACTGAACTTTTTCTCGTGCCGCCGAGATTTTTTCTCGCTTTGATTATCGTCGCGTTGTTCGGTTCGACGTTTTTTTATTTGGTTCTGATTTTGTCGTTCACCTATTGGACGACGATGGCGCGGCTCGTCCGGGCGGAAGTTTTATCTTTAAAGACGCGCGATTTTATCGAAGCGTCAAGAGCGTTAGGCGCGAGCGACACGAGAATTCTTCTGCACGAAATTCTGCCGAACGCGCTGCCGATGATAATTACAAAAATGATGCTGATGGTCGGGCAGGTGATTATTCTGCAAGCCGGTCTGGAATTTATCGGCATCGGCGACGCGGCAAATATCAACTGGGGAACAATGCTCCACAACGGACAGCATTTCATCCGCGACGGCTGGTGGATCATCGCTTTTCCGACCACCGCGCTCGTTCTGCTCGTCCTCTCGCTGAACATCGTCGGCGACGCGCTCAATATATTTCTCAACCCGCAGGCGAGATCGGCATATTATGACAAGTCGATTTAATTTTTAAATTCTTCGCTTTTTTCGTTTGTAGATAAAAAGGATAATTCCGCCCAAAATTATCGCGCCGACAATTAAAAAGAAATAAAATCTTCGCTGACCCAACGCTTCTGAATTTGAATTATCCGGGCGCGAGCCGTTTTGCCACCACGCATCCTGCGCGAAATAAGTCGTTGATTTCGCGTTCCATTCGAAAACTCCGTGAAGCTCGCTTTTGTAGGCGGATTCGCCCTGACCGGAATATAACCACAGATACGGCACGTCTTTGGCGACAATTTCCTGCATTTCGTAATAATATGCGGCGCGTTTTTCGCGGTCGGTTTCGGTGGCGGCGAGTTCAAAAAGTTCATCAACTCTTGCATTTTTGTAGCCCGCGCCGTTGGAAAAGGGGATCGCGCCGATATTGCTCGAAACGAGCGTGCGCTTTACGCCGATGTCGGGGTCGGGTCCGTTTTCAAACGAGCTGATGCCGACATCGAAATCCTTTTTAATATAAATCATATCAACCATCGTCCCGAATTCGACCTGATTTAATTCGAGAACGATGCCGGTTTCTTTCAATTGATCGCGCATAATCTCGAAAATTTTCGCATACTGCGGCGCAAAGACGGCTTTTAAGCGAAACCGAACGCCTTCGGAATCCGGTTTGAATCCGGCTTCATCGAGCAGATTTTCGGCTTGCGGCAGATCGTGTTCATATTTCGGCACATTCGGATTGTAAGCCCATTTCAGCTTGTGCGAAATCGGTCCGGTGGCGACCGTCGCTTTGCCGAAAACGGCTTTGTCCACAATATATTGCTTATCAATCGCGTGCGCCATCGCCTGCCGGACGCGGACATCTGAAAGCGGTTTATTATTCAGATTCAGCACAATCGTTTCGACACCGGCGAGGGCTTCGCGCCCTTTGTTGGTAACGGTGACGTTCGGCATTTTCAACAACCGCTCAATGTCGAGCGGCGCGGGCGTGAAAAAGAAATCCACCTCGCCGTTTTCAAAGGCAATCGCCGCCGTCGAAGCATTCGGCATCACTTTATACACGATTTTATCAAGATAAGGTTTGCCGGTTTTATAGTAATTTTCGTTCTTTAGAAGCGTAATATGATCGCCTTTCGCCCATTCTTCAAACTTAAACGCGCCGCTGCCGACAGGTTTGATGTTATATGGATTTGTCAGCGGGTCGGTGTTCTCATAAAGATGTTTGGGCAAAACCGGCGCGTTGGTAACATCAATCAACTGCAAAAAAGCGGCGTAAGGTTTTTGAAATTCAAAAACGACAGTATGCGCGTCGGGCGTTGAAATATTTTTCAAATTATCGCCGAGCGCCGCTCGCGTCCGCGAGTGAAATTTAAGGAGCATCTCTTCAAAAGTAAATTTCACGTCTTCGCTCGTAACCGGCACGCCGTCGTGAAACACGGCGTTTTCCGCTAAGTGAAACGTATAAACGCGCCCGCCGTCGGAGATTTCCCAACTCGTCGCCAGATCAGGAACGGGATTCAAATCAAAATCCGCCGCGACCAGTCCGCTGAAAATCGAACCACCGATGGTCGTCACGCCGCCCTGCGTAGTAATCGCCGGATTCAGCCCGCCCGGATCGCCCGTAATCGCCACAACGACAGTTCCGCCGTATTTCGGAGGATTGGCGAAAACAGTAAATGTAAAAATCAAAAAGAGCGCGGCGAACGCTTGAAGAAAGTTTTTTAGCATAATTTGAACGGGACAAACACCGGAAATTGTTGTAAAGTGCTTTTCAAGAGAGTATCATTCCAGTGCGAAAAATCGAAGTATTTATAATTTTTTAGACTGCGAGATGTTCAAACTATGAGAAATGAAATTAAGGAAATTCGTTTATTATTTAAAGAGTTACTGCTGGTTTCGACAATTTCTTTATTTGCTTTGCTCGGCGCAAGTTGTTTTTCAAATCAAACGACTGATCCGAACCGGCTCGTTAAAGGAACGCCGGTTACGCGAAATATTGTCAATGACGAAATCCATTCTTACACGGTCGCGCTCGAAAAAGATCAATATTTAGAACTCGCCGTCGAGCAGCACGATGTTGACGTGATTACCAAAGTTTTCGCGCCCGGCGGAGAACTGATCGGTGAATTTGACACGCCGACGAGCGGACGCGGAACGGAAAGAATCAGATTTGCCTCTGAAACATCGGGTGAATATCGCGTGGAAATTTATACGCTTTCCGCACGCGCCGAACCGGGCGAATACAAATTGGAATTTGCCGATTTTCGTCCGATTACGACGCGCGACAAACAAACGCTCGCCGCCGTTAAACTCCATCAGCAAGCCGACATTTTGCGCTCCAAACCGGAAACGATGCGCGATTCTCTGCCCGTCTATGAACAGGCTCTCGCAATTTGGCGTGAACTCGGCGAAAAAGCGGACGAAGGAAACACTCTGCGGGCGATGGGTTTCGCT
>JBBSIE010000190.1:0-4584 GCA_038232235.1 Pyrinomonadales bacterium | reverse complement strand
GTTCGCAACGGAGTTTATATCGAAACGGCTTACTATATTTCAACGCACACCGGAATTGTTACGCCGGAAGTCGTCAGCGCGGGCAGACTTTATGTGCGAAATACGATTGACGCGGCGCGGGAAAATTTGAAGAAAAAAGGCATTATCATTTCGCCGGAAGTAACGGATATGGCGGAACGCCTGTCGGTCGTCGAACACGTTGACCATTTGCGTTTTCGCACCGAATCTCATCCGATTATTTTCAACGATATTTTCGCCTTATATGCGTTAAACGAAGGGCAAACTTATCGTTATTCGGTCAGCAGCGCGGGCGCGGGCGGAATGGTGCAGATGATTCCTGCGACTTACAGAATGATTCGTTCACGTTATTTCAATGTCAATTTGATGCCGGATTTTGTTGAAGGAATGCGAAATCACATCAACGCTTCAACGGCGATGCTGCTTTATATGCAGATGACGTGGGACGATTTGACTGCCAGCAGCACGATTTATGACGCGATTGAAAACGGCATCGCCACGCCCGCTGAATTGATGTCGGCGGGTTACAATTCAAACCCCGCGCGGCTTGCCGGTTACATCAAACGCGGCGGCACGAACTGGCGCAATCTGATTCCGCGCGAAACGCAGATTTATTTGCAAATTAACGCTTCGATGGACAAATATGTGCCGGTTTCGCCGAGATCGAAATAGTTGTCGGTTGTCAGTTGTCAGTTGTCGGTTTTCGAGAAAAAAACGAAATAGTTGTCAGTTGTTCTTTTGAAATGGAGATTTCTTAATGGGCGGAAGGAGTTATAAAGAATTAGTGGTTTGGCAGAAATCAATGGTTCTGGTAACAGATGTTTATAATTCAATAAAAAATTTTCCCAAAGAAGAAATCTACGGATTGGCGGGACAACTACGACGGGCAGTAGTTTCCGTTCCGTCAAATATCGCTGAAGGTCAAGGCAGAGATTCGGTTAAAGAATTTGTCTATCATCTTTCAGTTGCTTACGGTTCATTAATGGAGGTTGAAACACAACTTCAGATAGCCGCCAACCTCAATTATCTTAATCAGGTAAAAGTTGATAAACTATTGGAACAAGCAGCAGAAATAGGCAAATTGCTCAATGGATTGTCCCGTTCGTTGAGAAAATAGTTGTCAGTAACCTGTTTCAGAATTTTTTTTGACTTTTTTACCGACAACTGACAACTGACAACCGACAACTGATTATGGAACGCTTACAAAAACTAATCGCACAAGCGGGAATTGCATCCCGCCGAAAAGCCGAACAGTTAATTTCAAACGGCGAAGTTACCGTCAACGGCGAAATCATCACCGAACTCGGCACGAAGGCGAACCCGGAAACCGATCACATAAAAGTCAGCGGCAAACTCATCAATCCTTTATTGGAAAAGCGCGAAAATGTTTATTTTCTGCTCAACAAACCGAAAGGTTATTTGTCGAGTGCCGCTGATCCCGAAGGCAGAAAGCTCGTGATTGATTTGATTCCGTCGAGTTTCGGAAAAGTTCATCCGGTCGGACGGCTCGACTACAACACGGAAGGTTTGATAATTCTGACCAACGACGGTGAATTTACAAATTTCGTCGCTTCTTCAAAGAAAATTCCAAAGGTTTACGATGTCAAAGTCAAAGGTTTGCCAAACGAAAATGCGATCAATAAACTCCGGCGCGGAATTTTGCTCGAAGACGGTTTCAAAACCGCGCCCGCTGAAATAAAAGAATTAAATTCCACCAAAAAAAACGGCTGGTATGAAGTTACACTTTACGAAGGACATAATCAGCAGATTCGTAAAATGTTCGATATCATCGGACATTCGGTCGTCAAACTGCGCCGTATTTCCATCGGACATATCTCCGACAAACTGCTTCCCGTCGGCGCACATCGGCAGCTTTTGCCGCAGGAAGTAAATGATTTTCATAATCAACAGAGAACGAATCTTAAATCATCCGTTTCGCACAGCAAAATAAGTCAGCGCAAATCGCAACCAACTTTGCGGAACTTTAAGGTTAGCAAAAGCTAAACGGACAGCGTTAAAAACTGCCTTTTTGACATTTATTTATTTTTCCGATATTTTATTGTTTTTCATATGTTATTTACCTTAACAGACGACGAAAAAATATAAATTATAATTTTATAATTTGTAATAATTGTTAGAAATGCGGCATCGAGAGATTTTCGCATTTTTTAACCGTCAATTTTCCATTTTACCGAACAACAATTTATTTTTAGAGGTGCAAAAATATGTATCCGTTTCTCCGGCGAGTTCTTTGTGTAGATGATGACAGTGATTCGTGCGAAATAATCAGCTTGATGCTGCAAAGTGCTGATGAAAATTATCATGTAACAACCGTTTCCAGCGGTAATGCGGCACTTAATATAATCGCGGACGAACCGTTCGACCTTTATATACTCGATTATCGCTTGCCCGAAATGAGCGGCATTGATTTGTGTCGTTTAATTCGGCAGTCCGACGCGCAAACGCCGATTATGTTTTTTACGGGAATGGCGCGGGAGGTTGACGGCAAAAACGCTCTCGAAGCCGGCGCGACAAGATTTTTGGTCAAGCCCACCGATTTGGATATTCTCACGGAAACGGTTAAAGAACTGCTTAATCAAAATTTATCAAACTCTGAATTTAAAAATTTCGCGCCGGTGAGTCAGTAATTTCAATTTTCATTTCCAAGTACAATTAATCTGTCGTCAGATTTTACTTAAAAGTAAAAGCATACAAACAATTTTGAGCATTAATTGAACAATCTCAAGTCTGAAATTTTGTTATATTCTGTTTTATATTAAAATTTAGAAATTAACAAAATTCGATGTCCGTTCAAATTTCCGAAAAAAATAACCAAGCCGATGAATTTGTTCGTCAAATTAATCGTGATTTAGGCTTCGGTTCAGTTGTCGCACGCGAAAGCCGTCAGCGTCTTTTGAATCAGGACGGTTCATTTAATGTTCAGCGTAAAGGTTTGAGCGGTTTTGCGATGCGAAATTTCTACCACTGGCTTTTGACAATGCCCTGGTGGGAATTTTTAGGATTTTTTATCGCGGTTTATCTGGGCATCAATCTGGTTTTCGGCGGAATTTTCACTCTTTGCGGCGCGAACGCGATTGCCGACACTTCAATCGAACCGATTCAAAATATATTTCTGCGCGCGTTTTTTCTCAGCGTTCAAACTTTCGGCACAATCGGCTACGGAGTGATTTCACCCGTCGGAACGACTGCCAATTTATTTATCACAGTCGAATCCGTAATGAGTATTTTGCTGCAAGCATTGGTTACGGGAATGTTTTTCGCCCGATTTTCGCGTCCGACGGCACGAATTAAATTCAGCGAAAATGCAGTTATCACGCCTTATCAAAACATTACGGGTCTTATGTTTCGGCTCGTCAACACAAGAACGAGTCAGCTTATCGAAGTCGGAGCGCAAGTTTTATTGACACGGTTCGTCGAGGAAAACGGACAAATTTCGCGCCGTTTTGATTTACTGCCGCTTGAACGGGAAAAGATTTCATTTTTCCCGCTCGGCTGGACGGTGGTTCATCCGATCAATGAAGAAAGTCCGCTCTATGGATTAACGGCTGAAGATTTGGTCAAAACGGACGCGGAAATTCTGGTTCTTTTGACCGCGATTGACGAAAGTTTCGCACAGACGGTTCACACAAGAAGTTCATTCAAACCGGATGAAATCGAGTGGAATGTGAAATTTATCAGTCTTTATAATAAGGTTAAAGCAGGCGAACCGATTTCAATTGATGTTAGAAAATTATCAAAAGTCGAGAAGGTATAATGTTTACGGGAAACTTTTAACCCTTTATTTACTGATATTTACCTAGTGTTATGGAGTGCTATCTATTGAATGTCTGAATGTAATTTATCACTCTGTATCACTCTATAAAAACAGGTAACAGATACATTTTTAGATACAGGCGTTTGCAACCGATCAAAATAATTTGATAGACTGCTTTTGCTTATTTAGTTTATTCAGTTGTCAAAGAACTGAAAACGACGGTTTGAGAGTTGGAATCTCAAGCCGTTTTTCTTTTATAAAATCTATTTTGCGCCGGTTTCCTTGTTCGCCGGTCTGCCGGGTTTTCCATAGACTTGCAAAGCATCGGCATCGGCACGGTGTATCACATAATAAGAGCCGACTTTTTGGGCTTTCAGATCGCCCGAATCAATAATTTGATTGACGCGCCGCCGCGAAATTCCTTTTAATTCCGCCACCTCTTTAACCGTTAATAAATCACTTATTTTGCTCATACTTGAAAAAGTATAAATTATTTTTACAAAACTTCCAACTATCGCACATTGATATTTGCATTAAACTTCCAAGCTGTGTAGAATAAAGACAGTAAGAAATTACTAAATAAAAATCAACTTTGGAGTGATCGAAATGATTAAATTAACAACTGAAAATACAAAAAACGCGATTGCCAAATGTAAGCAGTTACGTCCGAAAGTGATCTTTATCTCGGACCGGGTTTTCGAGGTCAAATCAAGTAACAACGATAATTCTTATACGGTTCGGTTTGATGTTCGGAACGGCGAAAAGTTCGGCGGGTGCGAATGTAAGGCAAG
>JBBSIE010000189.1:0-4663 GCA_038232235.1 Pyrinomonadales bacterium | reverse complement strand
CAAATGCCGCAGAAGCGGCGGCGGCACGATGTGTCCGAGTTATATGGTTACGTTCGAGGAAAAAGATTCGACGCGCGGACGTGCAAGATTGCTTTTTGAAATGCTCGAAGGCGATGCCATCGGCAAAAACGGCTGGCAGGACGAAGCCGTCAAAGACGCGCTCGATCTGTGTCTGGCGTGCAAAGGCTGCAAGGGCGATTGTCCGGTAAATGTTGATATGGCGACGTATAAAGCCGAATTTCTATCGCATTACTACGAAGAAAAAACGCGCCCGCGCCACGCATACGCCTTCGGTTTCATCAACAAATGGGCGAATCTTGCATCAATCGCGCCGCTCGCCGCCAATTTTTTCACGTCAACGCCGCTTCTCAGGAACATCGCCAAATTCGCCGCCGGAGTCGCGCCCAAACGCACCGTTCCGCAGTTCGCGCCGCAAACTTTCCGCGATTGGTTTCAGGAAAGAAGTTCAAAGCTCAAAGTTCAAAGTTCAAAGTTAGAAGAAAATCCAAAATCCAAAACCCAAAATCCAAAACCGGAAGTAATTTTGTGGGCGGACACTTTCAACAACCATTTTCACCCGACGACGGCGCAGGCGGCGGTTGAGATTTTGGAAGCAGCGGGTTTTCGCGTCAAAGTTCCGCGCCGGAAATTGTGCTGCGGTCGCCCGCTTTACGATTACGGTTTTTTGGACGAGGCGAAGATTTACCTGCGCGATGTGTTAAATTCGCTGCGCGTCGAAATCGAAGCCGGAACGCCGATGGTCGTTTTAGAACCGAGCTGCGCCGCTGTTTTCCGCGACGAATTAACAAATCTTTTTCCGAACGACCGCGACGCGAAAAGATTAAACCAACAGACGTTTTTACTCAGCGAATTTTTAATCAAACACGCGAAAGATTTTGAACTGCCGAAACTGCATCGCAAAGCTCTCGTTCACGGACACTGCCATCATAAATCGCTGATGAAAATGACGGACGAAGAGGAAGTTTTAAAGCGAATGGAAATCGAATGCGAAATGCCCGATTCGGGATGCTGCGGAATGGCGGGCGCGTTCGGTTTTGAAAAAGGCGAACATTATGATGTTTCGATCAAGTGCGGCGAACGAATTCTGCTGCCCGAAACGCGCAAGGTTGCCAAAGACACTTTGGTAATTACCGATGGTTTTAGCTGCCGCGAACAGATTTCGCAGACGACCGACCGAAACGGTCTGCATTTGGCGCAAATTATCAAAATGGCTCTTGATGAAGGCGAAAACGGCACGCCGGGCGATTATCCCGAAAAAGGTTTTTTACACGCGAAAACGCCGTCGTTGGAAATCGTCAAAACAACGGCAATCGCCGCAACCGGCGCGTTGGCAGTCGGCGGCGCGGCGTGGTGGATTGCCAAAAAATTAAATCGTCGACTAAAAGGGGCGAATGGATGATTATGGCTTACAAAGAAATCAAAGAAATCGTCGGGCTGTTGATGCTCGGCGAAGGAATTGTCGGGTTTTTCGCGCCGAAAAAGTATTCCCTCTTTTGGAAATTAGGATTTAAGCCGCTTGAAAAACTCAAGCACAAAGCCGCCGACAATCCCGAAATGATGCGCCTGCTTTACGCGGCGGAAGCCGGTTTGGGATTGTGGCTGGCGAAAAGTCAGCTTGGAAAATCGTCCGAAAAAATGAAAGCGACTTAAGTGATTCTTATGCTGCACACAATCGCCGTCGTTTCGCGGATCGTCGCGGGAATTTGCTCTTTGATCGTGGCGATTGACGTGATTCGTCATCCGCAGAAAATGTGGATTATGAACGTCTTATGGATTTTAACGCCGCTTTATGCGAGCGTTCTCGGTTTGTGGGCATATTAACAACTCGGAAGGCTGAATCATTGTCAATAAAATTTGCGCTCGAAAGGCTTTCAATAGTCGGTTTAATTTAGCAGGAATAAACAAATCCTATTCGACCTTCCTTAAAAACTTGGACTTATTGAGAATTTTTTGGTAAATTTGTATTTCAGAAAGTTTAATTGTTAAACCCCTTCTTAAAATTTTAGTAAACAAGTTGCTGAAAATAAGTTTCTATTAAAACTATTCTTTTTTAATTGCGGATGAAAAAAGATTCGTTTTCGACCAAACTTTACGGAACGTCGGAGTATGCTTCTCTGTCTGGAGCCGGGACGGGACTTCGCTCACGCCGTTTGATTCAGATTTCGGAAGATTATCTGGAAAAAATTCTAGCCGAAGTGCGCGGCAACTTAACCGAAGGTTTGTCGAGCGCGGCGGGAAAACTCATTTTCACGACGTTGGACAATTATTCTCACACACCGGACAACCAAGCCAAACTTTATCAACTGCTTGCATATACCTTAGAAACTCAGGGACAATATAAAGAAAGCCTGCAAGTCATTGAAAAATATGACGATGAAGAACTGCTCGACAAACTTGACTTGGAACATCGGCTGCTGGTTATTATCCAACTGGCGATTTCTCTAAATAATACCAACGAACATCCGAAAGCGGTTGCGCTGCTAAATTACGCGCTCGAAGAAGCCGAAGCGAAAAATCTCAAACAATTTTACGGTGAAATTTACATCGCGCTGGCGCGTGTTTACCGCAAACTCAATGAATTTCCAATTGCCCGCGACCACGCCGAAAAAGCCTTAAATTGCTATCGCACAGAAGGCGATTGGCACGGAATGGCGAACGCTTATCATATGATTGCGATGTCTTTTCATCAGGAAGGCAACAGCGAAAAGTCGATTGATTATTTTGAGTTGGCGGTAAAAATTATCGGCGAACGCTCCGCTCCGTATCTTCTGGGCAAAATTTATCCGGATATGTCGGGCGCGTTCTGGTTTTTGCGCCGCCCGCAGGAAGGAATTGCCTGTCTTGAAAAATCAATCAAGTTTTTTGAAAAAACCGAACATAAAATTCAATCAATCGCTGCTTACAACAATTTGGGTTTGAATTTGGTGTTGCTCGGCGATTGGAGTAAAGGCGAAAAGGCATATCAACGCGCTTTGGATTTGGCGATTGAGGCAAATCATATTCACGTTGCCGGAATTCTCGATTCCTTGGGCGAGTTGAAAATCTTGCGCGGCGAATTAAAAGAAGCCCAGGAAATGCTTGAACGAAGCATCGTTTTAGCCGAAGAAGGCAAAAAAGAATGGTATCTTATTCAATCTCTAAGAAATTTGTCGCGCAGTTTGCTGCTTCAGGGAAAACTTGACGAAGCCAAAGAAAAAGCACTGGAAACAATCAAGATTTGCAAAAAAATGGGCGAAACCCTGATTGCAAATTTGGCAAATCTCGTTTTAGCGGAAGTTTATCTGGAGGAAAATGAGTTTGATAAATGTGAACGCCAGCTCGAAGCGATTCAAGCAGCCAATCCGAAATCGGATTTTCTTGTGCTTGGTGATGTTCAACGAATTCGCGGGCTGCTTGCCTTAAAATACGGCGATCAGCAATTAGCCGTGCATCATTTCAGTCGCGCCCTGACAATTTTTGAAGCGGCGGAAGACCTTTATCACAAAGCCCTGCTGCACTATTTAATCGGGAAAACCATTTTTGAAAATCAACCGCAAAAATCTGTCAAACATTTGATTTTCGCCGGTGAAATTTTCCGTAAACTCGGTATCGTGCCGATCAGCGAGGAAATTGAAGAAAGAGTTGAAAAACTCAAAAAACTCGTCAAAGCCGAAGACGATAAAATTGGCGAGAAAAAACCGACTACTGTAAGTTCGCAGCTTTTAATGCTCAGACTGGCAGAAGCGACAGCTTCGCGCGAACTGATTTTCCGCGAACTCGTCGCCATTTTGCGGCAAGAAAGCAAAGCGGACAAAATTGTTATCGCCGAAATAAACGACGAAAAAAAATTCTATCCGTTTATTACGCACGGATACACTCCCGACGAAAGCGCACAGACGACTGCCAAACTTCAGGAATCGTTTTACAAAAACGATTTAGATAAATTCAGCAAAGCGAAAAATGTTCAGGTTTTTCACCTTCGCGCACCGAGTTCGACTCCGGCTTTTTTGTTAATCTCGCCGCGTTCGGAAGCGATTTTGGAAAACGGCAGCTCGATTCAGCCGCTGCTGCGCGTCGTCGAACTCGGAATGGATGTTTGCGCTCTGCGCGATAAAGACAAATATCAAGCGGGCGATCAGGAAGTAAGTCCTTATACTTCAAACAGTTTGATGCCCGGATTTATTTATTCTTCGCCGGCTATGACTTCGCTGGTCGAAGAAGTTTATAAAATTCGCTCGTCTGATGTAACAGTTTTGGTTACGGGCGAATCGGGAACGGGCAAAGAACTCGTTTCGCGGGCGATTCACACGGTTTCAAACCGCAAAGACAAAATTTTTATACCTTTTAACTGCACCGCCGTTCCGAAAGAATTAGCCGAAGGACACCTTTTCGGCTACCGCAAAGGCGCGTTCACCGGCGCGGTGACGGATTCGCCAGGAATGATTCGCTCCGCAGACGGCGGCACACTTTTTCTTGATGAAGTCGGAGATTTGCCGATTGATGTTCAGCCGAAATTATTGCGATTTTTGCAGGAAGGCGAAGTTCAGCCGATTGGCGAACGAAAACCAATTCAGGTTGACGTGCGCGTCATTGCCGCAACCAATATGCCTTTGGAAGAAAAAGTCGCCGACGGCAGTTTCCGCGAAGATTTATATTATCGTCT
>JBBSIE010000188.1:0-4720 GCA_038232235.1 Pyrinomonadales bacterium | reverse complement strand
TTATAGTAAGATTTTGAAATGGGCAAAACATCCAACAAATTTACGAAAGGAAGTGAAAAAGAGCGACTTTTGTAATTTGAAAACTCTTTTGCAAAGTCTCTTAATTCCGAATCCGTTAGAGGTCTTTCAAACGGTGAAATGTCTGGCTGCTCGTACGGAATCAAGTTTCTAATGAATTTAATGAATTTTGAATTTCTAACAGGCTCTTGAAAAATTGCGCGTCCGCCTTTTTTCAAAACGCAAAAAATTTCTCTTGCTGATTCCTGCAGGTCTAAATGATGCAAAATTGCTATTCCAAAAACAATGTCAATTGATTCATCAGGAATCGGCAAATCATGTGCCGAACCGACTAAAAATTTTGTGTTGGTAGTAATGCCATTAGCAAGCATTCTTTTTTCCGCTATTTCAATTAGTTCAGGAGAAATATCGACTCCGATTACATTTGCACCTCGCTTTGCTAAAATAAGACTATTATCACCATCTCCACAGCCATAATCCAAAACGGTTTTCCCTTCTATATCACCTAAAAGAAAATAAGAGTATTCAAGGTAATAAAAAGTTTCTTCGGCGGAGAAATGTATCTGTTTATGTTTTTCTCGTCTGCAGTTAATCTTTCTGTTGATATTTTTTGCGCCTCGCTCGCGCTTCCATCAACTTCGATTGCTTCCCATTTTTTTATTTCTTCCTTTTTATCTGTCATAACTTAACTTATTATTTTTACAAATTACGGCAAAAAATCATTTTCTGCCAATGAGTTTTGTGTCCAAATCGGCACCGATGCGCTTGCCCCCGAAACCTTTATTCAAGTAAGGACTATCGTTTCTCAAACGGTAATCACCTTTTTCTGCATTAATGAAACCGACTTGGCTAATTGAATTTAAAAAGAAATTTTTTTCTCTATAAAGTGAACTTTTTCCGCCGATAATAATATTGCCTGTAACCGTTCCGTTCGGGAAAAATTTATCGAACGTCGGCTGACCGGAAACCATATTGTCGCCGTGAAAACCGTATTCGTTTTCAAAAATGATGTTATTGCGAAAGACGAAGTTTTTGATTGGCTCACCGTAGGCGCTGGCAATATTGCCGCTTTGAACAATTGTGTTGTTTTCAATTGTCAGACCGTCCCAATCGGTTAATTTCATAAAATATCCGCTGCTGCCCCATTTTTGTCCGTTAACGTCTTCAAAAAAATTATTGCTGATTGTGAGGCGATGCCCGCCGCTGCCTTCTTCGCCATAAATGTTGACTGCGTTTGCCGTGCCGCGCACAATGTTATTGACGAAATCTATGTTTTCGATGATGGTTGCGTTGCCGTTGTCGGCGCGAGTCGTGAAAAGAATCGCCGTGCCTTCCTGCGTCATCATCCAGTTGTTTGTCATCAAATTATCTTCGACTCGAATATTTTTACCGTTTTTTATCTCGAAAAGGTTTTTCACTTCCCAGCCTTCTTCGCGCCAATTTAGAGGCTTATTCAAATGATTTCCGCGCACGAGGCAATCGGTCGGCACCAGTTTCAAGAATGACCCCGCGCCGCCGAAAAGGATGTTTTCCGCCGCCGCTTCCAAGTAATTGTTGGTTATTTCAACCGGTCCATCAGTTGCCCAAACCGCAATCGCCTGGCTTTCCTCGCCCTTGCGTTTAATATCGGAAATATAACTGTTCGTGATTTTTATAAATTTGCCATTAGCGGCAATTGCGCGCCGCTGTCCTTCGGTTGGACTTCCGTGAATGTAAACGCGGTCGAATTCGATATGATGCGGCAATTGTTCGACGCTTTTTTCTTCCCCAGTGCCGAGTTGAATGATGTTATTAAGACCTTCGACGGTCGGCGCGAACTCGACTCCGACAAAACGAAAATGATGCGCTCCGTCAACAGCTAAAATCGCCGGTTCGCCTTTCACATTCGACTTTAATTTGGGCAAAAGAGCCGCATATTTTTTTGGCTCAATTCTCCTGTCGGCAGGCAGAAGCTGCGCATCTGTTGCGGAAGTGCGAATTGTGATAAATTCGCTTCCGGCTTTGTTCGGAAGTTTGAAAGCTCCGTCAAATGTCGCTCCGGCTTCAAGCAGAATCGTATCTCCCGGTTTTGCACGCTCAAGAGCAGCCTGAAAATTTCCGCCCTGTTTGACAGTAATTGTATTTCCCGAAATTTCCAAAGACGCTTCGCTTTTGTAATTTTTATATGAATAAACTCCAAAAGCGGCAAGCGGCAAAGCAATGGCGATTGTTAAAACAATCAGAAAAAGCGATTTGTAAGAATGCTTAACGGCATTTTGCTTTTTTATCCGCCGCCAACTCTTTTGACGCCCTTTCTGCATTTGCGACCAGTATCCTGATTTTTCCAAACTCATGGCTTTTCTCCAAACTTCTAATAAACTAGCCAGTAGTAAACTATTTTCACATATTCCGCTCCGACTGTTTTCCAACCTTTAATGCTGAGCCACCAGCCGAATGGCGACGGAATTTTCTGTTCGCTCGACGGAGATTTGATACCAATATCAAGTGGTAAATTATTTTTTAAAGTGGCTCTCTCGAAACTCCAAAGAGTCCGGCGCGAATGATATGTGGATGTAACCAGCAAAATCGATTTCAGTTTTCTTTCAGTAGATATTTTGATTAAAAGATTTGCCTCGTCATTTGTTCCTGCAACGATTGTCGGCAGTATTTCAATTGCCTCAGCCGGAATGCCTTGCTCGATTAATTCCCAGCGCGCGCGTTCGGCAAAATACGGATTTCGCTGTTCGTTTTGATTCCATCCACCTTTCAAACCGTCGTTTGTCAAGAAAATTTTCTGAGCAGTTTTCGCTTTGAAAAGTTTGGCTGCTTCGTCCGTGCGCTCGACGTAAGTATCCGAGCCGCTTAGAACAAAAATAGCATCGGCATTGTCAAGCGATTTTTCGACTACTAAATAATTTGCCAACAGCCAGGCGAACGGAATCCACATGCCGAACGCGACAAAAAAGCAAACCGCAATTCGTAAAAAACTTTTCATTTGTAACCACAATTACATCTTAATAAAGAATTACCAGCAAATTCCATGGTAATTCGCGTCCGAAGTGCGGCTTCCGAAGATTCGCACCAAGTCGACGACCATTTGTTCATTCGTCAATTTCGGCTCGATTTCCTTGAATTCCTTCGCCGGATTGCCGATTAAAATTACTTCCGAATGTTCTAACACTTCGTCAATATCGTCCGCCATCAAATTAGAAATATGCGGAATTTCGCGTTCGATATATTCTTTGTTGGCGCCGACGAGTTTTGCCACCGAAACTTCGCGGTCGTAGAGTTTTATATCGTAGCCTTTGCCGATAAGTCTTTCAATTATCGTTACGACGGGCGATTCGCGCAAATCGTCGGTTCCCGCTTTGAAAGCAAAACCGAGAACGCCGACTTTTTTTTTACCGGTTTTCGTAATCATTTGAACGGCGCGTTCGATTTGCAGCAGATTGCTCGCCAGTGCCGCTTCCAAGACCGGAACTTTCACGTCTAATTCCTTCGCCTTGTATTGCAATGCGCGTAAATCTTTCGGCAGACACGAACCCCCGAAAGCAAAGCCCGGTTTCAGGTAATACGGCGACAGATTCAGCTTCGTGTCTTTGCAGAAAACTTCCATCACTTCGTGGCTGTCAATGCCCAACTCTTTGCAAATGTTCCCGATTTCATTGGCAAAACTGACTTTCAAGCCGTGAAAACAGTTGCACGAATATTTGACCATTTCGGCAGCTTTAACGCTCGTAATATACAAAGGCGCTTCAATTTTCGCGTAAAGACGCTTCAAAATTTCGCCTGCTTCGTCCGAGTCCGCGCCGATAAGCGTAAACGGCGGCGCGTAAAAATCCTTAATCGACGTGCCTTCGCGCAAAAATTCGGGATTAATGCAAACGTCAAAATCCGTTCCGGCTTTTTTGTCCGAATAAACTTCCAAAGTCGGCTTTACCAGACTTTCAATCGTTCCGGGAAGCATCGTGCTGCGCATTACGACGACGTGCCGTCGCGCTTTTTTAGAAATCGCTGCGCCGATTTCCTGACTCACGCGCTTGACGTAATCGAGTTTGAGCGAGCCGTTGTCGTTTGACGGTGTGCCGACGCAAACCAGAGATACGTCCGAGTTTTCAATCGCTTCATTAGTATCGGTCGTCGCGCGAAGCATTTTTTCGGCAACCATTTGATTGATGAGTTCATTAATCCCTTCTTCGACAATCGGCGAATTTCCCGAATTGATAATATCCACTTTCGTATGGCTAACATCGACACCGACAACTTCATTACCTTCCTTTGCAAAACACGCTGCTGAAACTGCGCCAACATAGCCCAAACCAAAAACACTAATTTTCATAAAATCTTCTAAAGTAATCGTTTAATTTAATTTCCCGTTTTCTTATCTATCAAAAATTTTCGTAATCTTAAAAAACTTTCGCCGCCGATTCTTTTAATCGGCTTTTTCGCGTTCCAAATCAAACTTTGTTTTAATCTTGGCGACAAATTTCCGCCGGCAATTGCCGAAACTTCTATCGCTTTCATCCAATTTTGCACCGCGTAACGCCCGAAAATCAGACAATTTCCAATTCGCTGGACATTGGTCGTCGGCTCGGAATTAAATAGAAATTCAATTCCGTTTTCTGCGGCGCATTCGGCTACGGTTTTTGAATACAAACCGCCCGGCACGGACGCAACCGTTATTTTTTCGCCTAAAATTTCAGCGAGTTTTTCCGTACTGATT
>JBBSIE010000187.1:0-4791 GCA_038232235.1 Pyrinomonadales bacterium | reverse complement strand
CGAAGAATTGAAAACGGTAGCAGAATCGCAGACAAGAGGCGCAAAAGCCAACAAAAATAAAGATGATAATGATAACGGCGATTCATCATACATACAGAATACACCTTAATCTACCTTGTGTCAAGTAGATAATTACCAAATTTTAGTTGCTGATGCCGGAAATAGACGCTTACGCGTTGTCGAACCGACGGGGAAAACTTCTACTTTTGCCGGAAACGGCGTGAAAGATTCGGTTGACGGACTTTTATTTGAAGCGAGTTTTGTTCAACCGACGGCAATTGCAGTTGATGATTTCGGTGTGATTTACATCGCGGACGGAAATTCGATCCGGTCAATCGGGCGCAGATTTTTCCCGCTGGTCGAAACCGTTTCCGACACAAGGCGCGGATTTTCCGACGGAGATTTGCACTTTGCCAAATTTAACCGTCCAAGCGGTTTGGCAATAGGAGAAAACGGAAATTTGTTTGTCGCCGATTCTGATAATCAAGTCGTTCGTGTGTTCGACGGCGCGGAAATCGGCAGGGAAATCACGAAACCTGAAATCGAAAATCTGCGCTTTTCGCCCGAAGAATTCCGTTCCTTGAGCGAACCGCGCTGGACTTACAATCCGCCGGAAAAAAGGCGCGAGATTGCCGGAACGCTCGGCGAAATTCGCGGTGATTTAAAAGATGACACTTCTCAAGTTTGGTTTCACAACGGACTAGATATTGCCGGCGGTTACGGCGAAACAGCGCGTTTTGTCCGCACGGAAAAAGTTTTAGAACCGCTCGCAGTACAAAATTTCGACACAAAGCGCGAACTCATCAGAATGCCGACACTCGGTTACATTCACATTCGTTTGGGGCGAGAAAAAGACGGCAAAATTTTTGATGACGAACGCTTTCAATTTAAGTTAAACAGCGATAAAAAACTGACAAATTTGCGTGTTCCGCGCGGCACAAAATTTGAAGCCGGCGAAGCGATTGGCACGCTAAATTCACTAAATCACGTTCATTTAATCGCCGGCAGAAGCGGCGCGGAAATGAACGCGCTCGACGCTTTGATACTTCCGGGAATTGTTGATTCGGTTGCGCCGACGATTGAAAAAGTTACGCTGTATGATGAAAATTGGCGCGAAATTGAACCGGAAAGAGATAAAACGCCCGTCAAATTCGACGGAAAAACGCGAATCGTCGTTCGCGCTTTTGACCAAATGGACGGAAACGCCGGACACAGAAAACTCGGCGTTTATAAGCTCGGCTATCAAATTCTCAAAGATAAAATGTCGGTTATTGATATGAAATCAACAATTTCTTTTGCGCGAATGCCTGATTCTGATTTTGTAAAATTGGTTTATGCGAAGGGAAGCCAATCGGGTTACACACCGCAGACGTTTTTTGATTATATCGTAACCAATGAAGTGGGCGGCGACGCGGCGCGTGAAGATTTTTTTGATGCCGGTAAATTACCAAGCGGAAACTATACTTTACGGGTTTTTGCGTCGGATTTTTTTGACAATCAAACATTTAAGGATATTGAAATAAGTGTCGAAAATTAAAATCCAATTGATGCGATTCCAACTTTTAGAAAGATAATTTCACGCCAAGCCGCAGAGTAGAAAAAGGGAAGTTTATTTACTCAAAAATTTTGCGATCCCCTTTTGGCAATCTTTGGTTAAACGCGCAATTGTATTTACTTCCGCGCCCGCTTCGAGTGCCGCATCGAAAGTCATTCCGTCCATTTGATAAAGCAGTTTTTTCGACAAAATAACTGCTGAACGGCTGACTTTTGCATATTCGGCGGCGAATTTTGAAACTTCGCTTTCAAAATTTTCATCGGAAAAAACGTGATTTATCAAACCGAATTTTTCGGCATCGGCGGCGGAAAAATCGAAACCTCTGGTAATCAGTTCAAACGAGCGTTTTTCCGAAAGATTGCGCCGCAAAATCGCCATCACCATTGCCGGAACAAAACCGATTTTCACTTCAGGATAACCGAAACGCGCCGACTCGCTCGCTAAAACAACATCGCAAGCCGTCGCCAAACCACAGCCGCCGGCTAATGCGCGTCCGTGAACGGCGGCGATGACGGGAATTTTTATTTTTCTGATGAGAGAAAATAACTCCATCAAATTTTCCGCGTCTTCCAGATTTTCCAAAACCGAACTTTCAGAAATCTTTTGCAGCGCGGACAAATCCGCACCGGAACAAAAATCCTTGCCCGCGCCTTTTATTATAATGGCGCACAGCGTTTCGTCTTTGTCGGCTTCGCGCAAAGCGGTTTTTAATTCGTTTATCAACGCATCGTTCAAGGCGTTGCGCTTTTCGGGACGGTTTAATGTGATTGTAAAAATTGAATTTTCTTTGTTTGTTAAAATTTCTGACATTTTTTATGTTTTGATGAAAGCCGATTGATTGAATTTTTCAGCGCGATTTTAACTTGTCGAAACGGGTTAAAACTTATAAAGTTCAGCAATAAGATATTTGATTAAAAGCGACAAAGCTAATTCCTGAAAACGCGCTTCTATTGTCCCCATTTGCAGGTTTTCCGTCAAACCGCAAGATTTTGAAACTACAAATATGTCTATGAAAACAGCAGCACAAAAGCAAAAGCCAATCGTAACGAGCAAAGATTACATAAATTCTTTGCGCGGGCGCAAATTAAAAGTCTATCTGTTTGGCGAAATCGTCGAAGAAATTGTTGACCATCCGATGATTCGTCCGAGCATTAACGCCGTCGCCGAAACTTACAATTTAGCGGAGCGCGAACCGGATTTAGCTTCTGCGGAATCACATTTAACAGGTAAAAAAGTCAATCGTTTTCTAAATATCGTGATGAACCGCGACGACGTTGTTTTGCAGAATAAAATGCAAAGGCGTTTGGGACAACTTACGGGAACTTGTTTTCAAAGATGCGTCGGAATGGACGCGCTCAATTCGCTTTATTCGGTAACTTTTGAGATTGACGAGAAATTTCAAACCGATTATCACTCGAGATTAAAGGAATTTATCAAGGAAGTTCAAACGCAAAACTTAGTAATCGGCGGCGCGATGACCGATGTCAAAGGCGATAGAAGTTTGTCGCCGCACGAGCAGAGCGATCCTGATTTATTTGTTCAAATCACAAAGCGAACCAAAAAGGGCGTATATGTTTCGGGCGCAAAGGCTCATCAAACGGGCTGTTTGAATTCGCATTGGCTGATAATTATGCCGACGATGCGATTGACCGAAAACGATAAAGATTACGCGATTGTCGGCGCGATTCCGGTTGAAGCGGAAGGAATTACGTATATTTACGGTCGCCAATCGTGCGACACCCGCGCAATGGAAGGCGGCACGATTGATGTCGGCAACGCGAATTTCGGCGGACAGGAAGCGATGGTTATTCTTGATAATGTTTTTATCCCGAATGAGCTTATATTTATGGACGGCGAAACCGAATTTGCGTCAATGCTGGTCGAAAGATTTACTTGTTATCATCGCCGAAGTTACGTCTGCAAAAGCGGTGTCGGCGACGTTTTAATCGGCGCGGCGGCGCAGATTGCCGATTACAACGGCGTGGAAAAAGCCTCGCACATCAAAGATAAATTGGTTGAAATGACGCATCTCAACGAAACGATTTATGCAACGGGAATCGCTTCGTCGTATCAATCGAAACCGACAAAATCAGGCGCATACATAAATGACGATATGATCGCCAACGTCTGCAAACATCACGTTACGAAAATGCCTTACGAAATCGGGCGTTTGGCGCAGGATTTGGCGGGCGGAATGGTTGTTACGATGCCGTCTGAAAAAGATTTTCGCAGCGAAGAAGTCGGCGGATTGCTGGAAAAATATCTCAAAGGTCGCGCCGATGTTTCCACCGAAAACCGAATGCGGATTTTGCGGCTGATTGAAAATATGACTTTGGGCAGAAACGCCGTCGGCTATCTGACCGAATCAATGCACGGCGCAGGTTCGCCGCAAGCGCAGCGCATTCAAATCGCACGGCAGATGCAGATCGAATTTAAGAAAAATCTGGCGAAGGAATTGGCGGGAATCGAAGAACGAAAACGTGAACAAATATCGAGCGAGATTGCGGACTATTTTGGAAAAGTTTTTGATACGGAAGTTTAGTATAATTTTCCAAGTAATTTTTGATTTAATAAATAGACTTTTAATATATCGGAAACAAAATTATGAGTGATAAGCCAAACATTTTTATAGCATCATCTGGTGAGGGAGTAAGTGTCGCAGAGGCAGTAGCCATAAAATTAGAACACGACGCAAGACCAAAACTGTGGGACAATGCCTTTGATCTCTCTTCCATAACCATTTCTGCTCTAATTGAAAAAACAAAAGACGCAGATTATGCGGTATTTATTTTTCATAAGGATGATAAAACGACAATCAGAGAAAATACATATAGTGTTGTGCGAGATAATGTTTTATTTGAATTAGGACTGTTCATTGGGGCTTTGGGAATAGAAAAGTGTTTTATCTTAGTTCCAAAATCTAAAGAAAATGAATTTCGGATGCCGACGGATTTAGCTGGCGTTACAACCACAACTTATGATGATGAATTAGAGGACATGGTTGATGCAGTTGCGACAAGTTGTGCAAAGGTCAAGAATCAAATAAAAAAACAGCAACAACTAATTTTACCGATTGCAGATAAAAAACAAGGTAGTTATCTACTTGACACAAGGTAGATTAAGAATTTATACTTGCATTCGTGTCCGATTTCACGTTTGGCATTATTATATCATTACTTACAGCTCTTTTTCTAGGAATTGGGGGGTATGGATATAGTATGTTGTCAGTCCACAAT
>JBBSIE010000186.1:0-4814 GCA_038232235.1 Pyrinomonadales bacterium | reverse complement strand
TTTTCTGTATCAAAAAAACTAGATGAATTGGTTTCAATTAAAGCCGGTTTGCAGGCTTATGAAACAGGAAAAGGAACCCCGAAACAAACCCGCGAAGATGTTAAAAATAGACCTTACGACTATTCTTATAAATTTGATGAAAAAACTTTTGAATATTTAGACGGGAAAGATGTTAGTCGGTATTTTCTTAAATGGAATGGTGCTTTTCTCAAGTATGGAGATAATCTAGCTGCCCCAAGAACTTTCAATATATTTGAAAACAAGAAAATAATTATCCGAGAAATTGCAGGAAAACACCCGAATTCAATAATTGCCGCATACACAGAACAAACATATCTTTTTAACCGAAGTAACATTGCAATTATTGAAAAAGAACAACAAGAAATTTCCTTAAAATATATTTTGGGTTTAATAAACAGTAAAGTGATGTCTTATTATTTCATGAAAAATACGGCTAAATCGGAAAGGTTGATGTTTCCCAAATTGATATTAGAAGACCTAAGAAAATTTCCAATTCCAAAAATCGAAGAAAAAGACCAACAACCATTCGTCGCGCTGGTTGACCAAATCCTTGAATTAAAGAAAGCAGGCAAAGACACGCAAGCGTTGGAAGATGAAATTGATACGCTCGTCTATCGGCTTTACGATTTGACCGACGACGAGATTCGGATTGTCGAGGGAAAATAATGCAGAAGCCCGCACGTTAGTAAGGGCGTTTTCCTTAGCGTTGGACACACTTACTGACGTGCGTGTTTCTGCATTTAATTAACTTACTGACGCGCGTGTTTCTGCATTTAATTAATATGTTAGACGATTACGGATTTGAAATTTACGAGAATAACGAGTTTCCTTTGGCGTATTTGCTGACCTTTCGCACTTTCGGAACGTGGCTTCACGGCGATGACAGGCATTCGGTTGACCGGCGCGGAAAAAATATCTACGGAATGCCGGATATTGCTCCAAACCAACAATTAAACGAAGCAATGCAAAATGAATTGAAACAGCCTGCGATTATTCTTAATCATTTACAACGATTAACGGTTGAATCTGCGGTTAAAGAAGTTTGCGAACATCGCGGCTACCGTCTGCAAGCAATAAATGCGCGGAGCAATCACGTTCACACAGTTGTTTCGGCACAAGCTAAACCTGAAAGAATAGTTGACGCTTTTAAGGCTTATTCAACTAAAAAACTGCGAAAAGAGAATCTTGTTTCCAAACAGCTTCAAATTTGGTCGCGCGGCAGAAGCCGCCGATATCTATGGAAGCCGCGCCACGTTGAGTTAGCGATTGAATATGTTCTTTACAGCCAGGATGATTTACCTTTTGAAATCGAAGATTAAGTATTATGTCCTTTTACGCCATTTCACGCCCTTACTGACGTGCGGGCTTCTGCATTGTTTATTTGACTGACGAGATAAAGATTGTCGAAGGAAAGGCGTGATATTATTTAGAAGCGAGGTGAAATTTATGCAAAATACGATTCAGGAAATTTATCAAAACACAATCCTGCCTTTACCGGACAGCGAGAAATTGCAGATTGCCGCTTTGATTCTCGAAGACGTAACGGGAAAAGCGGCGGGCGAAAAAGTTAAACCCAACGACGGACGCGGGAAAGTTTTCGGAATGTGGCAGGGAAAAGAATTCACTTACGAAGACTATCTGAAACTAGACCACAACGAACGCATAGATTTTGATTTAGCCCGCGCTTACGCCGATAATCACGAGGACGAAGACTGATGCTGATAGATACTTCAGGTTTTTTGTGTTTCAACCACAAAAGGCTTGGATTGAAGATATAATTCCCAAATTGCTTGAGTTTAGACTTCCAGATTTCCGCGTTTTGGAAGTTTCACTTTTAGAAGAAACAAAATTAAAGATTGGTGATGATAAAACAGTAATTTCTATTGATATTTACGATAGCGATTTAGCACCGCATCGTTCATTAAAAGATCAAATTTATTATTATCGGCAAGGTTCTCAAAGTGTTCCTGCGCCACATCATTACTTGGCTTTTCTTTGGGGACGGACAAGTCCGAATATGAGCGATGTTGTAAAAAGTTGGTGCAAACAATACTTAAATGATTCGATTGCCGTATTGGAAAAAACAGCAAAAAGTTTTGAAGAGAATAGCTTTGATATTGATAATGAACGCTTTGGTGATATACCACTAATTGAGGAAACAATAGTTTTTTTTGATATTTTTAGGTGGAAAGAATTGAATTCAAATTTAACTGCTATACAGTTTTTAAGAACTTTTCCAGAAGTTCATTTACAGATAAAAAAATTCAATAAATTGATTGATAAATTTTTCAACCATTTTGTAGAATTTGAAATATTAATTGAATGTTCACCAGAGTTTGAAAGAAGAATTCGGAGATTGTATAGCGAAACAATGTACAGAGAAGGATTCACAGACCCTAATCAATTCAATGAAAAAGTGTTTGATGAAATACTTAAATTATACGCCGGACAAGTTTTTGAGAGAACTTTTCTTAATATAAGCCAATTTCCTAATACATTCAAAAAAATTTTAGTAAGAATGACTGCTTACAATTTGCTAAACCTTGATTCAAGTTTCCAATTTAACAATTCTCAATTCTTTAGTTTCTGTAAAAACAATATTGTCAATCATTTTGACGAATCAAAGATGGAAATTGAGACTATTTTACAAGAAATTGTTTTGATCGAAAACGAAATATCTCAACAAGCTAAATTATTAGCAAAAGAAATTGATGAGTTGCGTTATGCCCTTGCTCTAAAACACAACACTACCTTTGAATAAATTAATCGAAAAAGAAATTACCGAAGAAAAAATCAGCATAATTAGCAAAGTTACATTATGGCAGATAATTTAACCGCCAAAGAAACTAAGGAACTGCAAAAATACGCGAGATAAATTTAGGCATTTTTGTTGAACCGGCTTTGATGCCATTGAATGAATTTCTTGATCGTTGGCTTCAAGAAATCGCAAAAAACAAACTTCGGGCGCGAACTTTCGACAATTACGAATCTCTTTTGAATTGCCACGTTAGAAAAATACTTGGCACAAAACGCCTTTCGGACATTCAAGCCTACGAAGTTCAAAAACTTTACAACGATATGAAAAAGGCGAACTATTCGCCGAAAACTATTCGGCACGTTCACAACGTCCTTTCACCGGCTTTTAAGCAAGCGGTCAAATGGAAAATGCTGATGCAAAATCCGTGCGATCTTTGCGAACTTCCGAGAATGGAAAAGCCGGAAATGATGTATTTCACACCGGAAGAAACGGCAGTATTTCTTGACGCGGCGAAAGACGATAAATTTTATGCGGTTTTTCTTTTGGCAATCGAAACAGGTATGCGCCCGGAAGAATATCTTGCTTTGCAATGGAAAGATGTTGATTTTGGAAATAGTGCAATATCCGTCAGACGTGCGTTAGTCGCTAAAAAGGGCGGCGGTTTTATCTTTACCGAACCTAAAACAAAGAAAAGCCGTCGAAGCATACCAATTTCAAAGTCGGCGATAAATGTTCTCAAAACGCACAGACGCAAACAACTTGAAGAAAAATTGAAACTTGGCGCGGATTATGAAAACTATGATTTAGTCTTTGCTTCTGAAATCGGAACGCCTTTGCTTCACGGCAACCTTTTACGCAGACATTTCAAACCGATTCGAGATAAAGCCAAACTTCCGAAAATCAGAATGTATGATTTAAGACATACAACGGCAACTCTGCTTTTGTCCGCCGGTGAAAATCCAAAAGTCGTTTCGGAAAGACTCGGACACGCTTCAATCGTCTTAACGCTCGACACTTACAGCCACGTTTTACCAACGATGCAGAAAGACGCAACCGATAAAACGGAAAAATTGATTAAGAAGTGCCGACATAATTTTTAACCCTGATGTCGGCTGAACTAATTCAACGGATGTCGGCTGAACTAATTTAACGGATGTCCTTTGAATTTATTTAACGGACACTTGAATTATGATAAAACCTCAAAAAAAAGCAAATTTTTCTTGCGAAAAGCGGAAACTTAGTGTAACAATGAACAGAAAAAGACGGAAACTGTTTCCGTATAATTCAAAGTTAGATTTACTTTTGACAGTGCGTAATTTTGAGAAGTGAAAACCGATAATCATAACTTTAGCTTAACTCGAAGCGTAAGTTATTTAACAATTTCTGCGCTCGGAGGTAAATATGTTCTGTCCTAATTGCGGAAGCAAAAATTCTACGCAACAAAAGTTTTGTCGTTCTTGCGGCTTGAGTCTGGAGAAAACCGCGCAGTCGCTTGTCGAACAGATTCCAGCAAAGATTGACCAAAGCCTTGAGAGGCGAAAAGAGAAACTTGAACGCTTTGGCGTTATTGCTTTGAGTGGTGTCGGGGTTGTCGGTGGAGGAGCTTTGTTTTATATGATAATTTTCAACATGATGCTGGCGCAAGGTAAAATCCTTGGCGGACTTGCATTTTTAACGATTATCATTTGCGGACTTTTAGCAGTATTCTTTTTCAATTATGCCAACTCTCTGAAAGAGACGGCTGTCAAGAATCGGTTACAGCCGCCGGAAGAGATGCCGGAATATGAAACGCCCGCAAAACTTCTCAACGACTCGTATCTTGAACCGATACCGAGTGTAACAGAACGAACCACAGAGTTGTTGTATGTAGAGAGAGAAAAAGATAATAATGCGACTTGAATGGCGGAAGTAAATCTAACAAATCAATGGACGTGAGGGCGAAACAGCTTGTATCTTGACAATCAGCAGCTTTTCAACTAACAAGGACGCTTATTAGTTGTATCGGGAAAAGACGAGTCTGGGAAACAGCTCAAGA
>JBBSIE010000185.1:0-4954 GCA_038232235.1 Pyrinomonadales bacterium | reverse complement strand
GTCACCGAACCCAAACGATAAACCGTGTTTGGCGAGTTTGGCACACCGAGTTCGATATTCGCCATTCCGTAACCTTTATTGAAGATCGGTTTCCCGTTACGCGCCACGAGAACCGAACCGCTGAAACCGTCAACTTTAACGGCGGCGTTCATATATTCGTCAGCCTTGGCGGTTATTTGCTGATCAGTCAGTTTCGCGGCGACGGTTTGTGCCGGTGCGAATGAAACAAATAACAAGCAAATTGCGGCGAGCGCGGTCAGTTGGTTTGCGATGTTAAAAATTTTATACATATAAATTTTCCTTGAATAGATTCACCAAATATTAATCAATTTATCTCATGCGATTTTGGATTTTGTCATCGAAGATGACCGACATTGAAGCCTATGGTGCAGGCGTTTTTCGCCGAAACCATAGGAGCTGAAATAAAATCACACGCTCACTGAAAGCGAGTAACAATCAAACGTCAATCCCACGAATGCGGCATATTTTTGTTCGTCGCTTTCAGCGACGGCGTTTGTTTTGTTACGATCCCTAGCGATTCTCGCTAGGCTATAATGTTTATCGCCTTTGGCGACCTCAATCGTAAATCTTTGATTCGGATTTGTTTATAAACTTCATTTACCCGCGGTTGCAGACTTTTTCTCAGGCACACGCGAAAAATCGCCCATTCCTGCCATATTCATTTCGGCGACTTTGCCCTGCTGATTGAGCCGGAAACTGATGAACGCTTTGCCTTCCACTTTGTCCTGCCAGTTCACGCGGAAAACGTCGTAATGCCAATGTTCCAATTCGCCCGTAAAATTCGGTCCGAATTTTGCCGTCAACTTGCCGTTTTCAAGTGAGATTTTCACGTCGCCATACATTTCGCTCGTGTAATCACCCGCATATTTTTCCAAATCCAAAGACGGCGAAGTGCCTTTAACTCGTGCGGCTTCCATTTTCGCGGCGGCTTTGCCTTGTGTTTCGAGCGATTTCATCGTCTTTAACATTTCCGCGCTCCAATCTCTCTGCTCTTTGGTGCCGAGAAACGCGTCGAAGATTTTATAGGCGAGCGGCTGCGGAAGTATCGTTCCGCCTCTGTTTGTTAAAATCACCAAGCCGATATTTTCTTCCGGTATCAACGCCACTTCCGCCCGCATTCCGTCAACCGCGCCGCCGTGTTCGACGAGTTTTTTGCCGCGAAAATCGCTCAAAAACCAGCCCATTCCGTAACTCAAAAAATGCGCGTCGGGATACATCGTTTTCATCGTGCCTTCGAGCGGTATAATCGTTTGCGGCGAGTGCATTTCATTGACGCTTTTTGCACTGATAAGTTGTTTCCCGTCAAACTTTCCGTCATTAAGCTGCAAGCGAACCCACTGTGCCATATCAACGACGTTCGAGTTGATCGAACCGGCGGGACCGATGTTGTCAATCATTCGGTATGGGACGGGCTGAACTTTGTCGTCAATCGTCTGATGCGGTGCGGCAACGTCCGTTTTACCTTTCAGCAATCTGATGCTCGTGTTGGTGTCCTTCATTCCGAGCGGCGTGAAAATGCGTTCGTTAATAAAATCATCCCAACTTTTGGTCGTCACTGACGGCACGATTTGTCCGGCGACGAGAAACATTATATTTTGATAACCGAATTTTGAACGCATACTCGAAGACGGCTGTAAATACCGAATTCGGCGCAAAATTTCATCACGGCTGTAATCCGTCGCATACCAAAGCTGATCGCCGCGCTCCAATCCGATGCGGTGGGACAGCAAATCACGGACGGTCATTTCGCGCGTAACATACGGATCGAAGAGTTGAAAACCCGGTAGATATTTGGTTGCGTGGTCGTCCCATTTGAGTTTCCCGTCGTCAACCAGCATCGCAATCGCGGCGGCGGTAAACGCTTTGGAAGATGAGCCGATGGCGAACATCGTATTTTCATCAACCTTTTCCGGTTTGCCGAGTTCGCGCACACCGTAGCCTTTTGCAAAAACAACTTTGTCGTCTTTGACGACGGCAATCGCCACGCCCGGAACTTCCCAATCTTTGATGGCTTTGTTGACGTAATCGTCAAACCCTTGTAAGGGCGCGTTTTGTGCGACGGCGGACAACGAACCGATGAATAGCAACAGAATTAGAAAAATAAAATTACTCGCCCGTGATTGAAATTTCATAATGTTTTCTCCCTAAAAAATACCATTTGCCGTTTTATTTAAACTGTCCAAATCTCTTTCAAAACCCGCGCAAAATTGCCGCCGAGTATTCCTTGTATATCCGCGTTGCTGTATTTACGGCGGATAAGTCCTTCGGTCAGATCGAACATTCGTTTCGGATGATTTAAGCCTTCGATGTCAATTTTTTCGCGGAAACCGTAACTGCCTTTGTAACCCGCACGCAGTCTTTTATTAAGTTCCGGCGGCATCGAATCGTAACCGTATAAATCTATATCGCTGCCGACTCCGAGATGTTCCGCGCCGATTAGTTTTCTGACGTGATCAAAATGATCGAGAACGTCTTCGATAGTCGTCGGCTCGGTTGCTTTAACAAACATCCGCACACCGGTAATTCCCATCACGCTGCCCGCCGCGCCGACTTTTTTGATCGCTTCATCGGTTTTATCGCGCGGATGTCCGCCCGCCAGAACGCGGCAGTTTGAATGTGTAATCAGCACGGGTTTTTTGGAAATTTCAAAAGCGTCGAGCGTCGTTTGGTCGCCGCAGTGCGAAACGTCAACCGCCATCCCGACTTTGTTCATTCGCTCAATAATCGCCGCGCCGAAATCAGAAATGCCGTCGTCGTGCCGTTCGGTCGAGCCGTTGCCGATGAAATTTCGTGAATTATAAGTTAATTGCGAAACGCGCTGTCCGAGATTGCGAAAAAAATTAACGTCGTCCGGTTTGCGGAATTGGTCGGAATTTTGCAGTCCGAGAATAACGCCTAATTTGCCCGATTTTTTCACCTGAGCAAAATCGTTCGGGCTGTCAATCCGCATAAAATCTTGATCGTGATTGGCGATAAATCCGTTCCAAAACGCGAAAAATTGCAGCGCGGTATCGTAAGAACCCATTCCGCCGATGCCGATTGCCGGATGAATAATGTTGATGCCCGAATCCTTGAACGGCTGCAAATCGGCGGACGTAAAACTTTCGGGATCAGCCATCCACTTGTCTTGTTTATCAAAATCGAGCGTCATCACACTCAACATATCAATGACGGTAGATTGCCTGACCAAATCAATCGCCCGCGCCGAATATTCTTTGGCAGAACCGGCGAAAAGTTGGAAATGACCGAGATTTAACATCGGCGCGGCAGCCACGCCAATACCTGCCAATACCGAACGCTTGAGCATTTCACGCCGCGTTAATTTATTTTTTATTTCTTTCATAAACTTTAATTTTTTCGCGTCAATAAATACACTCCGAGTTTTTGGTCGCCGCGATTTATTCGGTAAAAATTTTCAACTAAAAAGCCTTTGTTAATCGCTTCAACAAAAGCCTTTCGAGTAGCCGTCCGCCATTCGGAAGCTAATTTAGCATTTTGTTTTTGCAGTTCGTTGATGTCCGCCGGAATTTCTATCGCAATTTGCTCATCTTCTTCAGCTAAATCAAAAACCTGCGAAACATTATTTTCACTTAATTTCACCAACCGTTTAACTTTTTCAATATCAGTTGCCGTCGAAGTTTTTTCTTCCGACAAATTCCAAATTACCCAAAGTCTGTCCGTGCCGTTTTGATGGAGAAAACTCGGCGCATCTTCGCCGTAAAAATTGACAAAATATTGATCTGAAACCACGCCTAATTTATTGAAATTGAAATAGGCATTCAAACTTTGCAGCGGGTCAAAAGTCCACGACATCAAACTAATTTCTTGCTGCAAAATAAATTCGCGCTGCGCCCGTTTTAATTTTTCGCCGAGTTTGTAGTTGCGATATTCCGGCTTGACGGCGAGCATATGCGAATGATGCGCCATTTGTCCTTTTTCGTAACTGATAAACCCGTAAGCAAATCCGACTAATTTTCCATTATCAAACGCGCCCAATAAACAGCCGCCCGCCGCTATCGCCGCCGCCATTTGCGAAATGGGAACGACTTCAATATCGGGAATTCCCCAAACTTCTTTTTGGAGTTCTTCAACCGCCTGCATTTCGGCGATTGATGCAATCGGACGAATTTCTATCGAAGTTTCCATTTTCGGAATCATTATTTTTTGTAGCCGGGACCATAGATTATTTTCCCCGGTTTCGCGCCCGTATGTTTGCCGTTTTCGACGACGACTTCGCCGTTGACCAGCACATAATTGATTCCCGACGGAGTTTTGTAGGGATATTCGTAAGTCGCGTTATCTTGAATTTTGTCATAATCAAAGATCACGACATCTGCCCATAATCCTTCTTTAATTACTCCGCGATCCGGCAGACGAAGCTGCGTCGCCGACCACGAAGTCATTCTGCGGATCGCGTCGGGCAGCGTCAAAACTTTTTTCTCGCGCACATATTCGGCGATCAGGCGCGGGAAATTGCCGTAGCTGCGCGGATGTCCGTTTCCGACGGTATTCGGATCAGCCAATTTAGGAGAGGCTGCCGCATCGCTTCCGAGACTGACCCACGGAAATTTGATCGCGGTTTCGATGTCCGGTTCGCTCATTAAATAATAGAGCGCACCGGCTTGCGCGTTGCCCTGCACGATCAAATCGAAAGCCGCGTCAGCCGGTTCTTTATTCCATTCTTTTGCAATCTGAGCCACGCTTTTGTTGTTAAATCGGTCATTGTCTTTGTTTCCCGTGCCGACGACGACGATATTATCCCAGCCGCCCGCTGCTTCGACGATGTTCCACCATCCGGGCGATTCGGTTTTTATTTCGTTTTTGAGCCGCTGGCGAATCGCCGGGTCTTTGAGCCGTTCGAGCAGTTTGTCGCGTCCGCCTTCGGATGCCCACGACGGAACGACCGCCGACAGCGACGTGCCGCCCGCCGTGT
>JBBSIE010000184.1:0-5069 GCA_038232235.1 Pyrinomonadales bacterium | reverse complement strand
GTCGCCGTCATAATCGCCCGGTGTCAAAATATCGGTGGCGGCGTTACCGAACGGTTGTCCGGTGAACATCAGATTATTTGCCGCCGAAGATGGATTGATATACCAGAAGTTATTGCTCGGACGGAAAACAACATAATCGGCACGCGCATCGCCGGTAAAATCTAACAAATTAAGCGCGGCAGGTCTATTTGGTACGGCGGTGCTGCTGCCCGGAACAATGGCTAAACCACTCAAAAGCACACGATTGGCTTGACCGCCGACTAAACCGATGAAAGTTGCCGGAGACATCGGACTCGTGTTGATAATATAAAACTTGGATGACGAATCACCGTTTAATTGAATAGCGGCAAATCCCGTATTAGATCCGCCTTCTATGTCGTATCCGACATTGTTCGTAGCGTCTAAACCCAACGGTGTAATAGTTTGAAGCGTTCCCGCGTTTGCCGGATTTTGTTGGACGACAATATCTAAATTTGAATCAATATCGAAAAGCGAAGTGGTTGTTGCATTAGCAAAACTATTAGTATAAGCAGCGGCTACGACATTCGGATTTTGTCCCGCATTCGGGTCGCCTGCGCCGTAAGCTAATGTGCCGTCAACTACATTTGATCCGTCATTCGGATTTGCCCGCAGATTTTGGTCGGCATCACTGACGATGCGGATACGGTCAACCGTCGGGTTAAAGTCAATGCCGAAAGAAGTTCCGCTCAAGGCGGTCGTCAAAGTTCCGACGGAAGTTGCTGCGCCGGTAGTGGTGTTGATTACATAAACACGACTTGAACTGCTGATACCGAAAAGCTGCCCGCCTGCCGGTCGGAAATCAATCCCGACAATATTTTCGCCGCCCTGAAGTCCGGTAATTGACACCGTGCTAATTATTATATCGGGGCGCGTGGTACTGAAAGTTACCAGTTGATTACTTGTCGTTAATCCGACAGCGGTAAAACTCTGCGTCTGTTGAGCAATATCGCCCGTCAAGCCGCGCAAAGTCAGATTGCCGCCAATCTGTCCAATCAGCGTCGCTGTTCCGAATACCAAATCAATTTTATAAATACCTGAAACACCGCCGACCGTTAAAGCCGCGAGTGCGGTATTATCGCCTGAATTATAATCGAATCCGTTAACGCCGGTTGCGTCCACTCCAAGTGAACCGACTGGTACAAGTGTTCCTGAATTAGCCGGATTTTGCTGGTAAAGTGTGTCGTTAGCCGTGTCAATTACATAAAGAATCGTTGAAGTCGCTCCGGCAAAGTTATTGAAATAAGCCGCTGCCGTTACACTCGGCGATCCGGGATTAAGCGTTCCGTCAACGATAACGGTACCGTCGTTCGGATTCGCCCGCAAATTTTGTCCCGTATTGCTGACGATGCGAATGCGGTCAACCGTCGGATTAAAGTCGAATCCGAAATTTGTTCCGCTCAAAGCCGGAGTGAACGCCCCGCCGACGGCGGTTGCCACAGCGGTCGTTTTATTAATTTTGTAAATTCGGCTTGTACTCCCCAAACCATAAAGTTCGCCGGTTACGGGACGCGTATCAATTCCCAAAATGCTTTCACCCGATTGTAACCCTGTAATCGGACCGATGGTGGTTACATTTCCCGGAAATGGCGTATTAAAACTAACTAATTGATTAGTTGTCGTCAGACCAAAATTTTTCGCCGCGTGAACATCCGTCAGCCCGGCGAAAAAGAATAATCCCAATAAAAAAGGCACGGCGATGAAACTATGCTTATAAAAATATCTCCCCATAAATACTTGAATCTCCCTGAAATTATAAAAAATGAAAGTTTTAGTTTCATTTTGCAATCGAATGTCGAAAATAAATATAAATCTGTAAGATAAACGTAATTTTGCTATTCAAATATACTATTCGCTGTAATTGACAGAATAGATGCAAATTAAGTGAATTTTCTTTTAGTTCTGTTTGATGTCGTCAAAACTCAAACACGATTTTTCCGATATTTTAATACTTACTGACTTATTTATAGTGGTTATTTATAAATAAATCAAGATAAATTGCAAATAATTTGAGAAAATAATTAATTTCCACACATTAGTTTATAAAGCAGTCAAATAAATATATCGAAAAATTTTGGCTGTATATTCCAAAAAGTATATCAAGGGAAACGGTAAATTCTTATTCTGTCTTGTTTATAAAACCAAAATTATTGGCAGCCGCGCCGTTTTTTTCCGAAACGCGGCGCGGCTGCCGCAAATTAATTTTAGTGTGTGTCGTAACTGGCAACCGGATAATCTCCGTTCACTCCGAATGTCCTGAATGTTACGCCGCCGCCGCTCTTGATCACATAGAATGTCGAGTTCTGCTGACGATACACCGATATGTCCGTCTTTCCGTCGCCGTCGTAATCGTTCTGCGTCGGCAGATCGGGCATTGATCCCAGTTGCGCCGAATAAATGCTGTTGTCCGAACTTCTCAGGATATACCATTCATATGATGTTCCTATCCGCACTACCGCATAATCCGTTTTGCCGTCGCCGTCGTAATCGCCCGGCACCACCAGATCGCTCGCCAACCCGAACTGTCTGCCCGTTACCGCTCCGTTTGAACTCTGCTTGACGAAGAATACTGCCGGCTGATCGCCTGTTCCTCTGAACACCGCCAAATCGAATTTGCCGTCGCCGTCATAATCACCCGGCGCAATTACGTCCGTCGCCAATCCGAACTGCTCGCCTCTGAAACTGTTGGTCGAGCTGTTTAAGATAAACCAGATCAATTGTCCGCCCGTCCGTCTGACCACCGCATAATCGGTCTTGCGGTCGCCGTCGTAATCACGCGCCACAGGCTCGTCGCCGTTCTGCCCGAACTGCTGAACGGCAACCCGATTGTCAGAACTTCGCAGCACAAAGAAAGTGCCGGTCGTTCTTCGCCAGACGGCATAATCGGTGATGCCGTCGCCGTCATAATCGCCCGGTGTCAAAATATCGGTGGCGGCATTGCCGAACGGCTGTCCGCTGAATGTTTTGTTGTCAGCCGCCGACGACGGATTGACATACCAGGTGTTGTTGCTCGGACGGAACACGACGTAATCAGCTCGCTTGTCGCCGGTAAAATCAAGCAGATTTGTCGCCGCACCCGTTTCTGTGCCAAGAGCAGTCGTTTTCGAATTCGTAATGTTACTTGTCTTATTCGAATCGGAATATATCGGCTGATTGGAATCCGCAACTCCATGAACAGTTCCGGCTTTCACGTCCGCCGCTCCTGCCAAAAAAGTCAAACCCGCTAAAAAAGACACAGTATAAAAACTGCGCCTGCTAAAAATTTTCCACATTATTTTTGATCCTCCCTGAATGATATTAAAAACAAACATTTTTATTTTCCGTTTTTGTAATAAAAATGTGCATTTGGAAATAAAAATTGACTTTGCCTTATTTTATTCTATTAAGCAAAAGCAAAAAAAAATTCTCTACAATTGGCTATTCGCCGGGTTTGCAAAAACAGATGCACTTTAATTGTTTAATTAATAAAAATTTTATCCTGAAATTTCAAATGTGCGATTTTTGCATAGTTTTGCTATTGTAATTTTTTACCAATACTTATTTTATCAATCGTTTATGAATTCGAATTTAATCAGAAATTTTTCAATCATCGCGCATATTGACCACGGCAAATCAACCCTTGCCGACCGCATTCTGCAATTGACCGGCGCGGTTGCCGACCGTGATATGGAAGCGCAATTGCTCGACAATATGGATTTAGAACGCGAGCGCGGCATCACCATCAAATCGCACGCCGTCCGCTTGGACTACAAAGCAAAAGACGGTCAAGATTACGTTTTAAATTTGATTGACACGCCAGGTCACGTTGATTTTTCCTACGAAGTTTCGCGCTCGTTGTCGGCTTGCGAAGGCGCACTTTTAATCGTTGACGCTTCACAGGGCGTTGAAGCGCAAACGCTGGCAAATACTTATTTGGCAATCGAAAACGATTTGGAATTGATTCCGGTTTTGAACAAAATAGATTTGCCAAGTGCCGAACCCGACCGCATCAAAGAGCAAATCGAAAACATCATCGGTTTAGACACGAGTGAGGCTGTTTTAACGTCTGCTAAAACCGGCATCGGCATCGAAGAAGTTTTGGAAGCGATTGTCAAAAAAATTCCCGCGCCGAAAGGCGATAAAAACGCGCCGCTCAAAGCCTTGATTTTCGACAGTTGGTATGACAGCTATCGCGGCGTAATCGTGCTTTTTCGCGTCATCGAAGGCACAATCAAAATAGGCACGAAAATCCGTTTTTTCAACACTGGGCGCGAATATCAAGTCGAAACGCTCGGCGTAAATCGCCCCGCACCGACACCGATTGACAAATTGAGCGTCGGCGAAGTCGGATTTTTGACCGCTTCGATCAAAACCGTCGCCGACGTGCAGATCGGCGACACGATCACCGAAGCCGCGCGTCCGGTTGACACACCTTTTCCGGGTTTTCAGGAAGTCAAACCAATGGTTTTCGCCGGACTTTATCCGATTGATTCGGCGCAATACGAAGATTTGCGCGACGCGATGGACAAACTGCGCTTAAACGACGCATCGTTTTTCTACGAACCGGAAAGTTCAACCGCGCTCGGTTTCGGTTTTCGCTGCGGATTTCTTGGACTCTTGCACATGGAAATCATTCAGGAACGCTTGGAGCGCGAATTCAATCTTGAACTGATTACAACCGCGCCCGGCGTTCGTTACCGCGTAACGACGACAAACGGCGAAGTCGTCGAAATTGATTCGCCCGCGAAAATGCCGGAAACGGGCAGAATCAGCAAAATCGAAGAACCGTTCATCGAAGCGACAATTCTGACAAACGACGATTTTCTCGGCGGAATTCTGCCGCTTTTAGACGAAAAGCGCGGCGTTCAGAAAAAGTTTGAATACATCACCGCCAACCGCGTGATGCTCGTCTACGAATTGCCTCTCAACGAAATCGTGCTTGATTTTTACGACAGACTAAAAAGCGTTTCCAAAGGTTACGCATCTTTGGACTATCATCTTTCCGGCTACGTCGAAAGCAATCTCGTCAAGCTCGAAATCCTCGTCTCCGGCGAACCCGTTGACGCGCTTTC
>JBBSIE010000183.1:0-5122 GCA_038232235.1 Pyrinomonadales bacterium | reverse complement strand
GTCTTTGTTTAATTGGGTAATAGAGAAAACAGACGTTCAAAACGGCTCAAAAATCAGGTCTGGAGAAGGTTTATTCGTTCATTGCTACGGCAAACTGGCAGCATCTCTATTTATTCTCTGTTTTAACCCTTGATTCGCATTTTAATATAAAAAAATAGCTTGTGTTTTTAGTTCTATCTTTTATAAACTAATTTGTGTAAAATTGACCAACGGCGTTTTCCTGCAATGCCGTTAAAATCAAATTCCCGAACACAAGAGTAATTCAGACAAAAAATCATTGGAGGAAAGGGTTATGAATAACAGAAAAACGCGCTTAATGCAGCAGATTTTAAGTGCGGGCTTTTTAATGTTTCTGTTGGTATTTCCGATTTTGGCGCAAGACCCGAATCCCGATTCACCGACACCGATTTTGATAAGTGAACCGAATTCGACACGAGCATTGGTAACGCCCACCGGAAATTTTTGGCGCGGAAATGTGTCGGAAATCCAAAGCGGAACATTTTTGCCGAATTCAAAAGTCGTGCTTTTTGTGACGAATTTGGATTTGATGGATGTCGAAGGCGCAAACGCTTTTCGCGTCAATGTCGAAGGCGCAAACGGACGACAATATCGCTTTCCTGTTTTAGATATTCAACCTGTCAAAGGTCGGGAAGGTGTTTACGCACTGACGATTCGATTAAAAGACGAACTCGGATTTTGGGAACAGCCTTTGCTGAAAGGCGATTTTTTGTTGAGCGTCGTCTGGCGCGGTTTGGCGAGCAATCGGGTTCATCTGACTTTCGGTAAAATCGGAAAAAGCACATTAATAAAAGACGATGCCGGAGCTGTTCCGACACCGATGCCGACTTCTCCGAGAAAATTCACACGCGACATCGAACCTGATTCTGTCGGTTATTTATATTCAGGCGACCGCATTCGTTTTATGGAACAGGCGACTTTCGGACCGACATCGGAATTGGATACGCGAATTCGCCGTCTCGGGTTGCGGACGTGGCTTGCCGGACAATTTCAAGAACCTTATCCGACTTATCCTTATCCGAACATTCCGCTGATGCCGACAGGTGTTCCTTCTGATTGTGATGCGATTTGCAAGCGCGATTTTTATTCACTTTATCCAATTCAAAATTGGTTTTATCAAGAAGCATTTTACGGCGACGCGCAGTTAAAACACCGCGTGGCGTGGGCATTAAGCGAACTTTGGGTAGTTTCCGGCTTTGATATATCGCAGGCAAGCTGGATGATTAGTTATCATCAACAACTGTCGAAAAATGCCTTCGGCAACTATCGTGACTTGATGTATGATATGACGCTCAATCCGGCAATGGGCGATTATCTGGATATGGTGCGAAGCACGAGAAGCAGTCCTAATGAAAACTACGCCCGCGAAGTTCTCCAGCTTTTCTCAATCGGTCTTTTTATGCTCAATCAGGACGGCACTTTACAGCTTGACGCAAACGGCAATCCGATTCCGACTTATACGCAGGATACTGTCAATAATTTTACGGAAGTATTTACCGGCTGGACCAGATGCGAAGTAACCGGCGCGACCTGCCCAAACCGAACGATAGGCGCACCGAATTATAAAGACCCGATGATTTTGAACCAGAGCAATCACGACGTTACTTCCAAAACTCTGCTGAACTATCCGAACGCAGTCAATACCACAATCGCGGCAAATCAAAACGGCGCGACGGAATTGGATCAGGCGTTGGACAATATATTTTATCATCCGAATGTTGCGCCTTTTGTCAGCCGATATTTGATTCAGCAATTGGTTACGAGCGATCCGACACCGGCGTATGTCGGGCGCGCTGCGGCGGTTTTTAATAACAACGGTTCAAATGTGCGCGGCGATTTGAAAGCGGTTGTCAAAGCGATTTTGCTTGACCCGGAAGCTCGCGGAAATATTAAAACCGATCCGAATTACGGCAAACTACGTGAACCAGTCCAATTGGCGACCAATGTTTTGAGACAGTTCGATGTTCAATCAGCCGGCGGCGGCGGACAAAGCGACGGCTACGTCAACCAAATAATTTCGCCGATGGGACAGAATACGTTTAAATCACCGACGGTTTTCAATTATTATTCGCCCGAATATATCATTCCGGGAACGGCTCTCAACGGTCCCGAATTCGGTATTTTGACAACCGGAACGGCGATTGCCCGCGCCAATTTTATGAACACGATGGTTTTCGGGAAAGTTAACGTCAGCACGAATGCGCCGTCTGGAACATCAATTGACTTATCGGAAATGCAGGCGTTAGCGGCGGCGGACACAACCGGCAACAGATTGGTTGACGCTTTAAATACAAAATTGATGCACGACACGATGTCGGCGCAGATGAAAAGCACAATTTTAACGGCTGTCCAAGCAATTGCGAGTACAAACACGCTGCTTCGGGCGCAAACAGCTATTTATTTAACGGCGAGTTCGTCGCAATATCAGGTGCAAAGGTAAAAATTATGACACAGAACAGACGAGAATTTATAAAGAAATCAGGCTGCGCTCTGGGTATGCTGACGCTGGCGACGCAGATTGAGCATTTCGGTTTGATGAGTGCTTTGGCGCAAAAAGTTGACGCACGGGGCGGAACTGATGCGCCGAATGATTATCGCGCTTTGGTTTGTATCTTTATGCAGGGCGGTAACGACGGCAACAATACGATTATTCCAAATCATAACGACGCGACATTAAGCAATTACGCCGCTTACAGCACGGCGCGAAACGCTCAGGGTTTGGCTATCGCGCAAAACGCTCTGCTGCCGATTGCCGTGCCGCGAATGAATAATTTAACCTATGGATTAAATCCGAATCTCGGAACGGTGGCGGGCGGCATCAATAACGGCATCCACGAACTTTGGGCGCAAAATAAAATGGCGATTATAACCAACGCCGGAACGCTGGTTGCGCCGATGACGCGGGCGCAATATCAAAGCGGCTCAATAAAAAGACCGTTTCAGCTTTTTTCGCATTCCGATCAGGTTTCACAGTATCAATCGGGGCGTTCCGACACTTTTTCCTTCACAGGTTGGGGCGGCAGAATCTCAGATCGCCGCACACCCGCAGATAATCCGGGCGGCTTGATTCCGATGGTAACTTCGATTAACGGAGCGCAGCTTTTTACCGCCGGACAGACGACTTTACCGATGACTATTGCCGATGCCGGGACTTCTTTAAACAATGTGTTGAATCCACAGGGCTTTAATACTTCGGCGGAATCGCAGGCGCGGCTTGCCGCTTTTCATCAATTGCGAACGCAGGATTTAACTAACAACAATTACGTCAGAGAAGCCAGCCATATCACCGATCAAGCTATTCAAGCTAACTCGGCATTGGCGACATTTCAGGAAGTTACCGTTACATTTCCGGGAACGGGCATCGGCAACCAATTAAAACAAGTTGCCCGTTTGATAAAAAAACGCGGTGATTTGAATATTAACCGGCAGATTTTCTACGTCCAACTCGGAAGTTTCGATACGCACAACGGACAGGTTAATTCTCAAAGCAGTTTACTTTCCCAATTTAGTCAGGCGGTTCGCGCTTTTTACGATGAAATGGTGATGCAGGGCGTTTCAAATAATGTAACGACATTTACAATGTCGGATTTTTCGCGCACATTAAATCCGGCGGGTTCGGGCGCAAGTGTCGGTTCGGATCACGCTTGGGGAAATCATCTGTTCGTCATCGGGGGCGCGGTTAACGGCGGCAATTTTTACGGCGTGAACACTTCCAACGGAACGCCGTATCCGACGCTCGTGATGAACGGACCGGACGATGCCGACAGCGGCAACAACGCCCGCGGACGCTGGATTCCGACCACTTCGGTTGAACAATACGCGGCAACTTTGGCAAGTTGGTACGGGTTAAGCACGGCGGATATGCCGGTTGTATTTCCGAATATTGCAAATTTCCCGATGACCAATCTCGGGTTTATGCAGCCGTAAAAATCGTTTTTTGTGAATTGTAAATTGTAAAGACAAAAGCGAAGTTTATAACAAAATACTAAATTCTGCGGTTCAAATCAGTATTGAACGGCCGCGCCGGCGTGGTTTATTATGTCAAAAGAAAACCAGTCATCAGAAGACGAGGCAGAATAAACAACCCGGAATTATAAAATAATTTTCGTTTTTCAAATACAGTTTATGATTAAAAAATTACTGCTTCTTCTGATTCTTTTCGTTCCGACATTCGCGCAAATCAAACTCGTGCCGCACAAAATCAATTTGAAAAACGGCAAATTTTTTAATTTGAATTTGCCTGCCGATTACGAAATAACTCCCGCCGCCGAAGGCTTAAAGCGCGTCAGGTTTTTCGCCAAAGCTCCCGACGGCAGAATTTTTGTAACCGATATGTATAATTTGACCGACAACAATAAAGGTGCGGTTTACATTTTGAGTGAATTCGATTTGGAAACTGGAAAATTTACAAAAGTTACGCCGTATTTAACCGGCTTAAAAAATCTGAACAGTGTGCAGTTTTATACGGATAAAAACGGACAAAACTGGCTTTATCTGGCTGAAACGGACAAATTAACACGGCGTAAATTCACACTTAACGAAACAAAACCGACGGACACCAAACCGCAAACTCTGGCGACATTTCCCGATTACGGCTTGAGTTATAAATACGGTGGCTGGCATCTGACGCGAACGATTGCCTTTGCGCCAAACGGCAAACTTTACGTTTCCGTCGGTTCAAGCTGCAACGCCTGTGAAGAAAAGGAAAAAGTTCGCGCGTCGGTTTTGGAGATGAACGCCGACGGTTCAAACCAACGCATTTTCGCCAAAGGTTTGCGAAACGCCGTCGGTTTGAAATGGATCGGCAATTTTCTGTTTGCGACAAATCAAGGCGTTGACCATCTCGGCGCAAACAAACCGGACGAAACCTTTTACGCGCTGAAAGACGGAACGGATTACGGCTGGGCTTCGTGTTATCAATCGAACGGCAAAATTTTCCGCGACGCGAAAAAATATAATCGCTTAAGAGTCCGTTTAAATTTTAAGAAGCCAATTGTCTAAGCATCAAGCGAATCATTGCCAAATGGACAAAAGCTCTGGAAACTTCGACCTTTTCTTCGTAGTCTTTGACCAATCGGCGATTCCATATTAACCAGCCGAAAGT
>JBBSIE010000182.1:0-5147 GCA_038232235.1 Pyrinomonadales bacterium | reverse complement strand
GGCTGAGTCCGTCAGATTATATTGATAAAGCACAATTGCACTACTCGGTCAGACAGATTCTCGGAGCAGTGGGAAGTATTTTAAGAATCAATTTTTCGGACTTCAACTATTCTATAAGATAATTGTGTCCGACTACTTAATAATTTAATTTTATGCAAAAAGGTGTTCGACAATCGGCAATTATAAAATTGATAAGTGCAAAACAAATCGGCATACAGGAAGAATTGTCTAAATTGCTTGAAAAAAAAGGTTACTCCGTAACGCAATCGAGTGTTTCGAGAGATTTGGACGAACTCGGAATAATCAAAGTCAACGGTTTTTATTCACTGCCGCAAAAGCCGCAAAATGCTGTCGCTATCGGACTTTTGAGTTTGGAAACGGCAGGCGAAAATTTAGTTGTCGCAAAATGCGAAGCCGGTCTTGCGTCGGCAATCGCCGTCAGAATTGACGCGGCAAATATCAATGAAATAGTCGGCACGATTGCGGGCGACGACACAATTTTTATTGCGGTTAAAGATGCCAAAGATCAAAAATCGGCGATGAAAAAGATTTGGGAAATGTTTGAAGAATAAGTATTTGGTATTTAGTTTTTAGTTTTTGGTTTTTTAACTAAAAACTAAATACCAAATACTAAAAACCAATTATGGAAAAGAAAATAAACAAAGTAGTTCTGGCATATTCGGGCGGACTCGACACTTCCGCGATGCTTTTGTGGATCAAGGAAACTTACGGCGCGGAAGTCGTCTGCTTTTGCGCGGATGTCGGACAAGGCGACGAACTCGACGGTTTGGAAGAAAAGGCTTTGAAAACCGGTGCGTCGAAACTTTACGTGGAAGATTTGCGCGAGGAATTTGTCAAAGATTTTGTCTGGACGGCGGTTAAAGCAAATGCGCTTTATGAAGGCGTTTATCTGCTCGGAACTTCCCTTGCGCGTCCGGTGATTGCGAAAAAGCAAATCGAAATCGCCCAAAAAGAAGGCGCGGATGCCGTCGCCCACGGCGCAACCGGAAAAGGCAACGACCAAGTGCGTTTTGAACTGACATATTACGCTTTGCAGCCCGATATAAAAGTCATCGCACCTTGGCGGCATTGGAATTTCAAAGGTCGCGCCGATTTGATTGCGTATTGCGCGAAACACGACATAAACGTAACAGCAACTGCTGAAAAACCTTATTCGATGGACAGAAATTTGATGCACATTTCTTACGAAGGCGGCATTTTAGAAGACCCTTGGACTGCGCCGCCGGAAGATATTTTTCTGCTGACAAAATCGCCGGAAAACGCTTCGGATAAAGCAGAAGAGTTAATTATCGAATTTGAAAAAGGCGAACCTGTTGCGATTAACGGCGAAAAATACGGCGCGGTTGATTTGCTTTCCAAACTAAATTTTCTCGGCGGCAAACATGGCATCGGGCGCGTTGATTTGGTCGAAAATCGTTTCGTCGGAATGAAATCACGCGGAATTTACGAAACGCCCGGCGTAACGATTTTGCAGGCAGCGCACCGCGCTCTCGAATCAATAACGATGGACAGAGAAGTGATGCGTCTGCGCGATTCGCTCGGCGTAAAATTTGCCGAATCGGTTTATTACGGCTTCTGGTTCGCGCCGGAATTTGAAATTTTGCGCTCGATGATCGAACAAACACAGAAAGAAGTTTCGGGCGAAGTCCGCATAAAATTATACAAAGGAAACGTAATGATTTTGGGACGCAAATCGCCGAATTCGCTTTACAAAGAGCGCGTCGTAACCTTTGAAGACGACGCGGGTGCGTATAACCAACTCGACGCGGAAGGGTTTATAAAACTTCAGGCTTTGCGATTGCGTTTGCGAAAGATGGATTAGGAAATTAGCCACGAATTATACGAATTATACGAATTATTAATTTCTTATTATTTGTGTAATTCGTGTAATTCGTGGCTAAAAAAGGACAAAAAGATGAAAGTTTTAGAAGCAAACAAAATCGGTTCGGCGACTTCGCCGTTGAGTTTGACGAAAACAGTTTCCGTCATCAATGAAAATAACGCGCCGAAAGCGGGCGATGTCGTCGTTGTGAAGGCGTTGAGCGAATCGGCAACTTACGGAAATCTCGAACTTCCGAACGGAAGGTTGGCAAAAATCAATCGCAATGACGTTTTACTCGGAGTTTTGGGCAAACGCCGCGCGTTGAAAGGCTTTGTCGGCGATGTTCCCGACTCAATCAAAACCGGCGATAAACTGCATCTTTTAAATATGGGCGGCGTAATCGGGATTTGCAAAGGTCATCATTCTTCGCTGTCGGACGCAATTGAGGTCGAAATTTTGGGAATCGCATGTGATGAAATCGGTTTGCCATTGAATATCGCTGACAATGCCTTGAAACCGACTGAATTTCTCAACGCATCCGCGCCGATTGTCGTGATTGCAGGAACTTGTATGAATTCGGGCAAAACAGTCGCGGCGACGGAAATTATCAAACAAGCCGCACACGCCGGATTAAATGTCGCGGGCGCGAAAATGTCGGGCGTTGCCGCGCTGCGTGACACTTTGAATATGGAAGATCACGGCGCGTTTCAGACGGCGAGTTTTCTTGATTGCGGTTTGCCTTCGACGGTTGACTGCGGCAATCTCGCGCCTGTCGCAAAAGCGATTTTGAATCATCTAAATACGTTTGAACCTGATTTAATCGTCGTCGAACTCGGCGACGGCATCGTCGGCGGTTACGCGGTTGATTCGGTTTTGCAGGACTTTGAAATAAAAAGCGCGATTTCCTCGTTCGTCTTTTGCGCGTCGGATTACGTCGGCGTAATCGGCGGCATCACCGTTTTGAGAAACTTGGGAATCGAAATTGACGTGATCGCCGGTTCTGTAACCGATTCGCAAATGGGCGAAGATTTCGTGCAAAACGAATACGGTTTAAACGCCGGAAACGCGCGGCGGAACGGTTTGCGGCTTTTTGAATTGATGAAATTGTCAAAGCAAAGCGAGTTGGCATTCGCATAAATCAGCCGTTTTCAAACAGCTTTTCGCTTATCGCGGCGAACGACGCGAACGCTTAATGAACAATAAGTAATTCCTGCCAGTTGGTTGTATAACCCGGACTTTTCCGCGCTTGTTTCATCTTCCAACTCCCGTTTGCTTTCACGTTTCCAAAACGAACCGTGTCTTTGCCGAACTTTTGATTTATCTCGTCAATCGCTCTCATCAATTTATGCTGCTGCCGAAATTTTTCATCGTCAAACATTCGTTTCGTAAGTTTTTCATCCGGCACAAGCCCGCTGAGGATAATGCCCGCTTTTCGATATTCAAAGCCCTTTTTGTAAATTTTTTCCAGCGTTTGAAGCGTCCGTTCCTGAATTTCCTGATTACTGTCAGTCGGATAAACTGCGCTGTAGGTTGCCGAATTTGAATAAGGTTCGGGAACGGGACGAAAACGATCTGTGCCAATAAAAACGGTTATCGCATTGGCGGCAAGATTATGTTTTCTCATCTTTTCACACGCTCTTGTTAAGAAATACAAAACGGCTTCTTTGATCTGAAAATAATTATTGACGGTTTGCCCGAAACTTCTGGAACAGGTTATGGAATGTTTCTTAGTTGTTATCTGTTCAAACGGCAGACACTTTACGCCGCGAAGTTCGAGCGCGATTCTCGCGCCGGCGACGGTTAAAAGCCGACGGACAAAACGATTGTCCATTTCACGTAATTGCCAAGCGGTCAAAATATCGTTGGCTTTGAGTTTGAGCGATGAACGATAACCGATGCCCCAAACATCTTCGACATTTGTTTCTTTTAAAATCGGCTCGGTCTTTGATGAACGGTAAAGATTCAAAACGCCGCGTTCCTTCAATTCGGCATTTTTGGCGCATTTGTTGGCGATTTTGGCTAAAACTTTTGTTTCGGCGATGCCGATGGAAACCGGAATGCCCGTCCATTTATACATTTTTTCACGAATCGAATGCGCCAGATTATCAAGCGAATGTTTGCGCGGTTCGAGATTCAAAAATGCTTCATCTATCGAATAAATCTCGACTTCCGGCGTGAAGTTTTCGAGCAGATTCATCACCCGCCCGCTCATATCGCCGTAAAGCGCGTAGTTTGATGAAAAGATTTCGGCATCGTGTTCATCGAGTAAATCCAAAACTTTGAACAGCGGTGCGCCCATCGTTACGCCGATTCGTTTGGCTTCGTCGCTTCTGGCAATCACACAGCCGTCATTATTGGACAAAACGACAATCGGCTTGCGCTTGGCAGACGCATCAAAGACGCGCTCACAGGAAGCGTAAAAGTTATTGCAGTCTAAAAGCGCGATGGCATTATTCATAAAAGGACACACTTACTGACGTGCGTGTTTCTGCAAAAAGTCAATGTTTATTGATTGAACAGACGACTTTTCCCCAAATCTCGAAATCCATATTTTCATCAATGATGATCGGTTTGTAATTGTCATTTCTCGGAATCAACAAAACTCTGCCGTCGTCATCAATAAATAGTTCTTTGACACACATTTCATCGCCGATTCGCGCAATCACAATATCGCCGGGTTTGGTTTCGATGGCGCGGTCAACAACTAAAGTCGCATTCGGGCGGATGCCCGCATCAATCATTGAATCGCCGCTGGCTCTGACGTAAAACGTCGCAAACGGATGGCGAATCAATTCTTTATTCAAATCAATTGAAGATTCGATATAATCATCAGCGGGCGACGGAAAACCCGCCGAAACATAAGATATGGCGAGCGGAATAAGTAAATTATTGCCGAAATTAATTTGTTCGCCGATGAAGACACGCCCGCTGAAACTTTCGATATTCTGCATAAATAAAGAAACGAAAATTAGATTTGTAATAAATCTCAAATAAAACAAACTCTCTTGTATGAAACAAATATAACACAACTAAAACTAACTTAGCCAGAAGTTTTTGAGCTTTTGAAAAACGGACAATGAAAAAAATAATTCGATGACCTGTTTTTACTCTGCAAACTCTTTTTACCACGTTCGCAGAAATCTATTCCGTTTTTTTTATCTGTGCATATATAATCATTCAGCAGCAACAAAACATTTTACTGATTCCAACTAATATTGTAATTTGAAATACAATGATTATTAGCTTTAGGAAATCGTAATTGTTAGTCGAAATAGTAAATTTTCTGTAAAAAAAATTATGAATT
>JBBSIE010000181.1:0-5178 GCA_038232235.1 Pyrinomonadales bacterium | reverse complement strand
TATTTCATAGAATTTTAGAATGGTTTGTCTGTTATCAGTCGAATCCTTATCTTTTGCTAAATCTTTTCGGGCATTCTTAATGACTATTTGAAAGCGGTTATACCAAGAAATAAAATACAAGCTGTTAGCCTTATTCCAAAAGCCTTCACTTCCGCCTTGTATTATTGGTTCTCTGATAAGAAATGAAAAAAAGTTGATAAAAGTATCACGTCTATCCTTTGGATTTTTTAACTCACAAATCTCTCGTAATTTGTTTTTCGTTTCATAGTCCATTTGCGAATAAGTTCTATCACAAATTATATGACTAAAAAAAAAGTAATATGGAAGTCTGTATGCTAAGTCGTAAAATTGTCTTTTGAAGTAAGATGCCAAATTTTGATTCTTAATAAACTCAGAAAATTCTTTATATTCTTCACTAGAGTTTTCATAATCTTCTTTGTAGGAATTTGTCAGTTCTCTAAATGCTAAAGTAATTTTCTTGGATTTATCATAACTCCCTGTGTTCCAAGAATTTTGGAAAAATTCTTCGGCTTCCTCAAGTTTTTCAATCCAAGACAGATTTAGAAAATTTGTAAGTTCTTTTTCAAATTCTTCGGCTAGATTTTCGGCAAATTTGTTTTTCATAATTTCTAGTGCAGCATTTCACTTTCAATTTGAGTTGTGTCTTTTGACTGAGAATTGTAGTTATTCATTTTCTCATTCAATTCCTGAATCATTCCGGCATCGGTTGAAGTGTAGTGCTTCATTGTCGTTTGCAGTTGAGAATGACCGGCAAACTTCCCGGCAAATGCTAATGATGTGCCTTGTTGTAACCAGCGGGTTATTGCCGTTCGACGTAAATCGTGAAAATGCAGATCGTCAATTTCGGCTAATCTTTTCGCCGTCGCAAATGAGCGTTTGATGTCTTTAAATGGAAATGGATTTTCGCCTTTGGTAATTGGTTTCAACTTTTCGAGTTCGTCTTGCGCCCGCTGTGAAAGCGGCGCGATTCTTTCGCGTTCGGTTTTGGTATGAGTTCCGACAATCCGAATTAAATTATTATCGAAATCAATATCTTGCCAACGCAATTTGAAAATTTCGCCGCGTCGCATTCCCGAATCAATGGCAAGAATAATTATTGCTTTCAAATGCGGATTATCTACGCTGTGCATTGCCGATATATTTTCTTCTTTGCCGTGTCGGATTCTTTTGTATTTAATTTCGCGTTCACCCTGACACGCGGCAAGCAAACGAATTTCTTCATCTTTTGACAAAAGCCGGGTTCTTTCAATTTCAGCAGAGGTTTCAATAACTTTTGCATTAAAAAATATATCTTTGACAATCCAACCTTTGCCATAAGCAAAACGCATCATTCGCCGCATTGTCGAAAGTTCGCGGTTAATTGTCGAAAGTTTGATCGGAACTATTGTTTTTGATTTATTTTTGACATTCGGATTTTGCGAACCTTTTTTTAGCCTCCAGATTTTATAATCGTTCAAACTTTCGGTTGTAATTTGACTGATAAGCCTTTTGCCGAAAAACGATTTCAGAATTCGTATTTGATTTAGAGCGGTTTGCAGAGAACGAACGCCCGCTATTTTACGACCTTCGACAATCACAGCGGGTTTATAAAAGTTCTTTTCACAGACAGCCGTAAGATCGCTAAAAGTCATTCTTTCGCCGGTTTGAATTTGTCCGTGTGATTTTTCAATCATATTAACCAACTTATCGCGTTCGTCAATGGCATCGGTTCGCTTTTCAGCTTGTCTTTCCATAAAACGATTTTTTCCCATCATTTCGTCAAAATACTCAATGCGAACAACCCACTTACCTTTGCTTTTACCCGTCTTTCTTCTAAAGATTTTGCTTTTGATATTCATTTTTCCACCTATTTAATTTATAAATTATCCTTAAATGCTTTATTTAATTAGTGTTAATTGCTTCACAATTCCCACCAAAATTCCCACCAAATACATTGAAATCTTGCTAATTACTTTGAAATAATGTGAAAGAATAGTCAAGGCAAAATCACAGTTTGCCTATATTTTTGCTATGTTTTGATAGTTTTTGAAATTTAGTGAAATGTTAGGTGCTACGCTTCACACGCGTGATGCCGCAAGTTCAAATCTTGCAGTCGGCATTCAAGTAATTTAAAGAGGCATTTTACGATGCCTCTTTTTTATGTGTATGTCTGTGTCGTTTTGCTTCACGAACTATTCAAACGAATAGATTTATTTCGACATTTTAAGCCGATTTCCACTTAAATTTACAAAAAAGCAAAAAAACTTCTTGACAGATGAGAAAGTTTTAGGTAAATTTTGCATCGTTCTATCAAAAACAAACCGAAAATTTACCACAAAATCTTGCAGTTTAAGATTTTCTACCTGTTAGGAAATGAGTATTTTTACATTTCTATAAATTCTCGTCAGATTAAGCTGAATAAAATCGGTTTGATCGGGCGTGAATGTTTGTTTGCCTGTGTTTTATTTGAATAGGTATTTCCGGCATAGAACTTAAAAAACGAGCATTAAAAACGCTCAAAAAATTAAATTCACTGAAGTTTGTAGGAGGAATTAGAAAAAATGTCAAAAACAATTGGAAAAGTCAAATGGTTTAATAACGCGAAAGGCTACGGTTTTATCGAACAACCGGGCGAACAGGATATTTTCGTGCATTACAGTTCGATTTCGGGCGAGGGTTACAAAACTTTAACGCAGGGACAGGACGTTGAATTTGAAGTAACCACCGGACCGAAAGGTCCGCAGGCGGAAAATGTGCTGAGAGTCGAGTAAATTTATTTGATTATCAGAACGCTTTTGGTTGTTAAACTGAAAATTATTTATAAATACAAAAAGCGGCTTTAATCGGTCGCTTTTTGTATTTGTTCATCGGTTAAACAATTTCTTCACCTTTGGCTTTGAGTAATCTGCGTCAAAGTTCGCGGTAGGAAGTAAAACGTGAAACTACCGAATTAAATTGATAACGCTGCGCATACGGCAGATTTCTGTCATCGGCAATGCGCTTGATGTTAGATTCGAGCCGCGCTTTGGCTTCGAGCGGCGGACGCTTCAAGCCACCGTTGAAATAAATATCAAAGTCAATTTTCAGCTTGCGAATCTCTTCTTCGATCCGCCCGATTTGCTGGTCAACGTCAGCCGCTTCTTCTTGTTTTGTTTGTGTTTGTCTGTATAATTTGTTGCCGATAAGTGCCATTTGGTTACAATCCTTTTTTCAAATTGAGGAAAATATCTCCTTCTTTAAATAAATATTCAAAACTGAAAGTATTCCTGTTTTATCGGACAAAATAATTCATTAAATCACCGCTAACGCCATTTTTGTCTTTACGATTTACGATTTACGATTTACGATTTACGTTCAAGTAATTTTATGGAAAATCGGGAAACGACAAATCACGCCGACATTTTGCGGCTTCTGCCTTCGATTGACACGCTTCTGCATTCGGAAACCGCGCTTAAATTGCTGCCGAAAATCGGCGCGAAACATCTTGCGGTTTTAGCCCGCGCCGCGACCGATTACGTGCGGCAGGAAATTCAGAAAAAAATTACCGATGCGACGATTAAAACGGAAAATTATTCGCGTGAAATTTTGCTCGAAGAAGCCGAAAGAAGATTGAAAATCGTCCGACAAAACGAAAAAAATGCAAATTTGCAAAGAGTTATCAACGCAACCGGCGTGATTATTCACACGAATTTAGGACGTGCGCCGTTGTCGGAAAACGCGCGAAAGGCGATTTTTGAAGAATCGGCGCGATACTGCAATCTGGAGTTTAATTTGGAAACCGGAAAACGCGGCAGACGCGGCGCGAATGTTAAAAAACTTCTGGCGGAAATCACGGGCGCGGAAAGCGCGTTGATCGTCAACAATTGCGCGGCGGCGTGTGTTTTGGTTCTAACCGCGCTTGCCAAAGGTGGCGAAGCGATAATTTCACGCGGAGAATTGGTAGAAATCGGCGGCGATTTTCGCATTCCCGACGTGATGACGCAATCCGGCGCAGCTTTAAGAGAAGTCGGCGCGACCAATCGGACGCGAATTTCCGATTATGAAAATGCGATCAACGAAAATACCCGTTTGATTACAAAAGTTCACCCGTCAAATTATCGAATCGTCGGTTTTACCGCTTCGCCGAGCGTCGCCGAACTTGCCGAATTAGCGCATCGAAACGATATTTTGCTCTACGAAGATGCCGGTTCGGGCGCACTTCTTGATTTGAGCAAATACGGTTTGACGGACGAACCAATAATTCCGCAATCAATCGCGGCGGGCGCGGACATCGTAACTTTCAGCGGCGACAAACTTTTGGGCGGTGTGCAGTCCGGTTTGATTGTCGGACGCGGCGAAGTGATCGAAAAATTAAGAAAACATCCGCTTTACCGCGCTTTGCGGGTTGATAAACTGATCTACGCCGCGCTCGGCGCGACACTCGAATCTTTTCAGCGCGACGCGGCTTTGCAGGAAATTCCCGTTTTGAAAATGCTTTCAATGACGAATGCGGAAATTAAAGAAAGAACTTTGCGTTTTGTTCAAAAGTTGGGCGAAAAACTTGGAGAGAATAGCGATTTACAGTTTAAAATTACAGAAGGAAATTCGGTTGTCGGCGGCGGTTCCGCGCCGATGGTTCAGCCTTTGACTACTTTGCTTGCGCTGAAACATAAAGAAATGTCGGCGGCAAATTTAGAAGAAAATTTGAGAACGTCAAAACCGCCGATTATCACGCGAATTTTGGAAGATAAAGTTTTAATTGATTTGCGGACTGTCTCCGAAAATGAAGAAGCGGAACTTTTGAAAATTTTAGCAGAATACTGGTAAAAGATTTTTTTTGCAATAATTGAAAATAAGCCTATAATCATTCCGCATATAGAGTGCTTATGCAGAATCGTTCTTCACAATACACGAAATCTGCTGCTTATGCGGAATCATTCTGCATAAGCAGCGAAAAATGGTGATTGGCAGGAATGATTCCGCTCAATCAATAGTTATGTTGCTGTCTTGAGATGTGTTGCTATGTGAGGAAGATGTTTTGAAAAAGATTTGGAATTGTTATTTGAAGGTTATTGTCGTTTGATAAGAAAATTGCTTGTGGAAGCAAAAATTTGAAAATGTAAATTCAAGTTAAAGAAGCAAGCAGTTTTGCCGCCGAAGTTGCTTTTTTGGCGTTTATGGACATCGCGTTGCAACAGC
>JBBSIE010000180.1:0-5321 GCA_038232235.1 Pyrinomonadales bacterium | reverse complement strand
GCCCGGTCTGACAACCGCGACCCAATGATCCGGCGCACCTTTTCCTTTTCCCATACGGGTTTCAGCCGGTTTTTTGGTGATCGGCTTGTCGGGAAACATTCTGATCCAAACTATACCGCCGCGTTTGATGTGGCGCGTCATTGCGATACGAGCCGCTTCGATCTGGCGGTCGGTGATCCAAGCCGCTTCTAAAGTTTTTAGTCCGAAGTCACCGTAGTTTAACTTGTCGCCGCGCGAAGCTTTTCCCCGATTGCGACCTTTCATAACTTTACGGTGCTTGACCTTTTTCGGCATTAACATAGCGAATTTCCTCTATAAAAATATACAAATAATTTACTGTTATCGTCTGTCTCCGCGACCGCCGCCGTCATTTCTGTCGCGTCCGCGCGGAGGATGCCGACCGTCGCCGCGTCGGGCATTTCTGTCAACTTTGACTTCCTTCATCGGGTCGGTATTCGTTCCACGCGCCATCGAAGCATTCGGGTCGAGAATTTCTCCGCGATAAATCCAGACTTTAACGCCGATAATTCCGAAAGTCGTCAACGCCGTCGCAAAACCGTAATCAATATCGGCACGCAAAGTGTGCAGCGGCAGACGACCAACCAATGACCATTCGGTTCGCGCGATTTCCGCGCCGTTCAAACGTCCGGCGATCATTACTTTAATGCCTTCCGCACCGAATCTCTGCGATTCTTCGATGGTTTTTTTCATCGCGCGGCGAAAAGCGATACGTTTTTCAAGCTGCTGCGCGATTTTCTCCGCCTGCAATTGCGCGTTCAATTCCGGCTGACGAATTTCCTGAATCGAAATAATTGTCTCGCGTCCGGTTTTTTTCGTTAAATCTTCTTTTAGCTTTTCGATTTCCGAACCTTTACGCCCGATAATAATTCCGGGACGCGCGGTGTAAATAATTATTTTCAGGCGATTGGCGGCGCGTTCAATATCAATATGCGAAACGCCCGCGCCCATAAAACGTCTTTTCAGATCGCGTTTGAGTTCTAAATCTTCCGCTAAAAACTCCGCAAATTCGTGCTTGGAGTACCAATGCGAGTGCCAATCTTTGTTGTATCCGACTCGAAAGCCGTATGGATGAACTTTTTGTCCCATAATAATTTATTGTCTTTCTAACTGCTCATTTTCGTCCAACTGAGCTTCGTCAGCTTTTTGAGTAGCGTTTATTTCAACCGTTCTTTGCGATGACGCATCTTTCGCATCGGCGGCTTCTTCTTTAATTTCCTTCGCCTGTTGTTCAAACGCCTCCGATTCTGACGGCGCGGTTTCATCCTGCACAATAGTTTCGGCTTTTTCTTCAACCGTCGGAGCTTCGACCTCTGCCTCTTTGGTGTTCATCATTTCCGCAACTGGATCCGTCGTAATTACCTTCTCTTCTTTAACTTCGTCGGCTTTTTCCGCTTTTTTAGTCGTCTTTGCTTTATTTTCGCCCGCTTCTTTAGCGAGTAATTTTTTACCTTTTTTTCTAGTCGGCGCGTAATCATCATTAGGCGCGGGCTTATCGCTCGAAACCAAAACCGTTATATGACAATAATGGCGATGCTCACGAAAAGCGCGACCTTGTGGCGCGGGACGCATACGGCTTCGATTTTTGTGCGGTCCCATATCAACGAAACAAGTTTTTATAAACAAATCGTCCGGGTCAATGGCAATATTCTGCTGTTCCGCCGTGTAAGTTGCATTGGCAATCGCCGAACGCAGAACTTTAGCAATCGGGTCTGCCGCGCGTTTGTTCGTAAATTTCAAAATTGACAATGCCTGCGAAACATTTCGTCCGCGAATCAAATCAATTACGAGTCGCGCTTTCTGCGGCGAACCTTTCAAATTTCTTAATTTTGCTGTCGCTTCCATAATATTTAACGGTTGATAGTAAGTGGTAAACGGTAAATTGCCTGATTTTCGTATTTAGCATTTACCATTAACCATTTAGCATTAAATTACTTTCTCTTAGCCGATTTCTCAGCTTTTGTTCCCGGATGTCCTTTATAAGTTCTTGTCGGTGAAAATTCGCCGAGTTTGTGTCCGACCATATTCTCCGTAACATAAACCGGAATATGACGTTTGCCGTTATGAACTCCGAAAGTCAAACCGACCATATCAGGCGAAATCGTCGAACGACGCGACCAGGTTTTGATCGCGGGCGGCTTGTTGCCACCGTCTAAAATACGTTTCAGAACTTTCTGAACACTCAAATCAATAAACGGACCTTTTTTTAATGAACGTGGCATATCTTTGTTAAAGGCGAAAGGGTGAAGGAGAAAGGATAAAATAAATCTTTCTTACTTAATCCCTCATCTTCGCCATTGATTTTCAATTTGAAGTGTCAAGATGAGATTTCCTACTTTATCCCTTATCCTTTCTCCTTCATCCTTTCGTTTATCCCTTATCCTTTCCCCTTTATCCTTTTACTTCTTCCTTCTGTCGCGCACAATCATATTGTTTGTGCGTTTGTTTCTACGTGTTTTGTAACCGCGCGTCGGTTTACCCCAGGGAGTAACCGGATGGCGACCACCGGAAGTTTTACCTTCGCCGCCGCCGTGCGGATGGTCAACCGGATTCATTACAACACCGCGAACTTTTGGACGTCTGCCCATCCAGCGCGATCTTCCGGCTTTTCCTAGGCTAACATTTTCGTGTTCCACGTTGCCGACTTGTCCGATAGTTGCCGTACAAACTACGGGAATTCTTCGAACTTCGCCCGAAGGCATTCTCATCTGCGCGTAATCGCCTTCTTTGGCGACAAGTTGTGCGAAAACACCGGCTGAACGCGCCAATTGTCCGCCTTTTCCCGGACGCATTTCGATATTATGAACCTGTGTTCCGAGCGGGATATTTTTAATCGGTAAAGTATTTCCCGGCAAAATATCCGAATCTGCTCCGCTCATAATTGTTGAGCCGACTTTTAATCCGACAGGCGCGAGAATATATCTTTTTTCGCCGTCCAGATAAGTTATCAAAGCAATGTGCGCCGAACGATTCGGATCATATTCAAGCTGCGAAACTTTTCCCGGAATACCAATTTTGTTGCGCTTGAAATCAATAATGCGATAAAAGCGTTTATGTCCGCCGCCGCGCCGCCGAACTGTTATACGTCCGTCGTTATTGCGACCTGAAATTCTTTTCTTCGCTTCAAGCAGCGACTTTTCAGGTTTCGCGCCCGGAGTCAATTCATCGCGCGTCAGATACGTCTGGTATCTTCGCGCCGGTGATGTCGGTTTTAATCTTTTAATTCCCATTTCTATGTCCTTTGTCTTTTGTTCTTTGTCCTTTGTTTTCTAATCGGTTAAATTTATCAACCGGCGAATGACAAATGACGAATGACGAATGACTAAACAGCTTCCGCGTAATCAATGTGCGGTTCGCCTTTTTTCAAAGTGATATAAGCCTTTTTCCATGAAGCGCGCCGACCTTGCTGCCGTCCGCGTTTTTTCATTTTTCCTTCGTAGTGGACAGTGCGAACCTTGGCGACTTTCACTGCGAAAATTTCTTCAATCGCTTTTCTGATGTCATCTTTGCCCGCTCTTCTGGCGACGCGAAAGGTCAAAATTTGTCCGACGTTTTCATCTTCGCTGCTCGCCTCTTTCAAAAGAACGCTTTTTTCCGTTACAACGGGTGACTTCAAAATATCCCAAACACCTAATTCAACCATTATTCTGCCGCCTCCAATTCTAATTCAGTTTCTGCTTTGGCTACTGAAAAATCTTCTCCGACTGTTGATTTTTCAACCTTTTCTTCCTTTTCAGCTTTCGGCTTCGCTTCCTTCTTTTCTTCTTTTTCGGCTTTCGGTTTAGCCTCTTTTTTCGCCTTAGGTTTTGTTTCTTCAACTGCTTCCGAATCCGCGTCTTTTTCACGCTGCGGGTCTAGCAAATGATTTAATTCTTCCAACGCCGCTTTTGAAATAAGCACTTTTTCGTGATAAATCAAATCGTAAATGTTCAAACCGTAACCGTTCGTGATTTTCGTTTTCTTGACGTTGCGCGAAGCCAAAATCAAATTAGCGTTGTCGAGCGAATCGAGAATCAGCGTTTTTGTCTGGTTCTTCTTATCGGCAAGTTCGAGCGTTGTCAAGATATTGATAAAGCCTTTCGTTTTCGAGTTATCAATTTTAAACTCATCAATAACGATCAGATTTCCTTCACGCAGTCTTTCCGACAAAGCTGAACGCAGTGCGCCGCGCCGCATTTTCTTGGGCATTTTGTATGACCAATCGCGCGGCTGCGGACCGTGAACATTACCGCCGCCTTTCCACAGCGGAGAACGGATTGACGCGATACGCGCCCGCCCTGTTCCTTTCTGCTTCCACAGCTTTCTGCCTGAACCCGACACATTTCCGCGCGTTTTCGTGGCGGAAGTCCCTTGACGGCGATTTGCCAGATAATTTCTGACCGCCGCGTGAATCAGCGGCTCGTTCAATTCGACACCAAACACGGCATCAGACAATTCAACGTCGCCAATTTCCTTATTTTCTAAATTGCGAACCTTTGCGGTAGGCATAATAATCACTCCGTTTGAGTCTTGGAAATCTTGGAAGTCTTGGAAGTTTCGGAAGTCAATTTCTTCCTAGACTTTCCAGACTTTCCAGATTTTCCAGACTATCTTTGTCTTACAGATTTCTTTACAACAACCAAACTTCCGTTCGGTCCCGGCACTGCACCTCTGACCATTATCAAATTGTTTTCCGCGTCAACTTTAGCGACGGTTAAACCTCTGACCGTAACGCGGGCGTTGCCCATATGTCCCGACGATTTCGTGCCTTTGATAACACGCGACGGGTAAGCCGATTGTCCAATCGAACCGGGCGCACGGACATTCATCGAACCGTGTGACTCGGGTCCACGTTTGAAGTTATGACGTTTGATCGTTCCCGCGAATCCACGACCTTTCGATTTTCCGACCACTTCAATAGTGTCGCCGTCGGCAAACAAATCGGCTTTTACCTGATCGCCGATATTAGCATCCGGCGCGTCCGTCAAGCGGATTTCTTTTAAGATACGAGTCGGAGGAAGACCGCCGCCCGTTTTCTCGAAATGTCCGCGCATCGGCTTGGAAACATTTTTCAATTTAATCGGTTTATCTTCGACAAATCCGAGTTGGACGGCGTTATAACCATCTTTGCCCGATGCCGTTTTTGTTTGCACGACTACGCAAGGTCCGGCTTTGATGACCGTCACCGGCGTAACCGTGCCGTCTTCCGCAAAAATTTGCGTCATTCCTACTTTTCTACCGATAATTCCGCTTATCATATTCTTATTAGTCCTTAATCAATTTTTCTTAAAAATTTAGAATAATCAATTAATTTTTACCGAATG
>JBBSIE010000179.1:0-5351 GCA_038232235.1 Pyrinomonadales bacterium | reverse complement strand
CCGGCGAGTTATCGTCTGGGTTACAGCGTGATGCGCGACGATGAATATCTTGATAGAATTGACGACGCGGGCGAACTGAACGTCATCGAAGGAGATTTTTACGGTTCGGGCGAAGTTCCGCCGATTTCGCACGGCACTTGTCTGGTTGACGCGGAATGGCGGCTTGTTTGAAAAGAGGATTTTAAGTTAAAAGTCACGGATATTTGATTTCACAGTTGACTGAAAATGAAGATGAAAAGTTTTTTTAGAAAGATTCGGCGCAAGTTTACGCCCGCATTTTCTGATTTTTTCACGGTTGAACGCGCCGAGCGGATTTTTTATTTGAATTATCTGCGCCGGGAAATGACCGTTTTTGATGTCGGCGCGAACGTCGGCGAACTGACTTTGCTTTTTTCACATTTTGCGGCGCGGGTTCACGCCTTTGAAGCGTGTCTGGAAACTTCCAAACGGCTCGAAATTGTTTGTCGGGCGACCGAAAGACGGAATGTTATAATCAATCGTTTGGCGTTGTCCGACACAAACGGCACGATTGATCTGCACATTTACGAAGACGCGCTTTCGAGCTTTAATTCGCAGGCGGAGCGTCCGCTGAAAAATTACGGAATGAACGCCGAATCAATCGCGGTTGAAAATGTTCCCGCGATGAGACTCGATGACTACTGCGAAAAAAACAGCATCGCGCAAATAGATTTGCTTAAAATAGATGTTGAAGGAGCGGAACTTCAAGTGATGCGCGGCGCGCGTCGAATGCTCGAATCAAAAAAAATCCGCTGCGTAACTTTCGAGTTCGGACAGACGACTTTTGATATGGGAAACCGCGTCGAGGAAATCGAAGCGTTTTTTGCGGAAATGAATTATAAAATTACAAATCTGATCAAGGGCGAAAAGGCTTTTCCCGGACGCGAAAGCGTCGAAAACGCCAAATGTTCAATGCACATCGCCATGCCGTAAAATTTTGCTTCAAAATGCGGATTGCCCTTGCCGGAATTTATGATTGCAAATGAAAGAAGAGATTAAAAATGAAACTTTTTGAAAAACTTTTGGCTCCGTTATTATTCTTTTTTTGGCGGCTTTTTCCCTTTATTTATGTGTCTTCAAACCTTACCATAACTGGGATATGATCGCTTATATCGCCGTCTCCAAATCGTTTGAGCAGCAGGATGTCAATGCGCTTCAGACATTTGCGTATGAACAGGCGCGAAACGCCGTTTCAGCCGAAGAATACGAACAATTGGCGCAGGAAAAAAGTAACGGCTACCGGCATTCGATCAGCACCGAGGTATCTGCTTTCAAAGAGCAATTGCCGAACTACGGAACTTGTCTGATTTATACCGGTTTGATCTATCTGCTTTACAAAACGGGCATCAATATTGCCTTTGCGACTCATTTAATTTCCGGGCTTGCCGTCGCCGCCGCGATTGCTTTTTTGTATTTTATTTCTACATCATTTTTGGCAAAACCGCTCGTTTACGCCGTTCCTTTGTTGACGGTTATATTCGGCATATTGGATTTAGCCACTCTTTCCACACCTGATGGTCTGGCTTTTCTGGCGGTTATCGTTTCTGTTTATCTCTATCTCAATGCGCGAATCGGGATGCTGCTGGTTTTTTTACCGCTCATAATCGGCGTGAGAACCGATCTTATTTTGTTCACCACTCCTTTGTTATTTTTTATATTTTTGTCTGACAAGAAAAACAGATTGAAAACCGCTTTATCGGCGGCTGTTTCGGTTATCATCTATTTTGGAATCGGCGCGTATTGCGGATACGTCGGCTGGTCGGTTATTTTTTATCACTCGCTGGTGCGATTACTAATTCATCCGATTTCCGAGCCGCCGACTTTAACCGCTCGGCAATATCTTTCGGCACTGCACAGCGGAACGAGAACTTTACTGGTCAACAAAGCGTTTTTATTATATTTACTGCTGACTACGTATTCGCTTTATTTTATATATTTGCGCGCCAAAATAAGTTCCTTGACAGAGGCGTTTACAACGCGCACAGCCGTTTTGGTGTTCGTCTGTCTTGTTTTTGCGGGAAGTCATTTCGCCGCTTTTCCGGCGGATTGGGACAGGTTTTTTAGCGCGGCATATTTAGTCACATCGCTTTGTCTGCTGATTCTGATGACCGACTTCATAAAAAAAGTTGAATATTCCCGGCGAGAAACCGCGATAAATTGAGATTTTATTAATTTTCATTCTCGCTATCGAGCGCGAACATTGTGTTATTTTATAAAAGTTCGTCTTTTGCGGGAAGGATTTTTGTCTTGTGATGTAATTTCGATTTGTCGTTAAAATCTTCGCCGCGTCCAGGAGTTTTTGAGATGGCAAACAAAAAAGCTATTATTACATTAGCCATTGGAGAGCAATATCTTCAGATGTGGGAGAATCTTTGTCAAGCTAATTGGCAAAAGTACGCCGCTCAACACGGGTTTGATGTCATCTGCATTGATCGTTGGCTCGACACTTCGAAGCGCGCCAAAACGCGTTCGCCGGCGTGGCAGAAATGTTTGATTCTCAGTCAGGAATTTTCAAAAAAGTATGAAAGAATCATTTGGGTTGATTCGGATGTTTTGATAAATCCGACATCTCCCTGCATCACGTTAAATGTTCCGCCGGAAAAAGTCGGCGCGGTAGATGCCGCGGCAACGCCGTCGCCGGATTTAGTTCGACTGGCACTTGAGCGATTGTATGATTTTTGGGACGACCCGAATATGTACCGCGAGTTGGAAACCCGCGAATATTACACCAGATACGGATTGTTTCCCGCCTTCGATCAAATGGTACGAACCGGAGTTTTGGTTATGTCTCCGGCGCATCACCGCGAATTGCTGGAAAAGGCTTATTACAATGAAGAAGAGCGAAAAGATGATATGCGCTATATTTCACACGAACTGCTCAAAGCTGATTGTGTGCATTGGATTGACGGACGATTCGACCCGGTTTGGTTGATTCTGAAAGCTCTGCACTATCCGTTTCTACTTGAGAAGCAGGTTAAATCGGATAAAATAACCGAAAAATTAAAACAAAAATTAATGAGATCGGAGAACGCGAATCAAAAAAATCTAATAAAAATTTGCCTGAATGCGGCTTTTCGGAACAATTATTTTATGCACTTCGCCGGATGCGTGGATGAAATGTCGCTGGTGGAATATATTTAGTTTGCACAGCTTTAATTTAAGATAATAATGATTCAATTGAAACCCGTTTTGGAAATTCCCGCACATCACTGCCCGAATTGCGCTTCGACGCTGGCAGCGGCGGATTTTTTAATCGTCGGAATGCGAAATCTGGCGGATTTGCGATGCGCCGATTGCGGGAGCGAATTTTACGGCGATCTTCCCGCCGGACAAGCCTTATACACGCCGATTACGCTGGACAAAAAAACGCGCGCGACGCGCGGCGGCGAAAACACGAAATGGTTTGCCGACTGGCTCGCTGAATCTTACAAAAACAGGTCAAACGAAAAAATCGGCTTTGCGGCGCGAAAATTTTTGCCGCCGAAAGACAAAATTATTCTGCTCAATTGTCTCGATGTTTTGTACGGACATTCGCTTTTGAAACTGCTCAACGCGCAGTATTATCTCGACCGACAGCCGGACGCGAGTTTGATTTTGATCGTGCCGCCGTTTCTCGAATGGCTGATTCCCGACGGCGCGGCGGAAGCGTGGATCGTTGATTTACCGCTGAGGCGCGGAACTGAATGGAACGATTGGCTGGCGCGTGAGATAAAGACCCGGCTCGAAACTTTTCGGGAAGTTTATTTGAGCGTCGCTTTTTCGCATCCGCACAGCGAAGATTTTGACATCAAACGCTTTACGCGCGTCGCGCCGTTTCCGCTCGAAGATTTCGCCGAACTTGAAAATAATCCGGTCATCACATTCATTTGGCGCGAAGATCGTCTGTGGGAGAAGTCAAATCACTCGGCGGCAAAAGGTTTTAGCAAATTAAAACGGCATCTCGGAATTTCCGAAGAGCGAACGCGCGAACAAACAAATAAAGTCGTAAAATTTGCCGAACGTCTGCGCGAAAAATTTCCAGACCTCGATTTCGCGGTTGTCGGACTCGGAAAAACAAATGATTTTCCCGATTGGATTACGGATGTTCGATTGACAAATTTGGACGAAAAAGCCGAACGCGCGTGGTGCGAGCGATATGCGAAAAGCCATATCGTCGTCGGCGTTCACGGCTCGAATATGCTTTTGCCGTCGGCACACGCGGGCGGCGTGATCGAAATAATCGGCGCGGAACGCTTCGGAAATTATTTGCAGGATATTTTATTTCGCCCGTCGGACACGCGTGAATTGTTTTTTCGTTACCGCTTCGTGCCGCATTCTTCCGCACCGGAAGATTTGGCGGAATTAGCCGCGACGATGCTCCGATATGAAGATTTTCGGCGTTTAATGAGTCCCGAATTTTGCCGGCATCAGGTAAAATATGATTTAAAGAATTGGTCATTTGACCAGACCTGAGTCTTGATTAGAAGATTGATAATGTTTTTACCACAGATGCACACTGATTGAAGATGATAAAGACAGATAAATCATTGATTTGTTCAAATTCTTTTGGCTTTATCTTGTTTTTATCCGGTTTTATCTGTGTGCATCTGTAGTAAATTCTTATTTTTATTTCTAAGCAAGACTGGAGTTGATTAGAAGCGTCGAAGAAAAATAAACAGAAAACGAAAATATGTGCGGTATCAGCGGAATCATTGCGCGGGAAAAATTGTCGCCCGGATCAAAGGCGGCGGTTTCGCGGATGAGCGCGGCTCAGATTCATCGCGGACCGGACGGCGCGGGTGAGTATTTTTCCGATCATCTCGCGCTCGGAATGCGGCGTTTGAGCATTATTGACCCAAACGGCGGCTGGCAGCCGCTTTATAATGAAGACAAGTCGCTCGCGCTGATAATTAACGGCGAAATCTATAATTACATCGAACTGCGCGAACGTCTGAAAGCGTCCGGTCACAGGTTTCGCAGCGACGCGGACGGCGAAGTTATTCTGCATCTCTACGAAGAAAACGCGACGAATTTTATCAATCATCTGCGCGGAATGTTTGCTTTTGCGCTGTGGGACGAAAAACGCGGGCGTTTGATTCTGGCGCGTGATCGAATGGGCGAAAAACCTCTGTATATTTACGAGCGCGACGGCGAATTGCTTTTTGCTTCGGAATTGAAAAGTCTGCTTCACTCGAAAATCGTTCCGTTTGAACTCGATGCCCGCGCCGTCAATCTTTATTTTTATTATCAATATGTTCCCGAACCTTTGACGGCAGTAAAAAACGTGCGGAAATTGGACGCGGCGCGAATGTTGACGGTTGATGTCGAAAATTGGCGAATCGAAGAGAAAACTT
>JBBSIE010000178.1:0-5382 GCA_038232235.1 Pyrinomonadales bacterium | reverse complement strand
TCAAGCGCAAAAGAGCGCAAGATTTGACGAAATTTAGCCTTAGAAATCTTGGCGCGAACAAATTGCTTGTATGTTACTGTCATAACTGGATTTAACTATTATACATAAATTCTTATCTAGTCTTGACCCAAAATTATTCTTATCGCCATTGGTATTTATCTTGCGGTAATGCTCGGTTTGTCTGTCATCGGCATTGTTTACAGCGGGTTGTGGTATCTTTTTTGGATCGGCGTTCTCGCGCTCGGCGGCGTTGCCGGTTATAAACTGCTCAAAAAATCCGAACCCAAACAAATTGAAGCCAGACAGCCAATCGGTGTCAGCGAGTTAGAAAATGCGGATCGGACTTTGGAAGAATATAAGCGTAAATACCTCTCTGAAAAATAAAAAATGCTGAAAGTCATTTTGCTAGACAATCTTACTTTAATCAGATAAATTCAAGTTGCAGTTTGGAATCGCCGTATATTTTGCTGAGATGGCGTAATTGGTAGCCGCGCGGGTCTTAGAAGCCCGTGCCGTAAGGCGTGCGAGTTCGAGTCTCGCTCTCAGCACCAACCTTTCAGGATGCGGAAATCAATTTCACATCCTGAAATTTAAATAATAGTAAACTTCAATTTACTGTTCGGACAATTCAAAAATTAAGGAGATAAATCAAATGAAAAATCTGAAAAAAGCAGCTTTTGCAGCTGCCGTTTTGTTGACTGCTTTCTTATTTGCAAATGTCAATGATGTTCACGCCCAGAGAAACAGAGATAGAAATCGGGATGATAGATACAGAGGTGACAGAAGCGGTGAAATGACCTGGCGCGGCACGGTTGATGATATTATTCAAATCAGAATTCGCAATCGAAACGCCCGCACCAGACATATCAAAGGTCGGGCTTATAATGATGCCAGCTACAATTTTGACGGTCGGATGCCGCGCGATAACGTCAACGTCAGAGTAGATAAAAAAGACGGACGCGGAAGAGTTTTTATTTTCCAACAGCCGGATCGCCGCAACAATTACACGACAATTGTTCAAATCGAAGATCCGAAAGGCGGTGCGGACAGATACCGTTTTGAACTTCGTTGGAATTAGTCAAACTATTTCAGATAAGCAGATTTTTATTTCGTTAATGAAAATCTGCTTTTTGTATTTATTTTCAGCCTGTTTCAAATTGCCAATCTAACTCAAAAAAACCATATTCGACATTTATTTGGAAGTTCGTTATTCTTTTCTATAACGAATTGTCGTTTAATTTGCATTAATAATATGAATCAAGTGTTGAAATTTTAACTGCCTTTTAAGTTCTTTCTTTGCGAACTTTGCGCCTTTGCGGGAGACTAATTTCCCGCAAAGGCGCAAAGTTCGCAAAGTAAAACCAAGTATTTTCAAGTATTTAATCCTACTCTTGATTCGCATTAATAACATAAATTTATTTGCAATTAAACCTTAATTATTTAACTACTTTAAAGAGGAAAGCCTTCATTGATATATTTTATAAAGTCATTGGAAGGCTATTATTTTAATAAATGAAAACAGAACTTATCGAAGTGTCGCCGACTCAGAAGGAAATAAAAATCGAAATCGAGCCGGAAGTCGTGCGCGAAGCATATAACAAAGTCAGCAAAAAATACGCGAGCGCGGTGCAGGTTCCGGGATTTCGCAAAGGAAACGCGCCGGTTGATGTCGTGCGTCTGCGTTATAAAGATGAAATCAAATCTGAAACTTTGCAGGAACTTCTGTCAAACCGTGTTGCCGAAGCGATTCAGGAACACGATTTAAGCCCGCTGGCTGAACCGCATCTGCACTTGGACGATGCCGAAACCGTCAAATTAAATGGTTCGCAGCCCGTAACTTTGCACGTTCACGTCGAAGTTATGTCGGAAATTCCAACGCCTGAATATAAAGGTTTGGAAATTACGCGCCGCGTCAAACCGATTAAAGACGGCGAATTTGAAAGTATTTTAGACGAACGCCGACAGGAATTTGCCACATTGATTCCGGTTGAAGACCGCAAATCCGAAGAAGGCGACACGGTGATTGTTGATCTGGAAGGTTCTTTTGAAAACGAACCGGACAGCGAACCGATTAAAGCCGACGATTTGGAAATAAAATTGGGCGACGAATTGATTGAAAAATCATTCACCGAAAATCTGGTCGGAGTCGAAGAAGACGAAGATAAAGAATTTACGGTTGCTTACCCGGAAGATTTTACTTCGCCGATGCTGGCTGGAAAAACCGTCAATTACAAAGCGAAAATCAAAAGCGTCGGCAAAATAGAACTGCCGGAGTTAAACGACGAATGGGCGAGCAGTTTGGACGAAGGCTTTGAATCAATGGACGATTTGCGGAAAAAACTGGGCGAAGATTTGGATTCGGTCGCTAAAGCCGATGCCGACGCGCGGGTTCGCAACGATTTGATCGCCAAATTGATTGAAAATCACGAATTTGAAATCCCGAACGCGATGATTGAACTGCAAGCGCGTAATCTTTTAAATAATTTCGCGCAGGATTTATCGCAGCGCGGCATCGATTTGAACAAAGTCGAAAAAGATTTCGTTCAAATGGCTTATAACCAAATGCGCGGGCAAGCCGAACGCGACGTGCGCGGCGCGATACTTTTGGAAAAAATCGCCGAACTCGAAAACGTCGAAGTTTCAACCGACGAACTAAACGAGGAAATAGAACGAATGGCGGATTATTACCGCACAACGCCCGAAGAAATTCGCGCATCTTTAGCAAAACAGCAAGGCGGCGAAGAAAACATCGCCAACAGTTTGCGAACCCGCAAATCTATCGAAGCATTAGTCGAACACGCAAAAGTTACTGACGGCGAATGGATTGACGAAACTCAGCCGCAAAGTCAAACTGAAGAAAAAGCCGAAGTTGAAACAGATTCGGAAGAGAAAAAAGAGGGAAAATCTAAAGAAAAAAAAACCAAATCTGAAAAAAAGAAAGCCGAACCGAAAGAAACAAAGAAAAAATCGGCAAGGAAAGAGTAATTTTATTGTAAATAGTTTGAAGATTTGAAAATTTATTTGATTTAGGATTTGCAATTCGGAAGATAATATGTAAAATCTATTGCGATGGCAATGGCTGTCATTTCAACACTTATCATCGCCGAGTTAAAGTAAATTCTTAAACGAATTAGTTCAAACCAGAACACAATTAGAAAAAAGAGAGAAAAATTATGTTAGTACCAATGGTTGTCGAACAAACTTCGCGGGGCGAACGAGCGTTTGACATTTATTCAAGACTTTTAAAGGACAGTATTATTTTTATCGGCACGCCGATTGACGATATGGTTGCCAATCTGCTGGTCGCCCAACTTTTATTTTTGGAAGCCGAAGACCCCGAACGCGACATCAATATCTATATTAATTCGCCCGGAGGTTCGATCACGGCGGGAATGGGAATTTACGACACGATGCAGTTCATCAAAAACGACGTAACGACGATTTGCGTCGGACAATGCGCTTCGATGGCGGCGTTGTTGTTGACTGCCGGCGCACCCGGCAAGCGTTTCGCACTGCCGCATTCGCGGATTTTGATTCACCAGCCGTCAGGCGGCGCGAGCGGACAGGAAACCGACGTGCGAATTATGGCACAGGAAATTTTGCGAATGCGCGAAATGACTTCCAGAATCATCGCTCATCACAGCGGACAATCTTTTGAACAAGTCGAACTCGATGTTGAGCGCGACCGCATTATGTCGCCCATTCAAGCCAAAGAATACGGCTTGATTGACGAAGTAATTGAACACAGAGAGAAATAAGTCTAGGAAGTCTAGAAAGTCCGGGAAGTCTAGGAAGGAAAAAGACTTTCTGACTTTCTCAGACTTCCCGGACTTTCTAGACTTCCTAGACTTCCTAGACTAACTTTATGGCATTAAGACGACCCGAAGAATTTTTGCGCTGTTCATTTTGCGGTAAATCGCAGAACGAAGTCAAGAAATTGATTGCCGGACCGAGTGTCTATATCTGCAATGAATGTATAGACATTTGCAACGAAATCATCAACGACGACGAGCAGGCGGAAACGGCGAATGTGCGTTCCGCGCTGCCGAAACCGCTGGAACTTAAAAACTTTCTTGATGAATACGTGATCGGTCAAGAAGAAACGAAAAAGCGTCTTTCGGTCGCCGTCTATCAGCATTATAAACGCATCGAAATGGCTAAAATCCGTCCCGATGTCGAACTGCAAAAATCGAATATAATGCTGATCGGTCCGACGGGAACGGGCAAAACTTTGCTGGCGCAAACGCTGGCGCGGATTTTGAGCGTTCCGTTTTGCATCGTTGACGCGACGACTCTGACCGAAGCCGGTTACGTCGGCGAAGATGTCGAAAATATCATTCTGCGGCTTTTGCAGTCCGCCGGAAACGATGTCGAAAAAGCGCAAACGGGTATTATTTACATTGACGAAATTGATAAAATCTGCCGCAAAGATGACAATCCTTCGATCACGCGCGACGTTTCGGGTGAAGGCGTTCAGCAGGCACTTTTGAAAATTTTAGAAGGAACGATTGCGAACATTCCGACGCAGGGCGGACGCAAACATCCGCAGCAGGAATTTGTGCCGATTGACACGACTAATATTTTATTCATCTGCGGCGGCGCATTTATCGGTTTGGATAGAGTTGTCGAAAAGCGTTTCCGCAATAAATCGTTAGGATTTCAAGCCGAAATAAAATCCAGCCGCCAGCGGCAAGCCGAAGCGATTGACAATCTCGAACCGGAAGATTTGATTCATTACGGCTTGATTCCCGAATTTGTCGGGCGAATTCCGGTAATGGGAACTTTGCACGAATTAGACGAAGCCGCGCTCGTGCAGATTTTGACCGAGCCGAAAAACTCGCTCATCAAACAGTATCAGCGCAAATTTGAATTTGACAACGTGCGCTTAAAATTTACTGACGATGCCATCAAAGCCGTCGCGCATCAAGCATATAACCGTAAAGTCGGCGCGCGCGGTTTGATGATGATTTTAGAAGAAATTCTGCTCCAGCCGATGTACGCTTTGCCATCACAAAAGAAGGTGAAAGAGTTGACCATCACTAAAGATATGGTTGAACGCAAAATTCCGACAATGGAAATTGTGCGTGAATTGGATGAAGCGGCGTAAGTTAGAAATTATTGAGTATAAATGGTTGGATGAGGTGAAAAGGTAAAACTTTTCGCCTTTTATTTTGCAAATATTTTTTACAAACTGGCAATTGTTACAATAAATGTTCTAAAATTAAAATATCATAACTGATTAAGTAAGTAGTCGGACAAAAAGATGGTATATTATTTCCCGAAATGGGGAAAATCAAGAAACTTGAACTGAGTGTAGCAGAAAGCGAAGCCTTAGAAAAAGGTTATCGCCAGGGTGAAAAACATACTTTTCGCCGACGCTGT
>JBBSIE010000177.1:0-5409 GCA_038232235.1 Pyrinomonadales bacterium | reverse complement strand
TGCGGAAAATTTCAAAATTCGGCATCGAAACAATGACGGCGAATTGATTCGCAGAAGAAAAATTTTGTGCTACGATTATTTTTTAATTAAGCAATGAAAGAAACAAAAGAAGTAACCAGATTCCCAAATAATCTAACGATTTTAACCGACAAAATGCCCGACGTTCGTTCCGTAACGCTCGGATTTTTTTTCCGCACAGGTGCGCGGCACGAACCTTTTGAATTAAACGGAATTTCGCATTTCATCGAACACGCTGTTTTCAAAGGCACGGAAAAACGAAACGCGCTACAAATTGCGATTGAAACGGACAGATTGGGCGGCAATCTCGATGCTTACACGATGCACGAAGAAACCGGATTCGCCATCAAAGTCGTTGACAAACAATTAACAAAAGCTTTTGATTTGCTGGCTGATATGCTTGTAAATCCGCTATTTGACGAAAAGGAATTAAAGCGCGAACAGCGTGTTATCATCGAAGAAATCAAGATGACCGAAGATTCACCGGAGGATTTCTTGGGCGAACTTTTCAGCGAACAGCTTTTCCCAAATCATCCGCTCGGACTTTCGATTGCCGGAACGCGAAAATCGGTCAGAACTTTTAACGGCGAAATCACGCGAAAATATCACGCCGAAGTTTTTAATCCAAACAACTTAATCATCGCCGCCGGCGGAAACGTCGAACACGCGCAGATTGTAGATTTGGCGGGAAAGTTTTTTGTCCAAAATCCAAAAATTAAAAACCAAAGCCCAAAAACCAAAGCCCAAAAACCGATTCTCGCCGCGCCGATTTTGGTAAAGAAAAATAAAAATCTCGAACAGGCGCACCTTGTTATCGCCGCACCTTTTGTTGATGCAAAAAATGAAAAACGCTACGCCGCCGACATTCTGGCAAACGCGCTCGGCGGCGGAACTTCGTCGCGTCTGTGGCAAAAAGTGCGCGAAGAAAAAGGCTTGGTATACAGCGTCGGCGCGAGCGCGGCGATGTATCAGGATTGCGGCGTTTTTTCGATTTACGCCGGAACTTCACCGAAACAAGTCGGCGAAGTCTTGGATATTTCAATCGCCGAACTCCGCGAAGTCGTGAAAAACGGCATTTCAGACGAAGAGCTCGAACTGATAAAAGAACAATCCATCGCTTCGATTCTGCTCGGTTTGGAAGATTCGAGCGTCCGCGCCGGAACGCTGGCACGTTTAGAAATGGCTCACGGCAGACAAATTTCGCTCGAAGAAACTTTGGCAAAAATCGAAGCCGTCACGCTCGAGGAAGTCCAAAATTTGGCAAAAGAATTTTTTCAAACCGAAAAAATTTCCTTCGGCGCATTGGGAAATTTGAACGGCTTGAAGATCAAACGCGAGAGATTGGAAATTTGATGCGAAGCGAAATAAAATCAGACAATCTAATTCTGCGAAAATATGAAATGAGTTTTGCGCCGCTGCTTTTTGAAGCCGCGATGGAATCGCGCGGCGGCGAATTTTCGCATTGGATGCCGTGGTGTCACGAAAATTACAAGTTTGAAGAAAGCGAAATTTTTATCAAAAAGGTCGAAGACAACTGGCAGAGCGCAGAACAACTGGGTTTTGCGATTTTCGACGCGGAAACCAACGATTTTCTCGGCGGCATCGGTTTGAATCAGCCAAATCACATTTACAAATTCTACAATCTCGGCTACTGGATTCGCACGTCAAAACAAAATCAAGGCATCGCAAGCGCGGCGACACGGCTATTGGCGCGAACAGGTTTTGAAGATTTGCCGATCAACCACATTGAAATTCTTACGGCTGTCGAAAATATTCCGAGTCAAAAAGCCGCCGAAAAATCCGGCGCGACGCGCGAAGGAGTTTTGCGAAAACGGCTTGTTATAAGCGAAAGAATTCACGACGCGGTGATGTTTTCATTTGTCCGCGAAGATTTTCAATAAAATTCATCTCAAAAATACTTACCGATCTTCTTTTTGCTTTGCTCCTTTGTAAGAAATTCATAACATTCCTGCCAAGCGTCAAAAGGTGCGAAGAATGAATGAAAAAGGAAGACAGACGCATTTATTTTTGAGCTAGATTCTGCATAAATTTTATGCTGATCAAAAAATAGTTCGGGATGGCATATTTTGTTCCGAATTCTTCAGGCTTGATGCCCGATTGCGCGACTTCGCAATATTGTTTCGAGCCGTCTTTCTTTTCGTAAGGCATCATATAAGTCAGAATATAAGTGTCTTCATTGACGGGAATGAAAGTTTCCGACTTGCTGCCGAGAAATGTTTTTGAGGCAAATCCTTTTTGGTCAGCCGCGATTTTGTATTCAACCAGTTTCGAGAATCCGTTAAATTGAAATTGGAGTTTTACGGTGTGTTCCGATGTCGTTTTGGTCAAAATATGAAAAGCATATTTATCGCTTTTAATCCTGAAATATTCGTCCTTCGTCGAATCAAAAACAACTTCATTTTTTGCCAATTTTCCGTTGACAAACTCTTTAACCGAAATTTGGAAATCCTTTCCAATCAAATCGTTACCAGTAAAATTCATTTTATTTAGTCCAATATCTTCAAAGTACAAAACATTCATCAGGTCAAGATTATCCGAACCATATCCGACCTGCATCTTTATATCCGATGTCGGAAGATTTTTGTTTCTAGTAACTGTGCTATTTGTCGTGCTGACCGTTTGACTGTTGACCGTCTGCGATAATGCCAATGCTGTATTTAGCGCGATTAATGTGATTACTGCGATGTATTTTTTCATAATTCCTCTTTGTTTTCGGGCAAAGTTTTCCTGATAACCGATGCTTTGAAGACGCAAGCCGGAATTCTTTGCTGATTTATTAATGTTGTGTAATTACTTGATTAGATCTTCCAAAAATTTTAATTTCAAATTTATTTATCTTACACATTTAATTAGTTCCATTTTTGCCAAAAAGGTTTCATATCTGGAAAGAATTTTCAAACGCGCTAAAATTAAAAAATAATTTTCAATTCGAGATTAATAAATCGCACCAGACTAAATTCGTGACTGAAAGATTTATTACGGTAGAATCGCCTCAATAAGCCGGATTTTCTTCGCACAGTTTCAGCGAGTTCAAAGTTGAAAGTCTTTATTTAGTTTGTGGCTCAAAAATTAAATCCATCAAACAATAACGACTTCCGGCGTTGGTGCAAGCGAATCTTTGTTTGTGTTACGATAGATTTTTTATTTATTCGAGTGAAAATTTTATGAGCAACACAAATCCCGCGCGTGGAATGCGCGATTTTCTGCCGTCGGACGTTCGCAAGCGCAATTACGTCATCAATATCATCAAAGAAGTTTACGAAAGCTACGGCTTTGAACCTTTAGAAACGCCTTCGGTTGAAAATCTCGACATATTAACCAACAAATACGGCGAAGAAGGCAATCAGTTGATGTTCAAAATTCTCAAACGCGGCGAAAAATTACAGCAGGAAGTTCACGAAGGCAAAATCACCGACGAAAACGAATTGTCCGATTTAGCGTTGCGCTACGATTTGACCGTTCCGCTCGCCCGCGTCGTCGCCAATTACAAAAATGATTTGCCGAAATTCTTCAAACGCTACCAAATCCAACCCGTCTGGCGTGCCGACCGTCCGGCGCGCGGGCGTTATCGTGAATTTTATCAAAGCGATGTTGACGCAATCGGTTCGAGTTCGATGATTGTCGAAGCCGAATTGATTTCTGCTGTTTGTGAGATTTTGGAGAGATTAGGATTTGATGATTTTACAATTCGTATAAATCATCGAGAAATACTTTTTGCGTTACTGCGCTCTTCTGGAATCCCTGAGGAGAAACACTTTGACGCATTAATAGCGTTAGACAAAATAGATAAAATTGGGCGTATCGGCGTTGAAAAGGAACTGGCTGAACGTGGAATCTCAGACACGGCAAATAAGAGATTGATTACTGCTATGGAATTTTTCGTCAAAGATATTTCAGTTAAATCTTTGACGGGAAAGGAAAAGTTAGAAGTTTTAGAGTTATTAAAATTAGATAATAAAGTTGAAAGTGAAAAATATGAAACTCTTGAAAGTCTTCGATCATCTTTTAAAAAAGATGGCAAATCTAAGGAAGATACAATCGAAACAGTAGTCAAAGAGATTACTAACTTTATCGCTACAGGCACTGCTTTCATAGAAATTAGTTCCCTACTAAATAATGATGAAAAAGGTTTGGTAGCTAAATCACAACTTGAAAAGATATGGAAGCTCTCAATGCTTCGTTATTCAGGATTACGAATAAAACTTGATCCAAGCCTTGCACGTGGTTTGTCTTATTACACAGGCGCGATTTTTGAGATAAATGTACCTGATTTGGCGGGAAGTCTCGGCGGCGGCGGGCGTTATGACGGGTTGATCGGAATGTTTGGCAAAGAACAAATTCCCGCAGTCGGTTTCTCGCTCGGACTCGAACGGATTTTGCTGATTATGGACGAACGCGGAATGTTTCCCGAAGATTTAACAACGAATTCGGCGGACGTGATGGTTACAATCTGGAACGAAGACGCAATCGGCGAATCTTTGAAATTGGCAAACGAATTGCGTTCGCAAGGCTTGCGCGTTCTCGTCTATCCCGAAGCCGACAAACTCGGCAAACAATTCAAATACGCCGATTCATTAAATATTCCGTTTGTCTGCATCTTGGGCGAAAACGAAATTGCCGATAATAAAGTCGCACTTAAAAATATGAAATCAGGCGAACAGGAAATAGTTTTGAGAGAACAAATTGCAGAAAAAATAAATCTGTCATAAAAATTGCTTCGGCGGTGTTTTTTTGATAAAAGGAGAAAAATTTATGCGTTACCAATTTTATTTAATTGTTTTTGTTTTCGTCATTTTATCGGCAAATTGTTCGGCTCAAAAGAAATCTGTTGATGTTGCAACAGCCGAAAAAACTTACGGAAAAATCAACGAAACAGCAAACTTGAGCGTGGCGCGAGCATCGCACACGGCGACTCGTCTGCCGGACGGCAAAGTCATAATTATCGGCGGAATGGAGCGCAACGGCGTGTTTTTTGATTCGGCGGAAATTTTTAATCAGAAGACGAACAATTTTACGCTGATTAAAGGCAAAATGAGTATTGCCCGTGTCGGACACACGGCGACGCTTTTGCCGAACGGGAAAATTTTGATTGTCGGCGGCTGGTCAAACGGCGACGCGCCCGAATCGAGCGCGGAAATTTACAATCCGAACACCGAAACTTTTACGCCAATCGGAAACGCTCACAACCGTCTTTCGGGACACATTGCAACGCTTTTGGACAACGGCAAAGTCTTAGAGTCCGTTTAAATTTTTAAGAAGCCAGTTGTCTAAGCATCAAGCGAATCATCGCCAAATGGATCAACGCTCTGGAAACTTCTACTTTTTCTTCATAGTCTTTGACAAGGCGACGATTCCAGATTAACCAGCCGA
>JBBSIE010000176.1:0-5427 GCA_038232235.1 Pyrinomonadales bacterium | reverse complement strand
GTCAATCTTTATTTTTATTATCAATATGTTCCCGAACCTTTGACGGCAGTAAAAAACGTGCGGAAATTGGACGCGGCGCGAATGTTGACGGTTGATGTCGAAAATTGGCGAATCGAAGAGAAAACTTACTGGAAAATGGAAGACGCGCCGCCGATTGAAGGCGAGCCGGAAAAAATTATTTTCCGGCAATTGGAAGAAGTCAGCAAATTAATCGTGCGTTCCGATATGCCCGTCGGCGTGGCGTTGAGCGGCGGTTTGGATTCGAGCGTCGTCGCCGCTTTTGCCACCAGACAGCAGCCGAATCTGCACGCTTTCAGCGTCGGTTACACCGGACGACCCAAACCGGACGAACGCCGCGACGCGGAAGATTTAGCCAAATTTTTGAAAATTCCGTTTTTCGATGTCGAACTCGACACGCGAACGATTGTTGATTTTTTTCCCGAATTAAATTACTGGCGCGACGATCCGATTGCCGACATTTCCGGTTTCGGTTATTACGCCGTGATGAAACTCGCCCGCGAAAACGGTGTTCCCGTTTTACTGCAAGGTCAAGGCGGCGACGAACTTTTTTGGGGTTATCCGCAATTGCGCGAAGCTCTGAGCGAAACCAAAAAAAAAGCCGCGCTGCTGCAAAATCCGTTTTCGCAGTCTTTAATTCAGTCGCTTAACTTCAATTTTCCGAACAGCCGTTCGATTGCCGGTGTTTTAAATTGGGCGCGTGATTTCGGCGGAGCGCGTTCCGCCCGTCGAAATATCAAGCGAAATTTGAAATATCCGCAGAGAATGGTTTTTTATGACCAAACAGCCGATTTTATTCTGGCGGCGAATAATGTTAATTCGATTTTCAGTCAAAAATTCGCCGCGCAAATTGACGCGCAAGACGCTTATTCAATTTTCAGTGATGTTGATGATCGAAACTCGATTGAAACAAATTTAACCGCGCTCGTCTGCGCCACTTATCTGCGCGAAAACGGAATTACGCAGGGCGACCGTTTGGGAATGGCTTCGTCGGTTGAACTTCGGCTGCCGCTGGTTGATTATAAATTTGTGGAAACGGTCATCGGCTTGCGAAAAACTCAATCGGACGGCGATTTGCCGCCGAAACATTGGCTCAGAGAAGCAGTTAGAGACGTATTGCCCACGTGGGTTTTAAATCGTCCGAAACGCGGTTTCGCGCCGCCGACGCGCGAGTGGCACGACGCGCTTTTTGCGGAATACGGCGATTCCCTGCGCGACGGTTTTTTGGTGCAGAATAATATTTTAAGCGGCGAGAGCGGCTTGCGTTTAGCCGGCGGCGAATTTCCGGTTGGCGCGGTCAGTCCGCTGTCCTTTAAAGCGTTGGTTCTCGAACAATGGTGTCGGCAAATGTCGAAAATTGACGCGGCGGATTAAAAAGTGGAGATTTTTGTTTGAGAAAAAAGTTACGCATCGGAATAAACGCGCAGATTCCCGCTTCGAGCGGCACGGGCGGAATCGAAACCGTTTTACGCGTTTTGACTTCGCTCGGACGACTCGAAGGCGATGAAGAATACGTTTTTATCGGTCATTGGGCTGATGCCGACTGGCTGAAACCGCTTTTGAGCGACCGCCAAATCATCGCGCGCGCGCCGCGCCCGGCATTGTCGCCCGCGCAAAACAGCATAAAAAATCTCAAACGCGCTATCAGTCCGCTGCTTCCGCTGGCGCGAAGAGTAAAAAGTTTTCTGATTGCGCCGCAAACTCAGACGGCAATTCCGACATCGGACGGGTTTTTTGAGAGTCTGAATTGCGATGTCATTCATTTTCCTTATCAAGAATACGCCTGCTGCCACGTGCCGACTATTTATAATCCGCACGATTTGCAGCATTTGCATTACCCGCAATTTTTCACGCCGGAACAGATCGAGCAGCGCGAAATTATTTATCCGGCGGCGTGCCGCGCGGCGCACACCGTCGCCGTCGCTTCTGAATTTATCAAACAGGATATTGTGAAAAATTACGGCATTCAAGCCGCTAAAATTCAAGTCATTCAGTGGTCGCCGCCGGAATTGAAAGCGAACGATTTTGCGGAAATTGACGACGATTTACTTTTTGAAAAATACAACTGCCCGCCGCGCCCGTTTGCGCTTTATCCGGCGATGACGTGGGAACATAAAAACCACATTCGCCTGCTCGAAGCCGTCGCTCTGCTGCGCGAGCGCGAAAATTTGATAATAAATCTCGTCTGCACGGGAAACAAAAATTCCTTTTATCCGCGCATCGAACGGCGGCTTCGAGAATTAAATCTTGAAGATCAAATCCAATTTACGGGAATTGTCGAATATAATGAACTGAGTGTTTTTTATCGGCGGGCGCAGTTTGTCATCGTCCCGACGCTGTATGAAGCGGCGAGCGCGCTGCTATTTGAAGCGTGGCAGCACAATGCGGCGGCGGCTTGTTCGTCGGTAACGTCTCTGCCGGAACAGGCGGCTGACGCGGCACTTTTTTTTGATCCTTTTTCCGTCGAAGCGATTGCCGACGCGCTGAAAAAGATGACGACCGACGAAAAACTGCGTTCGACGCTTCGCGCGAAAGGAACAAAGCGTTTGCAGAGTTTTAGTCTCGAACGCACGGCGAAGTCTTATCGCGCCGTTTACAGAAAAGCCGCCGGCGCGGAGTTGACTGATGAAGACCGCGATTTGCTGGGCTGAAAACCGCCGCTTTGGAAAAATCATCTGAACAACCGATTTTATTTGCGGAGCATCAGAAAATGATTCTGATTTAAAGTTTGTCCAAACAAACGCGGAAGTTGGAGTTTGCAAGCAGTTCGCCGAACCTTGAAATTTGGACAATCAGACTGGTGAATTTGTATTATTTAAGTGTTTAAGTCAAAATTTTCAATGTCATTGACAAAAATTCGGGAAAAGCGCAAATCCAAGTAATTACTTGAGGACGGCAGATTTTGCAAAATAATCGCCGCGCGTTCAAAAAATTTTTTTAAGTTATCAAAAAAATATGAGCAAGAAAAAAATCGGTATATTATTCACAACTATTTCGCTAGCGGCGACAATTTTATTGTCGGGATGCAGCAGACAATCCGAACCTTCAATCGCTAAAACCGAGAACATAAATCAAGCCGTTGTGATTTCAAACACCAACAGCGTCAATACAAACGTCAATTTACCGAGTAACGAAGGTCAGAACAATTCCGCCCAAAACATCAGCAACGCCGCCGCGCCGTCGGTCAATGACGCGCCGCCGGTTAATAAAAAATCTACGCCGCCAGCAGCAGCCAATGAACCTAAAGCGCAAATCGGCACCGGCGGCAACGATATGTTTTTGGTAATTCAGGCGCGAAGCGCGCTGAGTGCCGATAAACAACTGCTTGATTCGGTAATCGTTGACAGCAAAGAAGGAAATGTTGTTTTGACCGGCAAAGTCGCCAGTGCCGCTGACAAAGTGAAAGCGGCGCAGCTGGTTCAAGGCGTTAAAGGCGTAAAAAGTCTGAAAAATAACATTACCGTTTCGCAGTAAATTTTTAATTTACAAGAACTAAGGAGAAGTAATTATGCAAAAATTAATTTTGGCAGCAGCCGCTTTTTTATTTATAACATCAACAGGTGTCGCCGCTTTCGCTCAAAGTAACGACAACAAAGAAGAAAAAAAGCCGGAAATGACTACAATTGACGCGTGGCGCAACGCTTTGCCGGCAAACGAACAACCGGCTTACGTTCCGCCCGCGAAGTCCGACGACAGATTGGACAATGACTCCGACAGCGAGGAAACGCCGGCGGAGATTGAAAAAAGAATTCTCGATCTCGAAGGAGCGTTGATGGAAGCCGTCAAACAGCGCGATTCTAAAACTCTCAAAATTTTGCTTTCCGACGATTTTGTCCTTGCCGGAGTAAATATTTCCGGCGCACAAACCGATAAAATGCGATATATTAACTGGACGCAGAGTAAACTAAGTCTTAAATCATATACGATGGAAAGACCGAGCGTGCATCCGTATGCGACGGCGGCGGTTGTTACTTATAACTACAAAAGACAGGCGACCGTCGGCGACGCGCCTTCGGACGGTGATTTTACGGTTACCGACGTTTGGGTTAAAAGAGGAAATCGCTGGCAGGCTGTTTCGCATCATATCAGTCCGATGATAAAACCCTAATGAGTTCCGCCGTGTTGCGCTGTGAAATAGAAATGCGATAAATTTTTGTCAGCTTTCAAAGGCTTTCGCAAGATTTTTACTTTAAAAAATTCAAATCAGGATTTCCCGCATCCTGATTTTTTTTGAATGGCGATAAAAGGTCGAAACACCCGGCTGCGAAATTCTCCGCGGTTTGGTTTCCGACAGATTTTGAGTTCCCTTGCGAAGAACTGAAATTTTCATTGAAAAAACTAAATTTATGTATCAGAAAAACATAAAAATATATGTTGCCGGTTCGACCGGAATGGTCGGCAGCGCGACACTGAGACATTTAAAAAATTCGGGTTATTCTAACTTAATCAGCCGAAGCTCAAAGGAATTAAATCTTATAAATCAAAACGAAGTCGAAACATTTTTCTCGGATGAAAAGCCCGAAATCGTTATTCTTTCAGCCGGAAAAGTCGGCGGCATCGCGGCGAATGATACGTTTCGGGCGGAATTTATTTATGACAATTTGATGATTGAAGCGAATGTCATTCACGCTTCTTACAAAGAAAACGTCAAAAAGCTGATTTTTTTGGGAAGTTCCTGCATTTATCCAAAGTTTGCGGCGCAGCCCATCAAAGAAGAAGAGCTGCTGACGGATTTTCTCGAACCGACGAATGAGCCGTATGCGATTGCAAAAATAGCGGGCATAAAACTTTGCGAGAACTATTTCCGGCAATACGACTGCAACTTTTTTTCGGTAATGCCGACCAATCTCTACGGCATTAACGACAATTTCGATCTGCAAAATTCGCACGTCATTCCGGCATTGATACATAAATTTCACAATGCAAAAACGGCAAATTTCGATAAAGTGATGTTGTGGGGAACGGGAACGCCGCGCCGAGAATTTCTGTATGTTGATGATTTGGCTGAGGCGATTGTTTTTTTGATGGAAAACTTCGACGCGAAAGATTTGTATAAACAAGGCGTTTCGCAGATCAACATCGGCACTGGCGAAGATGTCGAAATTAGCAAACTCGCCGGTTTGATCAAACAGGTCGTCGGTTTTGAAGGCGAAGTTTTTTACGATGAAAGCAAGCCCGACGGAGTTCCGCGAAGACTTCTTGATATTTCACGATTAAATCTTTTGGGTTGGAAACCAAAAATGGAACTTGAAGAAGGTCTGAGAAAAACTTACGAATGGTTTTTACAGACACAAGTTTAATTTGCTTTTAAAACTGTCTATGAAAAAAGTACTTATCACGGGAATCACCGGACAAGACGGAAGTTATTTGACGGAAATTTTGTTGGAAAAAGGCTGCGAAGTTCACGGC
>JBBSIE010000175.1:0-5631 GCA_038232235.1 Pyrinomonadales bacterium | reverse complement strand
TGACGTGCGGCACATTTTAATCAGCACGACGATGAAAGACCCGAACAATCCGATGGGACGCGAAATGCCCGTTACCGAAATGGTCAGAGCGCAGCTTGAAAAAGAAAAACAGAAAAAGGTTTTGGATGAAATCGTCGCCAATAATCCGATAGAAGTGCCGGAAGATTTCAAAGTTCCCGAACCTTCCCAAGAAGATTTGCAGCAGATGCAGCAGCAGATGCAGCAACAGCAAATGCAGGGAATGCCGCAAGGTATGCAGCCGCCATCATCCGCGCCGCAAGGCAAAATGCCGCCAAAACCTGAGCCTAAGAAAAAATAGTTTTTAATGGGTAATGGATAATTGATAATGATTGATTTTTCATCATTGATTATCCGTTATTCATTTTCCGTTATGTTTTTTGGCGATTATCGCATTGAAATAGTTCCCGACACAAAATTCAGACTCGACGGCGGAGCGATGTTCGGCGTTGTCCCGCGTGTTTTGTGGGAAAAAGTTTGTCCGCCCGACGAATTAAATCGAATCACGCTGGCGGCAAATTGTTTATACGTCGAAGCCGGAAACGAAAAAATCTTGATTGAAACCGGCACGGGCGATAAATTATCGGAAAAAGAATTAAAAATTTACGCAATACGCCGCGAAAAATCGCTGATCGAAATTTTGCGAGAAACAACCGGCACATCCGCCGAAGAAATTACTGTCGTCGTCAACACGCATCTGCATTTCGATCATTGCGGCGGCAATACGAAGTTTAATGAATCGGGCGAAATTGTTCCGACTTTTCCGAACGCGCGATATTTCGTTCCCGAAAATGAATTAAATCACGCCGAAAAGCCGAACGACCGCGACAGGGCGACATACAATAAAGACAACTGGGAAATTTTAAGAAAAACCGGACAACTCGAACCGAAACCGCCTATTTATGAAGTCGTCAAAGGCATCACGATGACCGAAACGCGCGGGCATAATTCCGCGATGCAGACGGTCAAAATCGAATCAGGCAGCGAGATTTTTTACAGCTTTTCCGATTTGATTCCGATGACCGCACATCTGCCTTTGGCGTGGATTATGAGTTACGATCTGTTCCCGTTGGAAACACTCGCCAATAAAAAGAAATTACTGCCGCAAGTCGTTCGTGATAATTGGCTTTGCTGGTTTTACCACGACGCGGAAACGCCGCTTTGCCGTTTAAGGGAAATTGACGGAAAATTAAAAGCTGTTAATTTTAATGAGTAAATACAGGATAGCCATTTCTTGGAGCGAAGAAGACGAAGCATTTATCGCCGAAGTTCCCGAACTCGCGGGTTTTATGGCGGACGGCGAAACTTATCAAAAGGCGTTGGCAAATGCGGAGATTATTATTCGGGAATGGATTGAAACGGCGCGGGATTTGGGCAGAAAAATTCCCGAACCGAAAGGTAGGTTGGTTTTTGCTTAATTAAAACTTATAATCGGAAAAATGCAGATTCAAACGGAAATGGCATATAAAAATACTGTTATCACGGGCGATTGTCTGCAAATTCTTAAAAGTTTGAAAGCGTGTTCAATTAACTTGATAATTACGTCGCCGCCTTATTTTCAGCAGAGAGATTACGGAAACGGCAATTTCGGAATCGGGAGAGAATCAACTGAAACCGAATATTTAAGCAATTTGCTGAGCATTTTTGATGAATGTGTGCGCGTTGTTAAAAACACCGGCACAATTGTTTTTAATCTCGGCGATAAATATTTGAACGGAAATTTATCTTTGCTTCCTTACAAATTTGCCATCAAAGCAACTGAATCAAATGATGTTATTCTCATCAATCAACTAACTTGGGCAAAACTCAATCCGACTCCGCGACAGGAAAAACGTAAACTTATTCAATCATCAGAGCCTTTTTTTATTTTTGCCAAAACTAAAGATTATCATTTCGATTTGGAAAGTTATCTGAGTCATTTAGACAAAATTAACAAAAACGGCAAAGGCAAACCGTCGGAAAATCTCGGCAGGAAATACGTTGAATTAATAGAAAATTCCGAGTTATGCGAATCGGAAAAGAAACGCGCTAAGGAAGGTCTCGAAAAAACAATCGAAGCAGTTCACCAAGGCGAGATTGTCGGGTTTAGAATGAAAATTCGCGGAATCCATAAACTCGCTTATGGCGGACAGGAAGGCGGGCGTAATAATCAAATCAAAAACAACGGTTTTACGATTATCAAAATTTTGGGTAATCGAATGAAAAAAGACATCATCGAAAGTCCGGTCGAAATTACGAAAGACAATAAACATCCAGCGGTTTTTCCGACTTATATTGTCCAGGAATTGATAAAACTTTTAAGCCGTGAAGGCGATATTGTGCTTGATCCTTTTTGCGGAAGCGGCACGACTTGTGTGGCGGCGAAGACTTTGAATCGAAAGTATTTGGGAATCGAAATCAATCCCGAATATGTGGCGTTGGCGAAAGAAAGATTAAACTAAAACAATTTATAACAGATAATGTCCAAAATCGGTAAAATTGAAATTCAAATCTTGTCCGGCAGGGCTGATGCCAATATCGATTTTAATGATTTATGTCGGCTTTTGGCATACTATGGATTTGATGAAAGAATTAAAGGAAGTCATCATATTTTTACAAAAGACGGCATTGAGGAAATAATCAATATTCAGCCGATTGGCTCGAAAGCAAAAGCATATCAAGTCAAACAAGTGCGAAATTTGATTTTGAAATATAAACTTAGAGGAAGCGATGAGTAAATACGAAATTATTATTTTTTGGAGCGAAGAAGACAAATCATTTATCGCCGAAGTTCCCGAACTTGCAGGTTGTATGGCGGACGGCAAAACTTATCAAAAGGCGTTGGCGAATGCGGAAATTATTATTCGGGACTGGATTGAAACGGCGCGGGATTTGGGCAGACAAATTCCCGAACCGAAAGGTAGATTGGTTTTTGCATAATGAAATACGTTTCAATACCGGAATTCACTAAAGATGAAATGGAAACAGCTATCGTTGAAAACGATGTTGAAAAGCTGATTTACGTTCCGTTGTTTGCCTCGCTTTATTTTGAAGATAGAAGGTTTGCCGAATAAGTTTGTATTAAATTAGCGGCTCATTCCAATTATAATGTTCGCGCATTGGCAATTGAAGGTTTTGAGCATATTGCACGAATTGATGAAAAATTAAATGAGGAAATAATCAAACCGATTATTGAAAAAGCGTTGATTGACGAAAATGAATTTGTTCGCGGCAAGGCGGAAGAAACTAAAGAAGCTACCGAACAATATTTTAAGTGGAAATATTAAATGCGTGAAACAAGTGCGGTTTATGACAAAGACCCGCAAAAACAACTTAGGAAAGTAGAAAAAAGAGCGACCAAACTTTTGAAAGGTAAAGTTGTTAAAAAGATTTTGCGACATCGAAAAGAAGAAGTCGGAATTGAATTTGAAGACGGAACGAGATTTTTTATTGATTGGCGCGAAAGCGAAAACGAATTAGATTTATCTATTACAGGAAATTTTGAGGAAAACGAATAATATTAGATGGAACAAGTAAAAATCGGAATAATCGGCGGCAGCGGATTATATCAAATGCCGGAATTGACGGACATCAAAGAAGTCGAAGTTGACACGCCGTTCGGCAAACCTTCGGACGCATTTATAATCGGAACTTTGGAAGGCGAGCGCGTGGCGTTTTTGCCGCGACACGGGCGCGGGCATAAATTAACGCCGACGGAATTGCCGTTCAGAGCGAATATTTACGCGATGAAACTGCTCGGCGTGGATTATATTTTGTCGGTTTCGGCGGTCGGAAGTTTGCAGGAGCAATATGCGCCGACGGATTTTGTGATTCCCGATCAATTTTTTGACAGAACTCGTGCGCGGTCGGAAGAATCTACATTTTTCGGCAGCGGAATTGTCGGACATATTACGTTTTCGCATCCGGTCTGCGCGGAATTGGGCGATATTTTAGAAGAATCGTGCAAAAGCATCGAAAACTTGAAAATCCATCGCGGCGGAACTTATCTGTGTATGGAAGGTCCGGCGTTTTCGACGAAAGCCGAATCAAACGTCTATCGCCAATGGGGAATGGACATTATCGGAATGACGAATTTGCAGGAAGCGAAACTCGCCCGCGAAGCCGAGATTGCATACGCGACATTGGCTTTGGTGACGGATTACGACTGCTGGCACGAAGAACACGATTCGGTTTCGGTTGATATGGTGATTGAATATTTGAATAAAAATGTGCGAAACGCGCAGCTTGTTTTGAAGGAAGCAATCAAGCGCGTCGCATCGAAACAAACGCCGAATCCGTTTGCAGGCGCGACGAAAAATGCGATTTTCACTGCGCCTGAACTTTGGAATAAGGAAACGGCGAAAAAACTTGAAGCAATTATCGGGAAATACGCGGCGAAGTAAGCAATTTTCAACCGCAGATTTTCCAATTAACGAACTTCAAACAATTTCCGTGCATCAAAAAGCGCAGGAGAACAGTATCAATGAAAAAAGCAATTTTATTTTTTAGTATTTTTATTTCTTTATTTGTAACAACAGTTCACGCGCAAAAGCAAATCGAACCGCAAGTTCAGCGCGACCCGATTTTGGAAGCCGACGCTAAACACAATTTAGATGTTGCAAGCCAGTATTTTAACTTAAAGAAGGCTTACAAAGCCGTTTTGATGCGCTTTGAAGAAACTTTTGCCGCTTATCCTGAATTTTCTAAGATAGACGAATTTTTGTACTATGCCGGAATGAGCAGTTATTATTTGTCGGAAAACAAAGGCAAGCAGAAAATTGATATGACAAATCTGACCGCCGAAGACAAGAAAAAATTCGCACCGGAAAAGCTGCGCGAAGATGCAAAGGCTTATTTTTCGGCAATCATCGAAAAATATCCAAACAGTCAATACAAAGACGAAGCCGAAAAAACTTTGAAAGAACTTGAAGCGCAGAAATGAATCTGAATCAAGTTAAACTTGTTCTGTTATTTTGTTTCGGCATTTTGCTGCTGTTTAATTTTTCTTGTTCTAACAAAAAACCGTTTGCAGTTTCAAACGAACCGAAACAATTTGCCTTTGCTGAAAGCAGCGGCAATTCTAAAAGGAAAATATCTCCGAACGCATCTTTATTTGAGCGAAATCTTCCAGAAGAGATTAATTTGTCTGATGAAAATAATGAAGTTTCAAAAAGGATTTTAAAGGATTACGGCGCGATTTTTGTCGCTCAGAATAATGTCGCCGCGCCGCCGAAAATAATTTCAAAGACGAAGAAGACTGTCTTGCGTGGCAGTCAAAAATTCCGACGAAGCGCGAAAACTTCGGCGGCATCGAAATCGAACTGCAAACGGCGGCGATGAACGATTTGATGGCGGCGCGTGATGAAATGCGCGGTAAATATTTAAATATCACGGCACGCGGAACTTGGGTGGCGCGGCGCAGTTATAAAGATACGGAAAAATCTGGTCAACGCGAATCACGCCCGGACTTATCTTTTGGACGCGGCGCGGAAACCTAGAGGCTGTTTAAGAAGTGCGTTTTCAGCGACTTATTTTGAAGTTGTTGATATTCTTGAGTTATTTCGCTCAAGGGAGGACAAATCTATGCCTATTTCTCGACGCTCTTATTCAACCGATTTGACTGATGCCGAATGG
>JBBSIE010000174.1:0-5637 GCA_038232235.1 Pyrinomonadales bacterium | reverse complement strand
TTTCAAAATGCTGGCTCGCATCAATAAACAAAATATTGTCGGGATTTTCGCGGCACGTCTTGAAAACCAAAATACAAGTCGGAATGCTTGTGCCGTAAAGGATATTAGCGGGCAAACCGATCACGGCATCGAGATAATTGCGGTCTTCGATCAGATATTGCCGGATATGACCTTCCGCGCCGCCGCGAAATAAAACGCCGTGCGGCACGACAACCGCCATTGTGCCGTTATCCGCGAGATGGTGAACCATATGTTGGATAAAAGCGAAATCAGCTTTGGAAGACGGCGCGAGCTTTCCGTATTGACTAAAACGATCATCGCCCAAATGCAAAACGCTCGCCGACCAGTTTGCCGAAAACGGCGGATTCGCAACAATCGCTTCGGAACGCAAGTCAAAATGCTGCGGATGTTCTAAACTGTCTTCCTGCCGAATATCGAATTTCTGATAATGAACGCCGTGCAAAATCATATTCATCCGCGCCAAGTTGTAAGTCGTGCGGTTTAATTCCTGCCCGTAAAACTTACCGACTTCCGAAACTTCTCTGGCAACACGCAAAAGCAAAGAACCCGAACCGCACGTCGGATCATAAACCGTTTTCAGTTTGGTTTTGCCGGTGGTAACGATCTTGGCTAAAACCTTGCTGACTTCCTGCGGCGTGTAAAATTCTCCGGCTTTTTTCCCCGCACCGCTCGCAAATTGTCCGATCAGATATTCATAAGCATCGCCCAAAACATCGCGGCTCTGGTCTTCAAGGTGAAAATCAATCTTGTCGAGATGCGCCAAAACTTTGGCAATAATCGAATTTTTCGCCGCTTCCGTCCGTCCGAGTTTCGTGCTGGTCAAATCCAAATCTTCAAACAAATTATCAAAATCGTCTTCCGATTCCGTTCCCATCGTGCTTTGCTCGATGTTGTTCAAAATCTTGGCTAAATCTTCCAGAATAAAATTGCTTTTCGTTTCGTTGTCTTCATCGTCGGACGCTGCCGCATTGCCGCGCTTGGCAATCGCGCTAAACAATTCCGAAGGCTTCAAAAAATAACCAAGTTCGGCAAGGCTTTCTTCTTTGACCGCTTCCAGATAGTCTTTGCCGTCGTCGGTGTTTTCATCAATATTCTGATAACTGATTTCATCCGCTTCAAGAATCGAATCGGCAAACAAATTCATCCGCTCGGAAAGATATTTGTAGAAAATAAATCCCAAAATATAATCCCGAAATTCATCCGCATTCATCTTGCCGCGCAAAGTGTTGGCAATATTCCAAAGCTGTGTTTCAAGCTGTTTCTTTTGATCTTCTGACATAGTTTGTTTTATTAAATGATGCGTAACGGCAAAATTTATGCTTTTCGGTTTATGAAGTAAATGAGATCAAAGTTAAAGCCGAAGTGAACCGGCTCAACCCAAAATTATTAAAGTTTTCGCTTAAACTATTTGCAGACTTTTTCCGTCTTTGCAACTTTCGTCGGTCTTCCGGCTTTGCGGTCAAGTTTCTCAACCCGTTTAACTTCACTTTCTGAAATAAAGTTATCACGTCCGATCTTTTCCGCATTTATAACGCCGTCCAAAATCATCCGGCGAACCCGTGAAGGAACGACATTCAATCTTTCCGCCGCTTGTTTTGTGGTTAGATAACCTTTCATCATATTCAATTTATACCACAGAAAAAAATATCACGCAAAAGTGTGAAATTCGTCTTTATCAACTTGATTAAATAACACGCTAGAGTTATAATTATAGATAGTTGGAAACAACAAATCTTAACTTTTACGGAGTAACTACAATGATTAAATTAACAACGGAAAACACACAAAACGCCATTGCCAAATGCAAACAATTGAAACCGACGGTTCGCTTCATCAAAGATCGTTTCTTTGCCGTCCAATCTGCTAATAATTCAAACGTCTATCACGTTTCTTTCGATGTTCGCAACGGCGAAAAGTTCGGTCAATGCGAATGCAAGGCAAGCGAACGCGGTTTGGTTTGCTATCACTTAGTTGCGGGCGCAACCGCGAACATTTACAGACAAAGTTTGAAACGTCAAGCCGCATAAAAACGAAAGGCTTTCCTAAACCGGCAAGTTATAGGAAAGCCTCTCTTAAACCAATCAATAAAAATTAACTGGAGTAACTAATGAATAATCTAACACAGACACAGCAAGACACGAAACAAGCATTTCTCGACAGACAACAAGCCGAAATGCTTATCACTTATCAAAACGCCGATCAAAGCGAACGAAACGCGGTTATCGGACAAATTGACTCTTTTCTGGAAATCGTTCCGAAAGACGCGAAAATCTTTTGGCTAAAATTTCGGTATAAACTCGAAAGACTAAGTGAAAAGTTAGGTTAAAAAGCGCAAAGCAGAATTATTTGGTGGGAATTTAGGTGGGAATGAAAAAAGAGGCATCTTGTAAATGCCTCTAAACTATTGAAAACATTGAATGCCGACTGCAAGATTTGAACTTGCGACATCACGCGTGTGAAGCGTGCGCTCTACCACTGAGCTAAGTCGGCGGGAAAATCCCAAAATTCGATTGGTAAATCCGCTAAACTTTAGAGCGTCGGGTCGTCGGCTTTTGCCGGACGATCTTCGTCTGTGGATTTGGTCGTGCCGAGCGTCGAATCGAAGTAAAAATGTCGTGAACCCGAACCTTCCTGCGGATCGGCGTTGATCGCATAAAATGACGGTTTTGAACCGGAAGGCTCTTGCACGGTCAATTTGAAAATGTAACCGTTAATCACCGGATTCTCACCGGCAAATCTTTCGTCAAGCTGCGTGGATTTTATCAATTCGTCAAAACTCGGCGCGAATTTGCCTTGATGTTTTCCGGCATAGCCGATTTGCAGTGTTTTAATTGTTTGAATAGACTGCGCGGCGGAAGTTTCATTGCCGTTATTAACCATCGCTTTATACGCCGGAATCCCGACACCGATCAAAAGCGCGATAATGGCAATGACAATCATCAGCTCGATCAAGTTAAAACCCGCTTGATTTTTGAATTTTTTTGGTAAATTTTTCATAAAGTTTAAATCTTTCCTCCGGTTCTCTTTCACGAATAATTATCCCGTAAGTTTCAAAATTTTAGTTTCTTTTCACCCTGATTTGCAACCTGACGGAAACTTTTTGGAACTTTTTCGACTTATCGGCATCTTACGGTAAATCGTTTTTTTTATTTTTTTGATGCAGAAAGACCGGATAATTTTGTAGAATATATTTGGCAAATACGTTTTTCAATAAAAAAAATGAGAGATTGGGTCATCAACGAAACCGAAACAACAACTACGAATATCGTTTCCGACTTTAACGCCGCCGAAAAAATTCGTCTTTTGCAGGCGGAGATTGAAAGCGTTATCAAAGGCAAGTCGCAAACGGTGAAATTCGCGCTCGTCGCGCTGCTTGCCAAAGGTCATCTTTTGATCGAAGACGTTCCGGGCATCGGCAAAACGACGCTCGCCAATGCGCTGGCGCGTGCGCTCGATTTGTCGTTTCAGCGCGTTCAATTTACATCCGACTTACTTCCGTCTGATGTAATTGGTCTGTCGATTTTTAATCAGCAAAGCGGACGTTTTGAATGGAACGCCGGACCGATTTTCGCCAATATCGTTTTGGCTGACGAAATCAACCGCGCTACGCCGAAAACGCAGTCCGCGCTGCTTGAAGCGATGTCGGAAGAACAAATCACCATCGAAGGTGTTTCGCGTCCGCTGCCGTTGCCGTTTATGGTCGTCGCCACGCAAAATCCGGCGGAACATCACGGCACATATCCGCTGCCGGAGTCGCAGTTGGACAGATTTATGCTGCGTCTGCACGTCGGTTATCCGAATATTGATGACGAAAGAACAATTTTGCGTGATCGCAAGCGCGAAAATCCGCTGAAATTCGTTCGTCCGGTGATGTCGGAAAACGATATTTTGGAATTGCAGCAGCTTGCCGCCGAAGTGCGTGTTGACGACAGTTTGGTTGATTATCTGTTGCAGATCGTCGCCCAAACACGCGAAAACGACGCACTTGAACTCGGCATCAGTCCGCGCGGAACGCTTGCTTTATTTCGCTCGGCGCAAGCCTTCGCGTTGATTGACGGACGCGATTTCTGCATCGCCGACGACATCAAACGACTTGTAATTCCCGTTTTCGCTCATCGCGTCATTGTTAATTCGCGCCAAAGCACTTCTTCAAAACGCCGGAGTTTTGAAGCCGAACAGATTTTGCAGGAGATTTTGATGAAAATTAAAGTTCCAGTTTGATTTCCTAATAAACACATCAATTTTATGGAATTTGAGTGGGATAAGCGAAAAGCAAAAGAAAACATTAAAAAACACGATGGAATAAGTTTTGAAGAAGCAACTTTAGCTTTTTATGATAAATGGGCAATCGAAGAATTCAATGATTCACACTCAAACTTTGAAGAACAGAGAATTATTTTAATTGGGTTGGCAACAAATCATCTGCTTCGCGTAACTTATACGATGCGGGAAAATGAAGTGATCAGAATTATCAGCGCGGAAAAAGCAAGACCGTTTGAAAAAAGAGCGTATAACAAAAATCGAAATGAACAAGATAAATGAAAAAATTATAGAAGTTGAAGTTACGAAAAAAGATTTAGAAGAAATGAAAGCCGACGGCACTTCCGAAAAAGATTTGCCCGAACTCGGCGTAAAGCGTTATCGTCCTGCCCGACATATTATTAAAGATAAAAATAAAATCACGCTTTTGATTGATTCCGATGTTCTGGAACATTTTGAAACACGCTCTCAAGAAAAAAATGCCGCGCCCTGTCAAACGCAAATCAATGATGAACTTCGGCGAATAATGGAGCGCGATAAAGAAAAACTCGCCGCTTAAAATGTGAAACTTAAAGCACTCAGCCAACTTTTTAGTTTGCGCGACATTCGTAATGCGCTTGTCGGTTTTTTTGTCGTGGTTGGCGGTGTCGGGTTGGCATTGACGACAATTTGGCTACAACACACCGGCGAAACTCGTTATGCCGGTTATGCGGCAGGCGCGTCGTTGATTTTTGTTATATTCATCATCATTTTCGTTATTCCGCCGCTTGCCAGAAACGCCAGCGCGGAAGCGTCGCAGATGAATTTGCCGTTTGAAATGACCGTCGGCGGCGCAATGATATTAGGTTTGATGGTAATAGTTGGTTTTTCCGCGTGGAATACGGGCAATAATCTGCTTTTTTTGATTCTCTCGTTTCTCGCCGCGTCGCTCGTCGTCGGATTTATTATCGGCAACTTTTGTCTGAAAAAACTCGATGTCAAAATGCGTTTTCCAGAAACGATTTTTTCCGCCGAACCGACTCCGATAATTGTCAGTCTGCACAATCGCAAACGGATTTTTCCGACGTTTTCCGTCGTCGCAGAAGTTCGCGGACAGGAACGCGAAAGTTCGGTTTTGATTGATGAAATCAAAAAAATCGTACCGGAAAAATGGGCGAAAAAAATCGCGCGTCCGCCGATTATCAAACATACTTTGGATTATTTTATCAATGTGCCGCGCCGCGATACGGTTGAAAATAAGGTCGAGCATCTTTTTCCGCATCGCGGGCGTTTTATCATCAAAGATTTTGAACTTTCGACAAAATTTCCGTTCGGATTTTTCCGCCATCGCCGCAGGCTTTCCGCACAGGAAGCGGA
>JBBSIE010000173.1:0-5856 GCA_038232235.1 Pyrinomonadales bacterium | reverse complement strand
TAATTGTCGGGAGCGATTTTGAAAGATTCTTTGAGCGACTCTTCGGCACGCGCGTTGAAGCTGAAATCTCCGGTTTCACGGGCTTTCTGCATAAATGCGGCAGCTAAGGTGTTATATCCGCGCGGGTCGGACGAATTTTTTTGGATAGCTGATTGAGCTGACTGAATTTGTTTGTCAGCCGCCGTCGCCTGAGCCGAGTTGACGGGCTGCAAAAGCGCGGCGTTAGGAGCCGACGCGCTTTTAGAAATTGCCGTTATAAGCAAAGCTAAAACACAACCTATGATGATTCCCGGAATTGCAATTATGAGAATTTTTTTACGCATATCATTAAGACTACAAAATACATAAAATTCGCGGACGATGTTTAAAAGTCAAACTTCGCCCGCGAATTATTTTCATACTCTGAAATAAATAAAGATGAAAGAATTACATCAACATCCTCTTTAATTCAGATTAATTACGGACGCGGTGTCGGACTCGGCGACGGACAAGGAGCGTCCGGTGTCGAAGAACATTCACGACCGTGGAACGGATTTTCATAACCGCTCCAAGGTGATGCCAAATACGGGAACGTCGTGCGGAACGGCTTATCGTTCTGCGTTACGCCGTCTCCGAGCTGATTGTTCGGTGCTTGATTACAGCTTTGCGAACCGGGGTTAGAACCATCTTGATTTGCACAGGAATTTCCCGGCAGCAATACGCCCGCGCCGACGCGCAAAGTAATATCAACTACGTCATCACCAACGCGGCGACCGTTCGGATATCCTGAGTTATCGCCGCCGATTACGCCGAGGCGACTGTAACCGGAAGCTCCGGGCGCGACCGCCGGAATCGCCGTGTTAAGACGCATCAATTCAGCCGGTGCCGAACCTGCCGGCGCAGTCGGATCCATCGGATCAACTGCAAACGGATAACGGTTCAATCCCGGAACGCCGGTTAAAAATAATCTGACTAAATCAACTCTGCCTGAAGTCGGAGCGTCATAAAGCGTCGGATAAAACAGGTTAAGCAATTTAACAGGCTCAACCGGACGTGACGCACTGCCTTGAATGTATACTCTACGCGAACTGTCGCTTCCCGGCAGTGAAGCGTTAAATAAGTCTTTATCGTTTTCGGCTGTCATCGTCGAAGTTCCCATCGGGATAAACAACTCATTGACGAGCGGATTAGCCAAACGCGATACTTGAACGCAGCCGGCAGTCGGAGAAAGACCAACCGAGCAGTCGCCGGTGTTTGTGACGGTTCCGTTTGTGTTGAGAACGCGCGTTCCCGGACGGCTTGCCGTTGAATAAAAACCGATAATCGCATTCGGATCATTCGGTCCTGTCGGAAGTTGTGCGTTTGCGGTCAACAACTGAGTCGGAATCTGAATAGCAATCGTGTGAACATTGAAACCGGCTGTCCCATCTACGCCGTTTGAAGTGTTCAACGGAATCAGATGCGCCGCATTAAACGGTCTCTCAGCGAGTAAATCAAAGTTCGAACCTAAATCAACATAAAAACCTTCATCACGCTGACCGGCGAAAAGTTTGATGTTGCCCGCGCCTGTCGGAATTGTGCTGATCGAAGGTTCTGCCAAAGCCGTTTCATAATTCGGTGTCGAACGCGGACCGATATTTACGGGCGGTGTCGGGAGATTTGTTCCCAACACAAAGGTCGTAAAAGTCGGATTGTTCGCGTCTCCCTGACGGATTTGAGCCGTTACGTCCATAAACTGTTTGACGTTCCAGTCCGGATCGGTAATGCTGTCAATCCTGTCTGTGTTATAAAGAAAAGTGTCGCCGTTGCCGACCACTGTTCTAAATCTGAATTGAAGCGCGAGGTCGAGTTTCGCGTCGCCATTGTTGTCTGACCTGATTTGATAAAGGACACTATCGTCAAACTTATAAAAGTTTGGTCCGCCGGCAGGTTCTTCAAGCGGGATGAAATTGGCTAACATTGTAACCGTATTCGGTCTGTCGGGACTGACGAACGCATAAAGGTCCGTATTGTCCGCCGTCGGGTCGAGTGCAATCAACGGAGCTTCTCGGTGACTCGATGCTTTCGCTGTCTGAGTTCCGATGATTCCGCTGTAACCGGCTATTAACATTGCCATAGCCGTAACGAGGGCAACCGCCGCCGTTAAAAAAATTTGCATTTTCTTTCGCATTTACTAATCCTCCCTTAATCTTTAACTTTCTTATTTTTTTGTTTTTCTCAAAATTATTGTTGGGGCTTTAGCCGTTTGCGGCAAAAATTCTTCAACAATGAAACTTGAAGTTTCGACGCTCAAACTATTTTTGTAAAAAACTGCACCTCAGAGAAAAATTATTCGAGCGAAAATGTCCGCTTTCATAAAATATTAGACTCGGTTTTGAGTCATTGGAATTTTTCTTTGCGGTTTCGTCCAAAAAAAACGATTTGCGCGATTGAAATTTTCCTACAAAATTTTCTAAAAAAAATTTTCAAAAAGTTTCAGTAGAAAATATATCACGCTCAGAATATATTAGCTAGTATATTTGCACGTATATGGTTTATAGTTCGCGCGTTTGAGAAAATCGGATTCAAAAAAATATTTTTATTGTGATTTTTTTTCCTGAAGAAAAAAATAATTCTGCAGGAAAATAAATATTGATATTTTTCAAAAAACCGCTCTGGTTTATGATTATAGAATCGAAAATAAATCGTTTCAGTTATCCGGATTACATACAAAAGTATAATTTAGGCTATTATAATTATTTAAAAGATGACCGATTCAGTGCCGAAGATTTTTTCGACAGCGATCATCTCAACACGCGGGGAGCGGAAAAGTTCAGCCGCCTCCTCAGAGACGAAATAATTGAAAATATGTCCCTTTGCAATAATTTTGTAAGTGAAATAAACAAAAAATGGCTCTTAATAAATCTCTTTTAATTCGTCAGCTCGAACCGCCGGATGCCGGTATTCTTTCTAACTTTATGCGTTCTCAGTCGCCGGAATATCTGCGTTTTTTTTATGCTTTCGACGCAGACGAATCTGCGCTGAGCGAACTTCTTTCGGCAGCCGAAAAAGATGTCTATTCGGGAGTTTTTTGGCAGAGCGATCTGGTCGGCGTTTTTTTTCTGCGCGGATTGGATGCCGGTTATGAACTTCCGTCTCTCGGAGTTTTGGTTGATAATAAATATCGCGGCAAAAGCATTTTGCCTCTGATGATAGATTCAGCCAAAATGATCGTCAGATTGTCCGGTGCCGGACGAATCATCGCAAAGAGTCATTCCGATAATGCCGGACTCAAAAATCTTGTGGCGATGGGTTTTCGTAAAATCGGCGTTGAAGAATCAACCGGAAATACGATCTGGCATCTGGATTGTTAAATCAACTGCGGCATTATGCGTTTAGCAAAATTAGGAATTTATCCGCCTATATATCTGCGGGATTTTTACGCGAAACGTCCCGAACTCGAATCTCGAGCATATTCCGTTCAACACGCGGCATTGATTGACGATTGTTTCGGTTCGTCGGATTTTTGGACCAAGGCGTTTGAAAAATTAGATTACCAAACGATTGATATTATCGCTAACGCCGAATTTTTGCAGACGAGTTGGGCGAAAGAAAACAGCGGTAATTTTGATGAAAATGATAAACATTTTGAAGTCGCGGCGGCGCAGATAAAAAAGTTTCGTCCCGACGTTTTGCTGGTCGCCGATTATTTGACCATTACAGCCGAATTTCTCAGAAATATCCGGCGCGAATGCCCGTCAATCCGGTTGGTTTTAGGTTGGTGCGGCGCGCCTTACAAAGATTTATCAATCATCCGCGAATGGGACATCGCGCTCTCGTGTGTTCCCGAACTGGTCGCCGAATTTCGCGCTCAAAACCTTTGCAGTTTTCACATAAATCACGCTTTCGCGCCGCGTATTTTGGATAAAATTAATACCGAATCGCCGCCGAATGTTGACTTTGCTTTTATCGGTTCGATTGTCAAACAAAATCAATTTCACGTCGAACGCGAAAGCCTTCTGCTCGAACTCGTCGAAAAAACAAATTTGCAAATTTGGTCGGATGTAAAACGCCCGTCTTTTCGGCAGCGAAGCGAAAATTCGGCGCGTCGCAAAGCGCACGAAATAGTTTCAGCCGCCCGCGGCGCGGGAATTTCGGAAAAAATTTTGCATAAATTACCGTTGGTGCGGAAAGCCGCCAAATGGGACGCGCCGCCGATTTCCGGGCAGTTTATTGACGAACGAATCGCGCGGCGGACGCAGATGCCGATTTTCGGGATCGAAATGTTTCAACAACTTCGTGATGCCCGCGTCATATTCAACAATCATATAGATATTTCTCCGGTCAGCGCGTCAAATATGCGTCTGTTTGAAACCACCGGAATCGGAACTTGTCTGTTGACCGATTGGAAGGAAAACATTTCTGATTTGTTTGAACCGGACGTAGAAGTTTTAACCTATCGCTCGGCGGCGGAATGCGCCGAAAAAGCTGCATATATTCTCGAACACGAACGGGAACGCCGCGCGATTGCCAAAGCCGGACAGCTTCGCACGCTGCGCGAACACACATTTGAAAATCGAACAGTCGAAATTGATAAAATTATCCGCGACTTTTTGAATTCCGTTTAGTAAAAACGATAAAAACGATATATCTTTATAAAATAACGCTCACAAACCGATGAAGCCAATTATCAAAATCGAAAACATCAGCAAGCGATACAAACTCGGAACTCGCAGCGCGCCTTACGCGACTTTGAGAGAAACGCTGTCTAAAGCCGCGCGTTCGCCCCGCAGCTTATTTTCGCCGAAAAATCTTAATGAAAAAAACTCCGTTTGGGCTTTGCGCGATGTCAGTTTTGAGGTCGAACCGGGCGAAATCGTCGGCATCATCGGGCGCAACGGCGCGGGCAAATCAACGCTGTTAAAAATTCTGGCGAGAGTTACCGAACCGACGCGCGGACGCATCGAATTGTACGGACACGCCAACTCTCTTTTAGAAGTCGGCACGGGTTTTCATCCCGAATTGACGGGACGCGAAAACATATTTGTCAACGGCGCGATACTCGGAATGAAATATTTCGAGATAAAAAAAATGTTTGACGAAATTGTCGCTTTCGCCGAAGTCGAAAAATTTCTCGACACCGCCGTCAAACATTATTCGTCAGGTATGTATATGCGGCTCGCCTTTTCGGTCGCCGCGCATCTGAATTCTGATATTTTAATTATTGACGAAGTTTTGTCGGTCGGCGACGCGCAATTTCAGAAAAAATGTCTCGGCAAAATGCAGGATGTCGCGCAAATCGGGCGAACGGTTCTTTTCGTCAGTCATAATATGGCTGCGGTCGAAAATTTATGCGGACGCGGCGTTGTTTTGGAAAAAGGAAAGGTCATTTTCGCGGGCGGACAGACCGCGGCTATTTCGCATTATCTCGAAACTGCTAACAAAAATATCAGTTCAAATTTATCTGAAAATACCGGCAGAAAAGGTTCGGGCGAAATTCGCGTCAAGGCGGTCGAAATAAAAGATGTGGCGGGCAACGCTCTTGATAATGTAATGTGCGGTCAGGATATTGACATCTATTTTTATTTTGAAAAATCGCCCGAATTTCAAAAGTACAACGTCATCATCGGTTTTATGGTCAGAACTTATTTGGACGTTCCGGTATTTTTGCAGCACAATAAATTAACGCGCGACACTTGGGACGCGCTGCCCGAAAACGGAGCTTTCGTCTGCCGCATTCGCCGTCTGCCGCTGCCGCCGGCGAGTTATCGTCTGGGTTACAGCGTGATGCGCGACGATGAATATCTTGATAGAATTGACGACGCGGGCGAACTGAACGTCATCGAAGGAGATTTTTACGGTTCGGGCGAAGTTCCGCCGATTTCGCACGGCACTTGT
>JBBSIE010000172.1:0-5937 GCA_038232235.1 Pyrinomonadales bacterium | reverse complement strand
TCTTTGTTTAATTGGGTAATAGAGAAAACAGACGTTCAAAACGGCTCAAAAATCAGGTCTGGAGAAGGTTTATTCGTTCATTGCTACGGCAAACTGGCAGCATCTCTATTTATTCTCTGTTTTAACCCTTGATTCGCATTACAAATTAATTTCAACAAAAAATTCAAGTCTGAAAATATTTTCATAATTTTTTCAGAAATAAATCAGACGAATTTTATAAGTTTAGAAAAATTGAGAATTGAAAATTTTTAATTAAACGAAAATGGGAGAATTTATGGCAAAAAATGCGTCGGATATTTTAATAGAAACGATTATTGATTGGGGTGTGGACACGATTTTCGGGCTTCCGGGCGACGGGATCAACGGGATTATGGAATCGCTGCGAACCAGACAGGACGAAATTAAATTTATTCAGGTGCGCCACGAAGAAGCCGCCGCGTTTATGGCGTGCGCGTATGCGAAATATACGGGAAAATTGGGCTGCTGTCTGGCGACTTCGGGACCGGGCGGCATTCATCTGCTTAACGGTTTATATGACGCGAAAATGGATCAGGCTCCGGTTCTGGCGATTACGGGACAGACTTTTTCGGATTTGAAGGGCAGTAATTTTCAGCAGGAAGTTAATATGACGCTCCTGTTTGCCGATGTTACCGTTTATAACGAAGAAGTTATCAATCCGAATCAGGTGGAAATGCTTGCCAATGAAGCCTGTCGCCACGCGCTTAATCATCGCGGCGTGGCGCATATTACTTTCCCGGTTGATTATCAAACTGTCGAACCTTCCGGCAAAACTTCGATGCACAAAGTCAAAGGCGAAACTTCTTCACAATGGTTCGCACCGATTACCGTTCCGCCGGAAATGCCATTGAGATTGGCGGCGGAAATTTTGAACGAAGCCGAAAAGCCGGTGATTCTCGTCGGACGCGGCGCGCTCGGCGCGGGCGATGAAATTATCGAACTCGCCGAACGGCTCGGCGCGCCGATTATCAAAGCACTGCTCGGCAAAGCCGTCGTGCCGGACGATCATCCGCTGACGACTGGCGGACTCGGACTTCTCGGAACGACTCCTTCGCAAAACGCGATGGAAAATTGCGATGCGCTGCTGATGATCGGCACGAGCTTTCCGTATGTCGAATTTCTGCCTGACCACGATCAAGCCAAAGGTATTCAGATTGACGATAAGCCAGACCGCATCGGACTTCGTTTTCCGGTTGATGTCGGACTTGTCGGCGATGCGAAACCGACCGTTGCCGCGCTTTTGGATTTTGTCGCGCACAAAGAAGACCGTTCATTTTTGGAAGAAGCGCAGGACGGGATGAAAGATTGGTGGGAATTGATGGAAACCCGTGCGATGCGCGACGAAACGCCGATTAAACCGCAGCGCGTCGCGTGGGAACTGTCGAAATTAGCCAAAGACGACGCGATTATTTCGGGTGATTCCGGCACGAATACGACATGGATTGCGCGGCAATTTAAAATTCGCAAAGATCAAAAATTCAGTTGTTCGGGAACTTTAGCGACGATGGCTCCGGGACTGCCGTATTCGATTGCGGCGCAAATCGCATTTCCCGAACGCCAATCAATCGCGTTTGTCGGCGACGGTGGTTTTACGATGTTGATGGGCGAATTTGCGACCGCCGTTAAATATAATCTGCCGATTCTCGTCGTGATTATCAAAAACAATGTTCTCGGTCAAATAAAATGGGAACAAATCGTCTTTTTGGGCAATCCCGAATACGGCGTTGAATTGCAGGAAATTGATTTCGCCAAATACGCCGAAGCGTGCGGCGGTTTGGGTTTTACGGTTCACGCGCCCGAAGACATCGGTTCGACTCTGGAAAAGGCGATGAATTCGGGCAAACCTTGCGTCGTCGAGGTTTATGTTGATCCGAATGAACCGCCGATGCCGTCGAAGGTTACATTTGCACAAGCCAAAGGTTTCGCTGAAGCATTAATTAAAGGTCAGCCAAGCGGAATTAAAATTGCGACGACGCTGTTTCGGGATAAATTGAATGAATTGATTTAAAATTTGAAATACTTCATTCGTGTTACGCATTTTAGTATTATAATTATGCTTAACAAAATTTAAGTAATAATCGGTTAATAAGGAGAAAATAAATGGCGAAATGTCCACATTGTGAGCAGCATTTGAGTTTGGAAAATGCAAATAAAGAAGCTGTTGAGTCTGAAGAACATTTGGATTCGATTGAAGAAGTCCATAAGGATGTATCCGGGTTGTTCAAAAAAGAAATTATGTATTCGTGTCCGCACTGTGATTCGATTCTCGGCTTCGGATTTTTCATCGGAGGCGTATTAACGGGCAGACCTAAATAGCGAATACGCGATATTTTGACTTGCTCAGGTCAAATGAACAAGAGGGAAATTTGAACGCAGATAAATCAACAATCGTAAAAGCCGAAGCGCGTCTGATTCGTGTGCCGGTTAATCCGCCGCGCGGCGACGCGATTCAGAAATTTGATGTGCAGGAAATTCCGCTCGTGACGATTACGGACAAAGCTGGAAACGTCGGCGTTGGATTCGGCTACACAATCGGCACGGGCGGGACGGCGATTTTTGAGTTAATCAATAAAGAGTTGCTGCCGCAATTGGACGGCGAAGATTCGCGCCGCATTACCTATCTTCACGACAAACTTTTCAAAAGCATTCACGCCTTAACTCCCGGCTGTATTTCGTCAACCGCACTCGCCGCGATTGATGTTGCGCTGTGGGATTTGGCGGGAAAACGTACCGACACGCCGCTTTATATTCTGCTCGGCGGCGCGAAAACGAAAGTTCCGATTTACAACACGAATGTCGGTTGGCTCAATCGTCCGCTCGATGAAATGCTTGAACTTTGCAGGGAAGCGGTCGAAAAAGACGGTTTTCGCGCGTTGAAATTAAAGGTCGGCAAAGACGACAAATACGAAGACGAAGAGCGCGTCGGCAAAGTGCGCGAAACGGTCGGCAAGCAAGTTGGTTTGATGATTGACGCAAATCAATCGTGGACGATTGACGAAGCCGTGCCGCGTCTGAAACTGCTTGAAAAATTCAATCTCGTTTGGATCGAAGAACCGCTGATTGCGACCGATATTCAAGGTTTTAAGAAACTCGGATTTCACACAAACATTGCCCGTGCGGGCGGCGAAAGTCTTTATTCAATCGAGTATTTTTATCAATATCTGCGCGAAGGTGCGCTCGATATTTTGCAGCCGGACGTGGCGCGAATCGGCGGAATTACAAACGCGATGAAGGTTTGTCATCTCGCCAAAGCAGCTAATCTGCGCGTCGCGCCGCACGTTTCGCCGGAACTTTCGGTGACGATTGCGGCGGCGGTTTCCAACAGTATGTTTATCGAATATATTCCGCAAATGTCGCCGGTTTTGAAGAAAACTGTGGAGATCAAAGACGGCTGTGCGATTCCGTTTGACGCGCCCGGACACGGCATCGAATTCGACGAAGATGCAATTGATAAATTTGAAGTCAAAAATTAGAAGTAGAAACATTCCGCTTCATTTTCATTTTGCAGTTGAAAATTTGGAAACTACTCGGACGAAAAGCTGCTTAATAAAAAGGCAAGCGGTTCAAAAAAGGAGAATAACAATGGGTTTTAATCAATATCACGAGCCGGCAAACGAATTGTCGGAGGAAACACGAACTTTTGCGCGAATGATTTCATCGCTGACCGAAGAAGCCGAAGCGATTGATTGGTATGAACAGCGAATGTCCGTCGAGAAAGACGACGAAGCCAAAGCAATTATGCAGAGCGCGCAGAAGGAAGAATTTAAGCATTTCGGAATGGATTTGGAGTTTCTTCTGAGAAAAAAAACTGTTTGGCGCACGATTCTTCAAAATATTCTTTTCAAAGACGGCGACATCGTGCAGAACGCTAAAGAAGCGGAAAAGGTTGCCGATTAACGCGGATTTCAACGAGGTTGCGAGAATTCCGTGATTGTTTCAAATGAACAATTGTCAATTCGATTTTAATTGAATTTCTCTGATTTTAGAATAAAAAAATGGCTACATTTATCGAAGAAAAAAAGAAAAATTCGCCGCTGATTCAAATACAAACGAAACAGCCGCCGACCAAATTTGACGGAAAAGGACATCAGACCGGCACGGACGTAACTCTGGAAATTGATGTTGAATCGCTGATCGCCGAGCTTAAAAAAACAGTTACAGGCGAAGTGCGTTTTGATGCGGGAAGCCGCGCGTTGTATGCGACGGACGCTTCAAATTACCGGCAAATTCCGATTGGCTTAGTTGTGCCGAAAACGCGCGGCGACGTGATTGCGACGATTGCCGCGTGCCGCAAATTCGGCGCGCCGATTGTGTCGCGCGGCGGCGGCACGTCGCTCGCCGGACAAGGCTGCAACGTCGCCGTCATCATTGATTATTCCAAGTATTACAACAAAGTTTTGTGGATTGACGAACAGCGCAGATTGGGCGCGATTCAGCCGGGCTGCGTTCTCGATAATTTTCGCGGCGAAGCGGAAAAATTCGGCATCACCTTCGGACCCGATCCGGCGACGCACAATCACAACACTTTAGGCGGAATGATCGGCAACGATTCGTGCGGCATTCATTCGATAATGGCGGCGCAGGAAGGCGACGGCGCGCGCACCGCCGATAACGTCGAGGAGATTGAAATTCTGCTTTACGACGGCACGATTCTGCGCGTCGGCGCGACGAGCGAAGAAGAACTCGAAAAAATTATCAGAGAAGGCGGCAGGCGCGGCGAGATTTATCGCAAATTAAAAGATTTGCGCTACCGCTACGCCGACCAAATCCGCGAAAAATTCGTGAATATTCCGCGCCGCGTGTCGGGCTTTAATCTGCCGTATCTGCTGCCGGAAAAAGGATTTAATCTCGCCCGAGCGTTGGTCGGCACGGAAGGCGCGTGCGTCACGGTGCTGGAAGCGACGATGAATCTCGTGCCGAATCCGAAAGAGCGCAGCTTGCTGGTTTTGGGTTACGCGGACGTTTTCGCGGCGGGCGACGACGTTCCCGCGATAATGAAACATCAGCCAATCGGACTCGAAGGAATAGACGATATTCTGATCGAGTTTATGAAGAAAAAGGGAATGCACTCGGACGATTTGAAGATGCTGCCCGACGGCAACGGCTGGCTGCTGGTCGAATTCGGCGGCGATTCGCAAGCTGACGCGGACGATAAAGCCGAAAAGTTGATGGCGGAACTCAAAAGGCGCGGCGACGATGCGCCTTCGATGAAACTTTTTGACGACGAAAAAGAGGAACATAAACTCTGGGAAGTGCGCGAATCGGGTTTAGGCGCGACGGCTCACATTCCGGGCGAGCCGATGTCGCATCCGGGCTGGGAAGATTCCGCCGTGCCGCCGGATAAAGTCGGCGAATATTTGCGAAAATTAAAGGCTCTGTTTCGCAAATACGATTACAAAGTTTCGGTTTACGGGCATTTCGGGCAGGGCTGTATTCACTGCCGCATTCCGTTCGATTTGTTCACCGCCGCCGGCATCGAAAAATATAAATCATTCGTCAACGAAGCGGCTGATTTAGTCGTCAGTTTGGGCGGTTCATTGTCCGGCGAACACGGCGACGGGCAGGCGCGCGGCGAGCTTTTGCCGAAAATGTTCGGCGACGATTTAATCAACGCTTTCCGCGAATTCAAAATGATTTTCGACCCGGACTGGAAAATGAATCCGGGCAAAGTCGTTGATCCATTCAAAATTGACGAAAATTTGCGCGTCAGCAACACTTACGAACCGTGGCAGCCGGAAACGCATTTCAAATATCCCGATGACAAAGGCAGTTTTGCCAATGCGACCTTGAGATGCGTCGGCGTCGGCAAGTGCCGCAGAAGCGGAGGCGCCAAGATGTGTCCGAGTTATATGGTTACATTCGAGGAAAAAGATTCGACGCGAGGGAGATCCAGACTGCTAAGTGAAATGCTCGATGTCT
>JBBSIE010000171.1:0-6032 GCA_038232235.1 Pyrinomonadales bacterium | reverse complement strand
AGTGCGACGGGGTTGTCGGATTTGGTTGATAATTCTATTAAGCACGACAGCATCACGCGGTTGCTTGCGGGGTCTGATTTTGATGCCAAGACTTTGTGGAAAACCGTCAAACCCCTGGTCAGAGAACATCAAAACGAGTTTGCTTGTTTGATTTTTGACGACTGTATAATTGAAAAAGCCTACACGGATGAAAATGATTTAATTTGTTGGCATTGGGATCACGCTAAAAAGCGCAGCATTAAAGGAATCAATCTTTTAAGTGCGTTTTATCACACGCAAAAAGATGCCCGATCCGAGATTCTGCGAGTGCCGGTGAGCATCGAGACTATCAAAAAAACGATGAGGTTTTGTGATTTGAAAACGCACCAAGAAAAACGAAAAAGTGATGTTTCCAAAAACGAATTGATGCGGGAAATGATTATGCAAGCGATCAAAAACGGGTTGATTTTCAAATACATTTTGGGCGACAGTTGGTTTGCGAGCGTCGAAAATATGAGTTTTATTCAGAAAAAGAAGAAGTTCTTTATTTTCGATCTGCAAAGCAATCGCCTTGCGGCATTGTCGGAAGAAGACCGAAAAAAGGGTCGTTGGACAAGCATCGATAAATTGGAAATACCAGCTAAGACACCTGTCAAAGTTTGGCTGAAAGACTTGGGATTTCCTGTCTTGATGACCAAGCAAATCTTTATAAACAAAGATGAAACAACGGGTTGCAGATTTTTGGTAACAAATGATTTGAGTTTGACTGACGACGAATTTGCAACAATCTACAAAAAAAGGTGGAGCGTTGAAGAATATCATAAAAGCCTGAAACAAAATGTTTCAATCGCCAAATCGCCGACCCGAAAAGTGAAGACGCAAACAAATCATTTGTATGCGTCAGTCATCGGCTACATCAAGTTAGAAAAGTTAAAATTCATCAACAAAATGAACCATTTTGCGATGAAAACAAAGATTTACAATCAAGCATTGAAAGCAGCTTTCAAAGAACTTGCTGTCTTAAAACAAAAGCCTTGTGCGTAACATGAGTTTATAATCCAATAAAAGGGAATCGCCTATATCAAATTCTTAAAGATTTGGAGCAAAAATTTCCGTATTACGATTGAATTGTTTCTGATAAAACTTGCACAAATTCAAAATTTCATCTAATTTGAATAAACATTTTCACTAAATTTGAAAAAATATCTGTTTCACCTATGAAACATCATTTCACAAACGCGCTTCTTTGTGTTAAACTCTAAAAAGTTTGAAATTCACACACAACGGAGAAAGTAAAAATGGCTGGAGAAGCAACAAAAATGAGTACAGAGACAAAGGGCAAAGCGATTGAATCCGCGTTGGCGAACATCGAGAAGAAGTTCGGCAAAGGTTCGATAATGCGTTTGGGCGAACGTCCGCACGAAGAAGTCGGTTCGATTTCGACGAATTGTTTGAGCATTGACGCGGCAATCGGTGTCGGCGGTTTTCCGCGCGGCAGAGTTATCGAAGTTTACGGACCGGAAAGTTCGGGCAAAACGACGCTCGCGCTGCAAGTCGTCGCTTCGGCGCAACAATTGGGCGGAATTGCCGCGTATATTGATGCCGAACACGCGCTCGACCCGGATTACGCGGAAAAACTCGGCGTGGATATTGACCAAATGCTGATTTCGCAGCCGGATTCCGGCGAACAAGCACTTGAGATTGCGGAAACTCTGGTTCGTTCGGCAAGCGTTGACGTGATTGTCATTGATTCGGTCGCCGCGCTCGTTCCGCGTGCGGAAATTGACGGCGAAATGGGCGATTCGCATATGGGTTTGCAGGCGCGTCTGATGTCGCAGGCACTGCGAAAATTGACCGGAATCGTTTCTAGTTCAAACACCTGTTTTATCTTTATCAACCAATTGCGCGATAAAATCGGCGTGATGTTCGGCTCGCCGGAGACGACGACGGGCGGCAAGGCTTTGAAGTTTTACGCCAGCGTTCGCATAGACATTCGGCGCATCGGCGCGATCAAAGACGGCGACAAAATGGTCGGCAATCGGACGCGTGTCAAAGTCGTCAAAAATAAAGTCGCGCCGCCGTTTCACGAATGCGAATTCGACATTATGTATGGCGAAGGCATTTCAAAAGAAGGCGATCTACTTGATTTGGCGGTTACCCACGAAATTGTTGACAAAAGCGGCGCGTGGTTTTCTTACGGCGACGAACGGCTCGGACAGGGACGCGAAAACGTCAAGAAATTGTTCAAAGAAAATCGTGATATTTATGAACGAATTGAATATGACACAAAAGTCGCGCTCGGTTTAATCAAGACGGAAAAAAGCGTACCTGTCGAAACAGAGAAAAGCGCGTCCGCTGAAGAAGCCGAATAAATCATAGAGAAAAAAACGGTGGTGAACGGAAAACAAAATTTTCGTTCACCGCTTTTATTTTAAAACCAAATTACGGTTTTGGAACTGTCGGCGGTCTGTTAACCGAATTGCTCATTGAATTTGACTGAAGCTGCGGCGATTTCCGTTCATTTTTAGAATTGGCGTTTGAATTGCTCAAAGGATTATTTTTTATAACACTATCGGGAATGCCCGGAATCGGGGTTGGACCTTTTTGAAAAGGCTTGCCGAGATTTTTTGAATCGGGAATGCCCGGAATCGGCGTAGTGCCTTTCGGTACGCTATTTACATTAGAATTAGGATCAGGAATGCCGGGCGGCAAACTGGACATCGGAACCGGACTCGCCGAAAATTCGGGTGGTATATTCGCATTGGAAACGGCATTTACATTTTCATTCGTCGTATTCGTCGTCGAACAAGCCAAAGTTATTGCAAACAGAGAACAAGTAATTAAATATAAAAATTTTTTCGACATAAAAAATAACCTCACATTAAAACTTCATAATCAAGCAAACCGGACAGTTAGAATTTTTTCATCCCAACGACACTTAAAAAGCGCGTCTTTCGATGCGCTTTTCTTAAATATTAATGGTGGCTTGGGACAGAATTGAACTGCCGACACGCGGATTTTCAGTCCGCTGCTCTACCAACTGAGCTACCAAGCCAATTTAATTTCTTTACACTTAACATTTACAAGTCGTTTATCTTTCGAATAAACGTGAACATTAAGTGTTTTTGCTTTTCCCTTGAATTAGCAAAGAAGTGATTATAAACAATAGGTTGAGAGTATGCAAACTCTCGAAAGGGCTTTAAACGAGATGTCGGAAATGTAGGTTAAAAGAAGAAATTGAGTCAGTTTGTAAATAACCTGAAAGGTTTGCCGGACAATTTATGAATTTTGAGGTTGTATAATTTGCGGACTGCAAAAACTGTTTTGATTTTGCCTGTTCAAATACTCTGTTTGATTTTGTTGTCGGACAATTTTCTATTGGTAAATTAAAGGCGATTTTGATTATAAATTTCCGTTAAATTACCCACGCAGTTTTTTGCTGCCGCGCGTAATTTGTGAAAAAAATTATTAAATTTCCGTTTTACTATTGGAAAAATAAAACCAATTCAGTGTATGCTAGTAGGTTAAATGTGTCGCGCGAAAGTCTTTCTCGTATAAGGCTCAAGCAGTTTTTTTAGGAGCTGATTCTTTTTCAAAAATCTGCATATTTAAAATTTAATTATTAAACGGAATTTATAAAAAATGGCATTTAAGTCTTTATTTAGTTTGTTTTCGAGTGATTTGGCAATAGACCTCGGCACGGCGAACACGCTGGTTTATGCAAAAGGTCGCGGAATTGTTGTGTCCGAGCCGTCAATTGTTGCCATCAACAAAGTTACCAACCAAGTCGAAGCCGTCGGGCGCGACGCGAAGGAGATGCTCGGCAGAACGCCGGGCAATATCGTCGCAATTCGTCCGATGAAGGACGGCGTGATTGCGAATTTTGAAGTTACCGAGAAAATGCTTCAGCATTTTATTCGTAAAGCGCATAACGGTAAGTCGTGGGTGCGTCCGCGTGTCGTCATCGGAATTCCGTCGGAAATTACGCAGGTCGAACGCCGCGCCGTCGAAGATTCGGCATATCGCGCGAAAGCGTCGGAAGTTTATCTGGTCGAAGAAGCGATGGCGGCGGCAATCGGCGCGGGACTTCCGATTACCGAACCGCACGGAAATATGGTGGTGGACATCGGCGGCGGAACGACTGATATTGCGGTTATTTCGCTGTCGGGCATTGTTTATTCGCGTGCCGTGCGAATCGCCGGAAATGAGATGGACGAAGCAATTACGCAGTTTATTAAACGAAAATATAATCTTTTGATCGGCGAGAGAACGGCGGAAGCAGTTAAAATCGCACTCGGTTCGGCATTTCCGTTGGAAGAACCGCTTTCGATGGATGTGCGCGGACGGAATTTGATCGAAGGAATTCCCAAAACAATTTCGATTTCGGATGAAGAAATCCGCGAAGCCCTGTCCGACGCGGTGGCGACGATTATCAACGCCGTGCGTGTTGCACTCGAAAGAACTCCGCCAGAACTTTCCGCTGATATTGTCGAACGCGGAATTGTTCTTACCGGCGGCGGCGCACTTTTGAAAAATCTCGACAAACGCCTGATGATTGAAACAGGTTTGCCGGTTGTTTTGGCGGATGATCCGCTTTCTTCGGTTGTGCTTGGAACAGGCAAAATGCTCTCTGATTTTGAACTTCTCAAGCGCGTCAAATGGGATAATTCATTGATGACAGGCAGCTAAGACAGTTATCAGTTATCAGTCAACAAAAAGAAACTGATAACTGATAACTGATAACTAATAACTGACAAGGATGATCGAGCGAAGTCAGAAACAGGTTTGGAAGTTAACACCGTGGCTAATGATTACGCTGCTTTTGGGCAATTTTGTGTTGATGGCTTATTCGTCAAAGACCGACTCACAGCAAAGTGTCCTTCGCGTATGGACGCAAACCGCAGCGGACTTTGTGCAATCTCCGGTTACAACGATCAGTGTCGGTATTACCAATTATTTTCGGAGAATTTCTTCTCTGCGAACTGCTCAAAGCGAAAATGACGTTCTCAAACAACGAATTCAGGAACTCGAAGTCGAACTGCAAAGCAGAGAAAGTTTGGCGGTGGAAACCCAGCGTTTAAGGTCTCTGCTCGAACTCAAGGAACAAGCCGATTTTAAAATTAAACCGGCTCAAATAATCGGGCGCGACCCGTCAGCCTGGTTTGATACAATGATTATCAATCGCGGAAGTTCTGACGGTGTGCGGCTGAATATGCCGGTTGTATCAAAAGGCGGATTGGTCGGCAGAGTTTCGGCGGTTAGTTTTCTGACAGCGCAAATTTATTTGATTACTAAAGAAAAAGTCAGCGAAGGCGGAATTATCGGCGAACTCGGCACATCGAACGCGCTTGGTGTGATCAGCGGCACAGGGAAAAAAGAATTGCTTGAAATGGGTTATGTGCCGGGCAGCGTGGAAGTTCAGGTTGGCGACAGCGTTTATACGACGGGACAGGAAGGTATTTATCCTCCGGGTTTGAAAATAGGCGAAATTGTTGAAGTCCGAACAGGTTCGGCAACCGTTCCGCAGCAGATTTTCATCAAACCGAGCGCGAATTTTTCATCTTTGGAGGAAGTTGCCGTAGTTCTTTACGAACCGCCGCCGCGTCCCGAATACGACAAATCTCTGCCCAATGCAATTAAGAAGAAATGAGTTGAGAGTCGAGAGAAAGAATCTTTTGACTCGCAACTCTCGACTCCCGACTACCGACTTGAAAGAATGGAACAGGTAAAAATCACAGTCGCATTGATAATCGCTATATTGCTTCAGTGGACGCTTCGGAATGTCGCTGAACCTTTCGCGTACATTGATTTTCCGCTGATAATTGTGGTTTATGCCGCACTCCACCGAAACGCCATCAAAGCTCTTTTTTACGGAACAATCGCAGGTCTTGCGGTTGACGCTTTGAGCGGCGGACTTTTGGGCGCGAACGGCTTCTCTAAAACATTGATAGCATACATAGTTTCGGAGATCGTACGGCGCGTCTATATGGACAACCTTCTGCTCAGAATTCCCGTCATAGCAGGTGCGTCTTTATTGAATAATCTGGTTTATT
>JBBSIE010000170.1:0-6073 GCA_038232235.1 Pyrinomonadales bacterium | reverse complement strand
TCCGGTGAACGCGCCCTTTTCGTAACCGAAAAGTTCGGCTTCGATAATTGTGGGCGAAAGTTCGGCACAATTAACGGCGATAAACGGTCGGGCGGCACGCGGACTAAGTTCGTGTATGAGCCGCGCCAGATGAGTTTTGCCCGTTCCGGTTTCGCCCAATAAACACAAATCAAGAAAATCGTAGCGGGCGAAAAACGCTAGATTTTCGGTTTCGCATAAGTAATTTAACATTTGACTATTGGTTTTTCAGTATTGCAAAATTGTATTAAATTTAAGAATTCTTTCGGCATGTGTTTCCCCGGTCAAGACTTACAAAACTCATCGCCGAAAAATTTTAGCTCTATATATAAAAACCCCGCAAAAGCCTTGAGGTTACTTCACGCTCGAATTATTTTAAGAAATTTTTTTGGAGCGAGAATTAAACCGAAGATGACAAATATTGCGGTCAATTGATTTGGGAATAATCGCACTGACTCTTTCAGATTTAAACAATCATTGAAAGCAGTAGTTTGTGTTTAGCAAACAATGATTGAATCGTTTTTCGACGTATTCCGGCGGCAGTCTGTTGATGAAAACAGCCAGCCGGATTTTGAGGATTCGTCGCACCAAAAAAATTCGGAGAATTCTTTTCTCGCCGCCTTGCCCGTCGTGCGAAAAATCGTGCGCCGACGTTTTGTGACGCTCAAGCAAGGAGAAGCATCCGACTTGGAGCAGGGAATCGTTCTCAGGTTATTGAAATGGCGGGAAAAGTATCACGAAAAAAGCGAACAGATGTCGCCCGATGACTGGAAATCCTTTGCCGCCCGTGCCGCTTATAACGAAACAAATCGTTATTTTTCCAAAAACGCGAAGGATGCGGAACGTCTGCCGCTCGATGCCGTATCTGCCGTTGAAAGTCCGCAGCCGATTACGGGCGATACGGATGCTGAATTTCAGTCGCTCGCTTATTTTCTCTGGCAGGAAACTTGCGAGCTGACTTTGCGGCAAAGACGCGCTTTGCTGCTTCACAGCCGGAGGTTAATCGTGGATTTTCTTAAAGCCGGTATCACGGATGGAGAGTTGGCGCGAAGTTTGGAAATTTCCGAACCCGAATGGCTGGAAATTAAAAACAGTCTGCCGATGTCCAATGCCCGGATCGCCCGTTTGATTAGCGAAGCCGATGAACGACGGAATCTGGAATCCATGGTTAATTCAATCAAAAAAGCGCGGTACGAAGCCCGTGTCAAGCTTCGAAAATTAACGAACAAATGAAGAAGATCGAACATTTGACACAAGAGGAGCTTCTAGCCTACGCCGCCGATACGCTCGCGCCGCCCGAAAACAACAGGATCGGCAAGCATCTATTGCACTGCGCGGTTTGCCGGGACGCGCTTCCCGCGCCGACACCGGAGCAGTTTTGGGCTGCTCTGCTCATTGATGAAACGGAACAATTAGAAAATTTTGAAACTGGAAATCTTTCTCCGGCGCAGTCGCCGTTATCAAGCGTTTTCTCATTTTTCCGCCAGCCGCTGGCTTGGGGAGCGGGTGCGCTTGTTCTCGTTGCCGGTCTTGCGCTTTTAATTTGGCTCGGCGCGGCAAGACAACAAAATCCAACGACTGAAGTCGCGCGAACCGTCGAAACTCCAAAAGCTGAAAACAAACTGCAAGCAAACGAAAATTTACCTGATTCCTCGAACAGAGAAATAGAAATGAACGAAAGACCGGAGAATTCTTCGCCCCACCAGCGAGCGAAACAACCGAGGGCTAACTTGCCGCTGCAAGCAGACAACTCGCAAAAAACTGAGGATAATAAAGAGCGTGAATTAGCACAGCTTCTCGAAAATACTCCGCCCGCCATATCGTCTCTGCGTCCGAATGAAGCTGTGATTTTGAGGAACAAGCAAAACGAAAATTCAAACTCGTCGAAAACTTTTGCTCTTCTTGCTCCCGTCGGTGAAACCGTGCTTGAACCCGTGCCGGAATTCCGATGGGTAAAATTGCCGAATGCCAGAAGTTATAAAATTTCAATCCTCGATGCTGATTTTAATGAAGTTTTGACGGCGGAAGTTTCGGGAAATAGTTTCAAACCGGATAAACCGTTAAAACACGGGGCAAAATATCTCTGGCGCGTCGCGGCAAATACGGACGACGGCGAAATTGTCGCGCCGCTTCCGCCGCAGCCGCCCGCCGTTTTTCGCATTACCGGTGAAAAGGCGAAAAGCCGAATTGAATCTCTGAAGAAGAACGAAAGCGACCGGTTCGAACTCGCCGTTTTTTACGCTCAAGAGGGAATGCTTGATTCAGCCGCTTGTGCGTTGAAGGAAATTTTAGCGAAAAATCCGAAACACAATGCAGCTCGTCGCTTTCTCAAACAAGTCGAACAATGGAAAAAAGAAAATCACACCGCAACTCAACGCTGCGGACCTTCGACGGCGACAAAAGCCGACCAGTAAAACGGATGATTAAACGGCGCGGGACGTTTTAATGCTTCGATCTGCGCCGCTCGCAAAGCGTTCGCTGCTTCTTCAATGCCGATTTTGTTCAAATCTCGGTGAAAATCAAGCATCAAATCGGCGGTTGTTTTTTCCTCGACCGCCCATTGCGCCGCGACGACGCTTTGACCGCCGGCTGCCAGAAAAGCCCATGATAAGCTGAGTAAGCCTTCACCGTTTATGACTTGTCCGTTACTGGTGTCGCAGGAGGAAAGAACCACCAGGCTTTCCGGTAAATTCATCTGTAAAATTTCCGAAACCGTCAATCGTCCGTCATCTTCTTTTTCCGGGGTGAAAAGCAGTGACGACTCAAAAGGATTCGTTTGATTAATCTCTCCGTGAACTGCCAGATGCAAAATTTTGGCGGTTGCGGCTTCTGCTTTGACACGGCTTTCGGTTGCCGCGTTTTTGACAAAAATATTTGACGGCGCGTAGAGTTTGCCGATTTCGTTTGCTTCGCGTTCGGCTTCGGGAAGCACTGCTGCATCCTTGCGGGTTGAATTGGCAAAGGCGACGAAGCTTTTTTGACTGATTTTCGATGCCGCCTGAAATTTTACGGCGGACAAAATTCCGAGAGAAGGCGTGTATGAAATTTCGCGTTCTTCAACCAGATATTTACCCGATGCCGGATTTATCAATGATTGAAAAGGCAGTTCCCACAACGCTCCGTCCGGCACGATGATTAAATGCTTTGCCTGACGGATCTCGCCGTCCGCCGATTTGAGCAGTAAATCATACAATGCCCGCGCTTCCGCCTTAAAAGTTGGACTAAAACTTAAAATACTTTCGCGGTAATGTTTAATTTGTTCGCCAATTTTTGTCGCGCCAATCGGTAACACATTAATTTTAGGCGATTCATCATTTTTTAGAACAAAAGCGAAACACTTCTCGTCGGTTAAAACATAAGAAATGACGACTGCGCCGATAGGAAGATGCAAATTTTCGGTTGAAAAATTACCGCTTAAAATTTTACTCGTTCGGCTTTGCAGTTTTTCCCGCAGAACCCGCGATTTCAGCTTTTCCGAAACGGCGACAGCTTGCTCAAATTTATTTTCTTCAACGTATAATTTAATGAGATTATGGTAAGCCGCAGATTTGTCCTGCATAAAATAAACTTTTTCAGGCTCTTGTCCGGCGACCCGGCGGCTTAAATTTTCCGTGATTTCAACTGCCGCGTTGAACCACTTTTCGGCAATTGCGGGTGAATCTTGCAGATATGTTTCTCCAAGATTGGTCGCGCATAAATATCGCAAATTTTCGATTTTCTGAGCGGTTGACCACTCATAACATTCGTTTGCGTTGGCTCGCGCAAACGCTTTCTCACCGGTCTGAATTTGACTTGACGATAATCGCCACAAAATTTCAGCGCGGCGCACGGAATCTGTAGCCGTTTGACCGAGAATTTTTTTCAAAATTGCAGCGGCATTTTTATGCTCGCCGCGAATTTGAGAAAGCGAAGCTAATCCCTGCAAGCTCATCGTATCCAGATCGTCAAATTTGTTTTTAGCGGCTAAATTCCGAACCCGCTCAAAGTAAATCTGTGCTTGACCGTAATCACCTAAACCGCGATAGGCAATCGCCAAATTTTGCTGAGTCATCGCAAAATTAAACAATTCATTTTCCCGCTTGAAAATTTCTGCCGACTTTTCTAAATATCCGACAGCCTGTCGGTGCGAGCGTTGTTCGTTGAGCAGGTGTCCGAAATCATTCAAGATGGCGGCGCGGGAAAATTTGTCGGTCGGCGAATCGCCAAGTTGAGCTAAAGCGGATTCAAGATTGGCAACGGCTTCGTTATATAAACCGGTTTTCAGTTTGACGAAACTGATCCCTGACAATAGATCTGCTTTCAGCCTGCGCGGTTCATTGCCCTCAATTATTATTTCATTAGTTGCCGCAGTAAGAATTAACAATCCTTCTTGATAAAACTTTAACGCCGGCTGGTAATTTCCCGCTTCGATTTCCAAATCGCCGCGAATTTTCTTCAGTTTAGTGCCGAAAAACCAATAAGCCTTTTGTTTTTTATCTTCCAGGAAAATGAAATGCTTTTCGGCGAGAGCGGCATAGTCGGCGGCTTGCGCGTCACGTCCCAAATAAACTTCAATTTCTGCGCCAAGCAACAAATTTTCAGCCCGCGCCTGCGCGTCCGCTTGAGAACTCGCTTCCAGACAAAGCTTTATCAGCCGAGCGGCTTCTTCATATTTACCCTGACCGGAGGCGAGTCGGGCATCTCCGCAATTCAAAGAATCAGTAGATTTATTAGAATTCTGCGCCGAAATTGAGAAAAAATTAATAAGGCAAAGCAGAATTAAAATTAATATTTTGCGAGTAATCAAACCTGAGTAATTATGTTGGTGAAGTTGTTTAAGCAGCATTGTAACAATTTGACCGGCATTGCCCGTAAATCGGTTGCAGACGAATTATTTATGACAAGCCGGTCGTTTTTGATTTAATTTCTGATAAATCGCGTTTCCTACGAAACGCTCACGCTTCGAGTTCCGTCGCTGCATTCGGTAACGACAACTGTTAAAATTATTAGATTATAAGACGATGTGGTGCAGGTACAAACTAACACATAGTTAAATCAAATTGGCGGTCGTAGTTTTATCCGCGCCGAGGCTTTCTCTTTTAAGCCATTTTTCATCCCGTGCCGTATAAAGCAAAATAGAATCAATTTCATTATCAATAATTTTGTTCAAATTATTTTTTACATTCTCAATTTGAGCGTCGGTCAGTTCGCCCTCGAAAACAGAGTTTTGCCGCCAGTGCAGAAAGCGTTTCAGACATTTATGAACCTTCGCCACCCTTTCAACCGATACGTCATAAACAATCAAAATATACATAATTTTTCAAAATAAAAACGGACTGACATTTAATTTCTTATATGATATAAAATATTCAGTAGAATTTTTCAAATATCCTGACCGAAAATTAATGAGCTACCGCACAGCTCTCACGGAGCGACTCATTCAAATTGTGTTCAAACTAGTTCGCCGTCCGCATTCGCGGCAGGAATTGGCGCGTGAATGCGGCGTGGACGGGAAAACCATCCGCCGCGACCTCGATGCCTTATCGCTCGAATATCCGATTGAAGACCGAAAGATCGGCAGAGATGTTTATTATCAATTCGCCGAAGATTTCAAGTTTGATTTCCCGAAAATCGAAATCGAAGAACTCGCCGTGCTGTTGCTCGCGCAGGAATCAATCGCCGGCATCGGGATTACCGCGGGCGATTCGTTTTACGCGGCAAAAGCCAATTCGCTGCTGGATAAAATTCGCCGCTCACTGCCTCGTTCAATCAAAGAAAAATTGGACGCGCTCGCAGCCGTTTACGGCTCGGCAGCCGTTCCGTCAAAAGATTTCTCCCGTCACGCGGCGACGATTGACCGTCTCGCCTCGTGCGCCGTGCGGCGCAGGCAAGCCGAAATCCGCTATCACGGATTAAACAGCGATAAGCTGGAATCGCGCGTCGTTGAACCGTATGCCGTTTATTTCGACCCGGACGGCGCGACACTAAAACTGGTCGCCTTCGACGCGCTGAAAAACCGTCTGAGCGTTTTTTCGGTTGACCGCATCGTCAATTTCAAAGAACTGGATTTCACATT
>JBBSIE010000169.1:0-6078 GCA_038232235.1 Pyrinomonadales bacterium | reverse complement strand
GGAAGAAGTCGCGGTCAAAGGTTACATTCGCGTTTTTCAAGGCGGAAAACTCGGCGATATTGCACAACTTGGCGATAAAGCGAACGGTTTGAATTATAAAATTTACGATTCACGCGGCAATGAGATCGGCAATGGAACGACCAATTTAAATACCTTCGGCGCGTTTGATTTCAAATTCAAACTGCCTGACAACGCCAATCTCGGTTATTCAAGAATCGAGCTTTCGACCAACAGCAAGTTGGCTGGAAATCAAATGCAGGAAGGTTTTCAGATTCAGGAATTTCGCCGTCCCGAATTTGAAGTTACGGTCAAAACGGAAACCGAAGCACCGTTTTTTGTCAAAGATTCGGCAAATGTCGCCGCCGAAGCGAAATATTATGCGGGCGGCGGCTTGGCGAATGCCGATGTTAATTGGACGGTAACTTCTACGCCGACGAATTATACGCCGCCGAACCGCGACGAATACACATTCGGAACTTGGATTCCGTGGTGGCGTTCTTACGACAACAATTATGATCAAACGACAACCGAAAATTTCAAAGGCGTAACCGACGCAAGCGGCAAGCACGTTTTGAAAATTGATTTTGAATCGGCAAATCCGCCGCGCCCTTATAATGTTTCGGCTTCGGCTTCGGTTCAGGACGTAAATCGGCAGACTTTTGCCGGCGCGACAAATCTGCTCGTTCATCCGTCGTCGCTGTATGTCGGCATCAAAACACCGCGCAATTTTGTGCGAAAAGGCGAAAATATTGTTGTTGAATCAATCGTTACCGACGTTGACGGCAAATTGATTGCAAATCGTGATGTCAATATCAAAGCCGAATTGAAGGATTGGCGTTTTGACAAAGGCGAATGGAAGGAAGTTGCAATTGACGAACAAAATTGCCAAATAAAATCTGCCGAAACCGCGCAGAAATGCACATTTACGGCGAAACAAGGCGGACGTTACACAATTACGGCGCGGGTTTTGGATGACAGAGAACGCCCGAATGAAAGCGAACTGACGGTTTGGATTCCGGGCGGACAAACCGAGCCGAAACGCACCGTCGAGCAGGAAGAAGCGCAGATTATTCCTGACAAAAAAGATTACGCGCCCGGCGATGTAGCGGAACTTCTGGTCATTTCGCCGTTTCCGAATGCCGAAGGCGTTTTGACTTTGCGGCGCGACGGAATTGTCAAAACCGAGCGTTTTTCGATGAACGAAACTTCGACGATTTTGCGAATTCCGCTTGAAGAAAAATATCTGCCGAACATTTACGCGCAGGTTGATTTGACGGGCGCGGCTGTTCGCACCAACGACAAAGGCGAAGTTGACGAAAAATTGGCGAAACGTCCGGCGTTTGCGAGCGGACAAATCAATCTTTCGATTTCAACCGGTTCGCGCAAATTAAATGTTTCCGCCGAACCGCTTGAAAAAACTCTCGCGCCCGGCGACGCGACAAAAGTTGCAGTTACAGTCAAAGACAACGCCGGCAAACCCGTCGCCGATTCGGAAGTCGCGGTTGTCATTGTTGACGAATCAATTTTGGCACTGTCGAATTACGATATTTCAAATCCGCTCGGAAGTTTTTACACACCGCGCGGCGAAGGCGTAACCGATTATCATTCGCGGAAAGATGTAGTTTTGGGAAATCCTGACGATTTAACTATACAAGGAAAGAGAAAAGGAGAAGCAGCACCAAGTTTCGGATTATATGAAATTAATGCAAGTGATTCAGTTGTAGCAATGTCAGCAGGAAGACGTAACAGTCGAGAAAGTGCTTTTGCAATTGATGGTCAGGAAGTTACAAACTTTAAAACAGGAGTTTTAAATGAAGAACAAAAACAAATTAATCTCCGCCAAAACTTTGACGCGCTCGCCGTTTTCGCGCCGAATGTCAAAACCGATGCGAACGGCAAAGCGACGGTTGATGTCAAACTGCCCGACAATCTGACGCGCTATCGCGTGATGGCGGTGGCGGTTACAAAAGCCAAGATGTTTGGCAAAGGCGAGTCGAATATTACGGCGCGACAGCCTTTGATGGTGCGTCCGAGTGCGCCGCGCTTTATGAATTTCGGCGACAAAGTTGAACTTCCGGTTGTCGTCCAAAATCAAACCGACAAGGATTTGACGGTTGATGTCGCTATTCGCGCCGCCAACGCCGAATTGATTGGCGAAAACGGCAAACGAGTCGTCATTAAAGCCAATGACCGCGCCGAAGTTCGTTTTCCGGTTTCGGCGGACAAAGCGGGAACGGCGCGTTTCCAATTCGCCGCAACTTCGGGCAAGTTTTCCGACGCGGCGGAAATCGAATTGCCCGTTTGGACTCCGGCGACGAGCGAAGCGTTTGCGACTTACGGCACAACCGACGAAAACGGCGCGATTGTCCAGCCGATCCAAGCACCAAACGACGTTTTTCCGCAATTCGGCGGTTTGGAAATTACGACTTCTTCAACACAGTTGCAGGAATTGACCGATGCGTTTATTTATCTGCAAACTTATCCGTTTGAATGCACCGAACAAGTTGCGTCAAGAATGATTTCGATTGCCGCTTTGCAGGACGTTTTAAAAGCATTTAAAGCAAAAGAATTGCCAAGCGATGCGGAATTAAAAGCGCGTTTTGACAAAGACGTTGAAATTTTGCAATCGCGCCAAAACGAAAACGGTTATTTCGGAATGTGGAAAAAAGACGGCGAGCGTTACAAATTCCCGTTCGTCACTGTTCACGCCGCGCACTCGCTCGTTTTGGCGAAGGCGAAAGGCTATCAAGTTCCCGACGAAATGCTGACGAAAGTTAAACCGTATTTAAAAAATATCGAATCGCATTACGAAGAGTATTATCCGCCAAACGTGCGCTGGACAATTTCAGCTTACGCGCTGTATGTCCGCGATTTGATGGGCGATAAAGATGTCGCTAAAACCAAAAAACTTTTAGCGGAAGCGGGCGTTGAAAAAATGCCGTTTGAAGCGTTGGGCTGGATTTTGTCGGTTTTGGCGGATGATAAAAATTCACAAACCGAAGTCGAAAATATCACACGCTTTTTGATGAACCGCACGACGGAAACGGCGGCAACGGCGAACTTCGTAACAGATTACGGCGACGGCGCGTGGCTGATTATGTATTCCAACCGACGCGCCGACGGCGTTCTGCTCGAAGCCCTTTTGAAAGCCGATCCGAATAACGATTTGATTCCCAAGTTAGTTCGCGGACTTCTTGATCATCGAACAAAAGGACGTTGGGCAAACACGCAGGAAAATGTCTTTATTTTGCTCGCTTTGGATAAATATTTTGAAACTTACGAAAAAGTTACGCCCGATTTCGCGGCAAAAATCTGGCTCGGACAAACTTATGCGGGCGAACAGAGATTTGTCGGGCGTTCGGTTGATTCAAATTTGCTGAATATTCCAATGAATTATCTACTGAATCAAAACGGCGCGGCGAATTTGATTTTGGATAAACAAGGCGCGGGACGGCTTTATTATCGAATCGGTTTGAAATACGCGCCGAAAAATCTGAATCTCCAGCCCGCCGATTACGGTTTTACGGTTTTGCGAAAATACGAAGCCGTTGACAACGCCGAAGATGTAAAACAAAATGCCGACGGAACTTGGACATTCAAATCCGGCGCAAGAGTTCGCGTTCGTCTGACAATGGTTGCACAGGCGCGGCGTTATCACGTCGCTCTGGTTGATCCGCTTCCCGCCGGTTTGGAAATTCTAAATCCCGATTTAGCCGTTACGGAAGTTGTTCCGCAAGATAATGAAAATAAATCCGTTATCGAATACGGCTTACAAAGTTATGGGCGCGGCTTTTATAATTGGCGCGGTCAGTGGTTTGAACATCAAAACTTCCGCGACGAACGCGCCGAAGCATTTTCTTCTTTGTTATGGGAAGGCGTTTATAATTATTCTTATATTGCGAGAGCGACCACGCCCGGACAATTCGTCGTGCCGCCCGCGAAAGCTGAAGAAATGTATCATCCCGAAACTTTCGGGCGCACGGGAACGGATTTCGTGAATGTTCAATAACAAAGAAATCAGTTCTCAAGGTTAAGTAAAAAGAATACTTCGGGCAAAAGATTTATTGTCCCAAGTATTCTTATTTCTTCCGGCTATCCGTGTGTTTTTTAGCTTTTATCCGGTTATAATCATTATATGGCTGATGTTCACGACAAGAAAACGCGCAGTTTCAATATGAGCCGGATTAAAAGCAAGGATACAAAACCGGAAATGTTAGTGCGTAAATACTTGTTTTCCAAAGGGTTTCGTTATAAACTACACGACAAGACACTTCACGGAAAACCTGATTTGGTTTTCCCGAAACTTAAAACAGTCATTTTTGTTCACGGATGCTACTGGCACGGACACGAAAATTGTAAATATTTTGTGATTCCGAAAACGCGAACCGATTGGTGGCTGGATAAAATCGGTAAAAACAAAATACGCGACACCGAAAATCTTCGGAAACTCAAAAAAGAAGGCTGGAAAGTGATAATCGTTTTTGAATGTGAATTAAAACCGTTGGTGAGAGAAAACAGCTTCTAATATTTTAGCTTTATGCCAATAAGACTTTGGACAAGAGATGAACTCATCGTTGCTTTTAATCTTTACCTAAAATTACCTTTTGGACAACTCGACCATAGAACTCAGAAAGTTATTGAACTTGCGAAAATCATCGGCAGAACACCAAGTGCTGTATCAATGAGATTGAATAATTACGCTCACATTGATCCTTATCAACAACAACGTGGAATAATCGGATTAGCCAATGGCAGAAGACAAGTTGAACCAATTTGGAATGAGTTTATAAACAACCAATCAGAATTGCTTTTTGAAAGCGAAAAAATACTTGCGAAATATCAGCATAAAACTATCGAAACTAAATTTTCCGATATTTTAGTCGGAACGGAAAAGCTGAAAGGTGAAACAAAAATAAGAGCCGTAAAAACTAGAGTTAATCAGAATGTTTTCCGGCAAATTGTTTTGGTGAACTATTCCGGCAAATGTGCAATCACAAAAATAGATATTCCAGAACTACTTATCGCAAGTCATATAATTCCTTGGTCGAAAAATGAAAATGAAAGACTAAATCCTGAAAATGGAATTTGTTTTTCTCCAACTTTTGATAAGTGTTTTGATAAAGGATTCATCGGAATTGACGCGGATTATAGAATTCATCTATCGCCGAAAATAAAAGAGCAAAGCGACAAGCCGTATTTCGAGAAAACATTCAAAGGTTTAGAAGGAAGAAAAATAGATTTACCGTTAAAGTATTTACCGAAACGAGAATTTTTAGATTATCATTTTACCAATATTTTCAAGCCATAAATGGAAGACGAAAACGAAGAAATTAAGGAACTTAAAAGAATCAATAGTTATCTGATTCAAATTGCAGGTGCAGGTTTAGCGGCAGAAAGGCAAAAACACGAATTTAAAAGAATGATTCGTTCTCTGCGTTCATCTTTGGAAAAGATGAGAAAACTTTCTGAAAACTCCGATGAAACATTGAAATCTGAAATTCATAATCTCGAAAATATTGTCGAAACTCTTGCTTCATCCCTTTCTGCAAATGACAAAGAAATTTCGGTAAAATATTCTGACTTTGAAAAAGAATTGGACATAAAAAACGTAGTCAATAATTCGTTGCTGATTATGAATCACGAACTAGACAAAAACAAAATTCAAGTTTCTTTAATTGGCGATTCTTTCAATGTAAAAATGCCGGAAGGCTCGTTAATGCAAGTGTTCACGAATATTTTTTCCAATTCGATAAGCGCATTGAATCAAACCTCAAACGAAAATAAAATTATTAAAATCATTCTCGAACAATTGCAAAGACAAATATTTATTTGCGATAATGGAGAAGGAATTTTGCCAAAATATCAAGACAAAATATTCCAACTTTTTTTCACTACAAAAGAAAATCAAGGTGGAAAAGGCATTGGACTTCATTTAGCCTATAATGAACCCCGAAATTTAGACCAATAGTTAAGGTGGAAAATGGTGTTAAAATTGCTTATCAAAATATCATTATGGCGACTACCAAAGAACGTAAAACTTATACGGCACAGTTCAAAGCTAAAGTTGCTTTGGAAGCT
>JBBSIE010000168.1:0-6315 GCA_038232235.1 Pyrinomonadales bacterium | reverse complement strand
GTTGATATTTCAACATCGGATGTTTATCATAAACGAGGCAAACCCACAGATAAAGTTGAATTAGTTGCAGTTCCATAAACCGCACTTTACAACTTTTTTGTGAGTTTGCTAAATTACTTTTCTACCCTTGATTCGCATAAAATATGTCAATCCGTTCATCGGCACAGGCGGACACGGACACACTTTTCCCGGCGCGACGATGCCGTTCGGAATGGTGCAGTTGTCGCCCGACACACGAACGGATAATTGGGACGGTTCGAGCGGTTATTACTATAAAGATTCAACGATTTACGGTTTTTCGCACACGCATCTGAACGGCACGGGAATTCCCGATTATTGCGATATTTTGTTTATGCCGTCAGCCAACAAAGTTGACAGTTTTGCGAGCTATAAATCTACTTTTTCGCATTCAAATGAAAAAGCTGAAGCCGGATATTATTCGGTAAAAATTGATAATGGCGTAACCGCTGAATTAACTGCGACATCGGGAGTCGGTTTTCATCGCTATACTTTCCCAAAATCAAACGACGCACAAATTTTCCTAGACTTATTTTGGCGAGATAAGGTCTTAGATTCAGAAGCAAAAGTTGTCGGAAAAAACAGAGTCGAGGGATTTCGACGTTCGAGCAGTTGGGCGAAAGATCAAATAGTTTATTTTGTCATCGAGTTTTCAAAACCATTTGAAAAGTCACAATTCAGCGACGGTCAAATTTTGACAGAGGATTCATCTGGCGGCAAAGGTGTTTATGCTTACTTCCAATTTAAAACTAAGGAAAAAGAACAAATCCTTATCAAAGTTGCTATTTCGCCCGTCAGCATCGAAGGCGCGAGAAAAAATTTGGCGGCGGAAATTCCCGATTGGGATTTTGATAAAGTTCGGCGCGATGCGAAAACAGCGTGGAACAAAGAGCTTTCACAAATCGAAGTTTCCGGCGGCACGGACGCGCAGATGACGAATTTTTACACCTCGCTGTATCACACGAAGATTCAGCCGAATATCTTTCAGGACGTTGACGGAAATTATCCCGGTTTGGATAAAAAAGTTCACAACACCAGCGAAGGCGGAAACCCGCGCGTCAGCAAAGGTGCAAAACCTCAAATATCCGACAATTATACAATTTTCTCTCTGTGGGACACATTTCGCGCTGCGCATCCACTTTATACGATTATTGACGAGAAGCGGACGGCGGATTTTATCAATACGTTTATTCGCCAATACGAACAAGGCGGACAGCTTCCGGTTTGGGAACTTGCGGCGAACGAAACGGACACGATGATCGGTTATCACGCCGTTTCCGTGATCGCCGACGCGATGGCGAAAGGGATTACGGGTTTTGATTACGAAAAAGCGTTTGAGGCGGCGAAACATTCGGCGGAATTGAATCATTACGGACTCGAAGCGTATCGAAAACGCGGCTATATTTCCGTTGAAGACGAAAACGAATCGGTTTCCAAAACGCTCGAATACGCTTATGACGATTTCTGCATCGCGCAGATGGCGCGGATTTTAATGAATCTGCGGCAAAAAGAAATTGATAAAAATAAAGGCTTTGAATCGAGTTTCGACGATAAATATATCTATCGAAAGAAAATTGATTATCAAAATTTTATTAACCGCGCTCGCTATTTTGAAAATTTGTTTGACAAGAAAACGGGATTTATGCGACCGAAGAAAAACGGTGGTTTTGTCGCGCCGTTTGCGCCGCAGGAAGTTACTTTTAATTTTACCGAAGGCAACAGTTGGGTTTATTCATTTTTTGTTCCGCAGGACGTTTCAAAGTTGATCGAATTACAAGGCGGACGCGAGAAATTTGTTGCAAAACTCGACGAACTTTTTTCAACCGATGTCGAACTTTCAGGGCGCGAACAGCCTGATATTACGGGACTTATCGGACAATACGCGCACGGTAACGAGCCTTCGCATCACATCGCTTATTTGTATGATTACGCGGGCGAGCCTTGGAAAACTCAGAAAATTGTCCGCCAAATTTTGGACGAATTTTACAAACCGACTCCCGACGGTTTGATCGGCAACGAAGATTGCGGGCAGATGTCGGCGTGGTATATTCTGAGCGCGTTGGGCTTTTATGAAGTAAATCCGTCGCAGCCCGTTTATGCGTTTGGAACTCCGATCTTCAAGGAAGCGAAAATTCATCTCGAAAACGGCAAAACATTTACAATTAAAGCCGCAAATGTTTCGGACAAAAACATTTATGTCAAATCCGCCAAACTAAACGGCAAGAATTACCGAAAAGCGTTTTTCACGCACGAGGATTTGAAAAACGGCGCGACAATCGAATTTGAAATGTCAGACGCGCCCGTCAAAAGTTGGTTCACAGAATTTCCCGTTTCGCGCATTGAATCCGATTTCGTCCCTGTTCCGACTATTGACGCGGCGCGTGTTTTCGGTAAAGAAACTACCGTAAAAATTTCATCGCCCGAAAAATCCGCAAAGATTTTCTACACGACCGACGGAAGCGAACCGAATTTGCAATCGAAACTTTACGACAAACCATTTACGCTCAATGATTCGGCGATAATCAAAGCCGTTTCGATGAACGAAAAAGGCGCGAAAAGTTTTTCGGTTGAAGCGAAATCGAACAAAATGCCGCACGATTGGACGGTGAAGATTCTCTCTAAATACAATCGTCAATACACGGGCGGCGGCGATGTCGGGTTGATTGACGGAATTCGCGGAAATCTGAATTTTGCGTCCGGCGAATGGCAGGGTTATCAAGATCAGGATTTTGTCGCCGTTATTGATTTGCAAAAGGAAACGACGATTAAAAAAGTCGGCGGCGGATTTTTGCAGGACGCGCGACCGTGGATTTGGATGCCGACGCACATCGAATTTGAAATCTCAAACGACGGCGAAAATTTCAAAAAAGTCGCCGACATCAAAACTGATGTCGGCGTTGACAATATGACTCCGACGATTAAAAATTATACACAGGAAATATCGCCCGTAAACGCGCGTTTCGTTAGAGTCAAAGCCTTTAATTTGGGCAAAATTCCGGCGTGGCATCCGGGCGCGGGCAATGACGCTTTTATTTTTGTGGACGAGATTTTTGTCGAATAAACTTTCTAGTTTATAGTTTCGGAAATTTCTTCCATCTGCTGCATTTCGGCGATATTTCCCGTATCTGTAACAATTAGCGGAAATTCTTCGAGCAAAACCATATTTGCCAGCGTTTGCACCCAATAAGTTCCGGCTGTCGGGAAAACGATATTGACGAAAAAGCTGACGTTATCGGAAAAACCGCCCTGCGCCAGTTCGATGTTCGTCGGCTGCGAAGTAACAATTGTAGTTACTTTGTCGGGCGAAACGATGCGAACTTCGGTTTGATGCTGTCCTTCGCCGCGCCAATGATTGACGACGGCGAACTTTATCAGCGAAATCGGCAGTTTTTCAACCATTATATTTTGAAAAACTCCCATCAGCGATATTTTGTTGCCCATTTCCAGTCGCACGTCGTCACATAAAAGAGTGTAGATAAGTTGTAAATTTTGTGTTGTCATAATTTTATTGCAAAAGCGCAAAACCCGTGAAAAAATTAAACTTGTTTTGACCTGAAAAGATTTAATTCAAACCGGTTTTCATAATTTTGAATTTTGACACTTTGATCTTCAATTTAATTTATTCAAATATTGACTTTTCCTTTCGCAATGGTCAAGATTATAATATCGGAAAAACTAAAGGATGACAGATGAAGAATGAAGAATAAAGGATAATAAAAAAAGACTCATCTTAATTTATCCTTTCGCATTTAGCCTTTATCCTTAAAAATATGATGTGGTATGTTCTAATTGGTCTTTCGTTGTCTTTGGCGGGTGTTGCCGGTCTGCAATTCTTCTATCTGGTCTATATGGAACGAATGGATCGTGAACATAAAAAACGCATTCACGAACTCGAACGCCACACTAAATATCTGACCCATCGGCTCAACGATGCCGAACAGCAAATTTCCGAGCAAAACAATGTTTTAGAAAATCTTTTTGATGATTTCGACGAAGAAGAACTCGAAGACGAAGTTTGGGCGGACGTTATCGAAGACCGATAATCTGCAAATTTTTAATCCGTAAAATTAACAATTGTCGCGCCGCGCCCGCTTGAAAATTCGGGCGCGTTTTTAAATGATTTAACGAAAGACGTTTCCGCCAAAATCTTTCTGACAATTTCCCGTTGCACGCCGATTCCTTTGCCGTGAATTATTTTTACCAACCGAAATCCTTTTTTATGTGCTTCCTGTAAATATGTTTCAACAACGGATTTAACATCTTTCGGGCTGAAAGCGTGCAGATCGAGCGAGTCGGTGATTTCAATTTCAAAGGGTTCGGAAAACGGATTGTTTAAGTCGAGATCGTCGGGTTCGTTCATAATTTCAGATTACAACAGAAAATACCAAAAAGATATGCAGCTTATCATTGCATTTTTTCTGCGGGTTTGCGGAAAACTCAGGATAAGATTATAAAATTAAAATAAATAAATTTTTAAGAGGTGAAAAATATGCAGGAAATTACCGCAACCGAATTAAAACGGAAAATGGACAACGGCGAAAACATTCAACTGATTGATGTGCGCCAGCCCGACGAATACGAATTCGCCAAAATCGAAGGCGCTAAACTTATTCCGCTCGGCGAAATTATGAACCGAATGAATGAAATTGACGAAACAAAAGAAGTAATCGTTCAGTGCAAATCCGGCGGACGCAGCGGCAGAGCCATCGAAGCGATGCAGAGAGCCGGATTTAAGGGCGAATTGAAAAACTTAAAGGGCGGCATCACGGCTTGGTCAAACGAAGTTGATTCGAGTATTCCAAAATATTGAGTTGCGAAATGCAGAAGCCCGTGCGAAGTAAGGGCGCAGCCTTGTTTATCATCGCGCCCTTACTTCGCACGGGCTTCTGCAAATTTAAAGTGAGCTTCAATAGTTTTATCAAAATCTTTTTTCGTATGCGCGGCGGAAATAAAACACGCTTCAAACTGCGACGGCGGCAAATATATGCCGCTTTCGAGCATTGAATTGAAATACTTGGCAAACTTACTCGTGTCAGAAGTTTTCGCCGAATCGAAATCAGTAACTTCTTTCTCCGTAAAAAACAACGTGAACATTGAACCGCAGGTGTTCAAAGTGTAATTCAGACCTAATTTACGCAGATTATGTCTGATTCCGTCGTAAAGATACGCGCAAGATTCTTCCAAATCCGTATAAAAATCTTCGTCCTCGTCAATCGCCTTTAAAGTTTCGAGTCCGGCGGTCATCGCCAACGGATTTCCCGACAAAGTTCCGGCTTGATAAACGCTTCCCGACGGCGCGATCATTTCCATAATATCGCCGCGCCCACCGTAAGCACCGACAGGCAAACCGCCGCCGATAATTTTGCCGAACGTCGTTAAATCCGGCGCGATATTATAAAGTTCCTGCGCTCCGCCTTTTGCCAGCCGAAATCCGGTCATCACTTCATCAAAAATCAAAATTATTTTTTCGTCCGTGCAAACGTCGCGCAATTTCTGTAAAAATTCCGCGTCCGCTTTGACCAAACCCATATTTCCGGCGACAGGTTCGATAAAAACGGCGGCGATTTCACCTTTGTTGCCTTCGATTAATTCATAGACCGATTCGATATTGTTAAATTTCGCATTGAGCGTATCTTTCGCCGTTGATTTCGTTACGCCGGGCGAATCCGGCAAGCCGAGCGTCGCCACGCCCGAACCGGCTTTCGACAAAAACGAATCACCGTGTCCGTGATAACAGCCTTCAAATTTGATAATTTTTTCTCTATTTGTGAAACCACGCGCAAGGCGCATCGCGCTCATCGTCGCTTCCGTTCCCGAATTGACCATTCGCACGATTTCCACCGACGGCACGAATTTTTTAATCAGTTTGGCAAGCTGAATTTCCTTAACATTGCTCGCCCCGAAACTCGTCCCGCGCATCGCCGATTTTTGAATTGCTTTGATCACATCCGCCTGCGCGTGTCCGAGAATCATCGGACCCCAAGAACCGATATAATCAACAAACTCATTGCCGTCAACGTCCCAAATCTTCGAGCCTTTTGCCTTTGCAATATAAAGCGGATCGCGCCCGACGGATTTAAACGCCCGAACCGGCGAATTTACGCCGCCCGGAATATGTTTTTTTGCTTCCTCAAAATATTTACTGCTTTTTGTTGTATTCATTTCTATTTCTAAGTAGTCGGACACAATTATCTTATAGAATAGTTGAAGTCCGAAAAATTGATTCTTAAAATACTTCCCACTGCTCCGAGAATCTGTCTGACCGAGTAGTGCAATTGTGCTTTATCAATATAATCT
>JBBSIE010000167.1:0-6350 GCA_038232235.1 Pyrinomonadales bacterium | reverse complement strand
GGCGTAAATTATCGCTTCATTTTTGAGCGCGGCTTGCACCGCATCATCTAATTTTTTCGATCCATACGTATTAACGCCGTCAGTCAATAAAATGATGGCGCGGCGCGTTTTGTCCGGCGAGAGTTTTAAAACTTCTTCGGATGTCACCCAAATTGCATCCCAAATCGCCGTCGAACCTTGCGTTGCTTGATTCGTGCCGGAAATCGGCGCAGTTCCGCCCGCAACCACGCCGCCGCCGATATAACCCGACGGCGGAACAAACTGCACGCGGTCAACAGCGCGGCTCAAACGCCCGACATTGTTGGTCATTCCCTGTTCGAGCGTCGTTTCGCCCGTAAATGAAACGATTGAAACTTCGTCTTTGGCGGGACGAATAACCGATTGGATAAAAGCCTTCGCCGCATCTTTTTCTTCGGGCAAAGTGCGCTCCTGCGACGCGCTCGTGTCAATCAAAATTGCTAGACTAAGCGGTAAATCAACTTGCCGTCCGAAATATGTAATTTCCTGCGGCTGTCCGTCTTCAATTAAACGAACATCCTGCTGTTTCAAATCCGTCAGCAGGCGGCGGCTTTTGTCTTGCGCGGTAAAAAGCACATTGACGACTTCTGTATCAATTTTAATAACTTCATCTTCTACGGCTTCTACCGGCGGTGTCGGTGTCGGTGTCGCACTTTTCTGCGTCGCCGAATTTGTCGGCATTTGTTGCGCGTTTGAACGATTCAAACCGTAAAAACCGCCGCCGATAAATAATAAAGCGACAAATAAAACCGCAAATTTTCTGTAATTTTTCATTTCAATTTCCTAAACTATTTCAGTTCGTCTCTAACTGCCCGATAACTCGATTTAGTGCGAATTTTATACTTGTCACCCATTGATTTGTCGTTAAATCGCACTTCGACTTTTCGCTCTATTCCGTCATAATTTTGGTTTGCCGGACGATAAGTGATGATATATTGCGAACTGAGTTCTTTCGAGATTTTTGTAAAAGCCCTTTCAAGTTCGAGCATATCGCCGGTAAAAAACGCTTCGCCGCCGGTTTCTTCGCACAACTGCGTCAAATACTTATCGCCTTTATCTTTGACCGTCCCAGCTTCCACGCCCGGAACTGTTCCCAAAAATCCCGACTTGGTTGAGATGCCGAAAATCGTCGTTTCGGTTCGTTGAGCAATATCTATCGCGTCTTTGATGTCGGCGCGACTGAAAGTGTCGTCGCCGTCGGTAATAATAACGATAACTCTTCTGCCAGGCGCGTTTCTGAGTTTTTCATCGGAAAACTGCCAGACCGCATCATAAAGCGCGGTTTGCGAACCGACTTTTTTGACTTTTTCAACCGCTTTGTCGAGCAAATCTAATTTATCGGTAAAATCCTGCCGAAGTTCGACTTCATTATCAAACGTCATAAAAGCGGCTTTATCTTTGCGAAGGCGCGTTACCGTATAGATAAAATTTTTGGCGGCTTCCTTGGAAAACTTCAATTTTCCGGCAGTAGAAGATGATGTGTCCATTAAAACACCGACGTAAATCGGCGGATTCGTTTTTTCGTCGCTGAAAAACGTAACTTCCTGCTGAACGCCGTCTTCAAAAACAGAGAAATCGCCGCGCGCCAAACCTGTTACCAAATCTTTCTTTTTCTTTTTGTCAACGACCGTTACCGGAAGACGCACCTCGAAAGTTTTAATTTGTCCCGCATCTTCATTCGGCGGCGGAGTCGGACTCGTGCGTGGCGTTTGCGCTGAAGTCGTCAAACTAAATGCAAAAAATAATGATGCGAAAATGCTAAAATAAAATAATCTTTTCATAACCGAATTTTTGTTTGAATTTCCGAACTTGACGCAAGTTTCGATGCCGTTCGTCAATTCTCTGTTGCCTTGCTATCGTAAATCGTGAATCGTAAATCGTTATTGGAAATACATCAGGTTATCATAAAATGTAAATTCAAAAATCTATAACTTGAATTACAATTACGAATAAATATGAATGAGAATATTTTCAGAGAATACGACATTCGCGGCATTGTCGGGCAAGATTTGACCGATAAAACCGTAGCGACTTTGGGGAAAGCCGTCGGCACTTTTTTTCATAAAAACGGCGCGAAACGAATCGCCGTCGGTTATGATGCACGCGAAAGCGGCACGAGATTTAGAGATTTACTCGTCAAAGGTTTTAACGAAACCGGCTGCGATGCGGTTTTGATCGGCAGAGTTCCGACTCCGGTTTTGTATCACACGGTTTTTACAAAAGACGTTGACGGCGGCGTGATGATAACGGGTTCGCACAATCCGCCGGAATTTAACGGCTTTAAGATTTGCCTCGGCAAACAGACGCTTTTCGGTTCGCAGATTCAGGAAATAAAGCAAATCGCGTTGTCCGGCGAATTTTCAAACGGAAAGGGAACGTGCGAAAATATTGAAGTTTTAGAAGATTACGAAAGGGATATTTTATCAAAAATAAATCTCGGCAATCGCAAATTAAAAGTCGTCGTTGACGCGGGTAACGGAATGGGCGGCGTTACGGGCATTCCGGTTTATGAAAAATTAGGCGTTGAACTTGTCAAACTTTTTATCGAACCGGATTCAAATTTTCCGAATCATCATCCCGATCCGACCGTTACGGAAAATTTGCAGGACACAATCAAAGCCGTCAAAGAATCAGGCGCGGATTTGGGCATCGCGTTTGACGGTGACGGCGATAGAATCGGCATCGTAGATGAAAACGGGCGCATAATTTGGGGCGACGAATTGATGGTTTTACTGTCGCGCGAAATTCTAAAGGAAAAGCCAAATTCGACAATTATCGCTGAAGTAAAATGCTCGCAAAATCTGTTTGACGACATCGAAAAACACGGCGGAAAACCGTTGATGTGGAAAGCCGGACATTCTTTGATAAAGGCGAAAATGAAGGAAACAAACGCCGCGCTCGCCGGAGAAATGAGCGGACATATCTTTTTCGCCGACAGGTTTTACGGTTTTGATGACGCAACTTATGCAGGCGCGAGAGTTTTGGAAATCTTGTCTAAAACGGAAAAAACCTTGTCCGAGCTTTTGAGCGACTTGCCGGAAACATTTTCAACGCCGGAGTTGAGAGTTGACTGCGCTGACGAAAGAAAATTTGAAATCGTGCAGAAAATCGCCGCCGAATTTGCAAAAACCAACGAAGTTATCACGATTGACGGCGCACGGGTTTTGTTTGAAAACGGCTGGGGTTTGGTTCGCGCTTCCAACACGCAGGCGATTCTCGTTTTGCGTTTTGAAGCCGACAGTGAAGAAAATTTGAGCGAGATTCGAGGAATTGTTGAAAATCGGGTGAACGAATTGATTGGCACTTAAAGTTCAAAGTTCCAAGTTCAAGATTCGAAGTTTAAGAAAAACTAACTTTGGAACCTTGAACTTGGAACTTTGAACTATCGAGTTATCGAATCGGCGAAGAGGATTGAACCGTAATCGTCGAACCGGATTTTAGTTCGAGATCGTCTTTGCCCTGCAAAACTACCGAACCTGCGCCCGCGCCGCCGCCGATGATCGCGCCGATTGCCGCGCCTTTGCCGCCGCCGGCGATTGCGCCGATGATTGCACCGATACCTGCGCCGATTCCGCCGCGCGTAACAGTTTCTTTTGTTTGATCGTCGCCTTTCGCCACGCCTTCGTTGTCAACTTTGACGGTTTCGCCTTTTTCGTTGGTTGCGCTTTGCAAATATCCGGCAAAATCGTAATTTTGTCCGTTTGCCAGACGAATTCTTTCAAAATTAAACGTGATCTGCGAGCGTCCCGAAACCGTTCCCGAACGATCAATTCCGGTCAAATAACCTTCGACAACCGCGCCGCGAAATTCGTTCGGCGACTGCACCGTCATTCGAAAACGGTCGTTATTTTGTGAAATCTTGGTGTTGACATCATTTTCCAAAGTCCCCGTCAAAATCGCGCCGTTCGGCACGATAAAAGTTCCCGTTCGTCTGGTTTGCGTGGACGGATAATTGTTTCGATTATTCGGATAATTTCTGCGGTTCGTGTTCGGATCGTTGTTCGGATAATTTCTGCGATTCGTATTCGGGTCATTTGAAGAATAACCGTCGTCATTGTTTGAATATCCGCCGCCCGAATTGTTGTAATCGTCAAGTTTTGCAACTGCATCGGTTTTCTTGTAAATGCTTTCGGCAAAAACCGTCTGGCGCACGTAATTTGTCGTTATCTGGCGCGTTACGCGCAGTGAATTTCCGTTGTCAATCGGCGTAAAAACGACCGTATAATCGTTGTCGCCGCCCAAACTCGAAACGGTCAATTCCTGTCCGCGAAGGGTCGAACGAACGCGCAGAGTTCTGCCGTCGTCGAGCCTTTCGGTGCGATCACTTCCGTCCGCCGTAAAAGTTATCTGTTTGGAATTTGACGAAGCCAAAGTAACTTGATTTCCGCGCACGTCAATCATAACCTGCGCCGGTGCTTCGAGTTTGTTTTCCAGTTCGCGCCGCGCTTCATCATTATTTCGCGCGTTGTTGTTTCTAATCGCGCGGTCGGCAATATCGCGCGTATTTTCGCTTCTCGCAGTATCCAATTGATATGTTCCCGTCAAATTATTTCCGTAAGAATTTGACGACGGATAACGGTTGTCATTCGGATAGTTCCGATTATTGCGGGAATTACGATTGTCATTCGGATAATTCCGACTGTTGTTCGGATAATTTGAATTATTGTCGTTCCAATTCCAGCGCACATTGTTTGCCGAAGCTAAACGGTCAAGCAGACCGCGCGCGTTTGCCCAATCTCCGGCGGCTTTTCCGCTGAAACGATTGTTTCTGACAAAATCATTAACCGTTCGCGCCGCGTTCAAAATATCCGTAACGTCGGCGGCAGTTTCGCGCTGACGCTGCATTTTGCCTTCAAATTGACTGATACTGTCTTCCAAATTTTTCAAATTATCGTTTATTTGATTTTGATTGTTTCGATTATTTGAAGTTCGACGAAATTCCGCATCCAAATCATAACGAAAATCGTCAATTTTAGAATTCAGATTTCGCAAAATATCCTGTGTTTCGCGGTCGCCGCGCCTGTTTCGCTGCGCGTCGGCTTGTGCGACCAAACCGAAAACCATCATACCAACCATCAAATAAACCGAAAATATACTTTTTAACTTGTTCATCATTGTTCTCCTTCTCAAATCAAACCGATGTTTGCCGTAATGGTTTGGAAGCACTTTTGATGCCAAAAGGTTGTTTAGCGCACAAAACGACTTTGTTTTGCAAAAATCTGTGCTAAAATCTTGCAAATTTGTTCAAAAATAGTGTTCAAGAAAGGGAAAAAAATTAATGACAAATAATAATTACAAAGCAACAGTTCAATACGCGGGCGACGAGTTTTTTATCGGCACAACTCCGAGCGGACACGCACAAACAATTGACACCAAAGGCGATAGAAAATCCGCGCCGTCGCCGCTCGAAATGCTTCTGGTTTCGGTAGCGGCTTGCACGGCGGTTGATGTCGTTTCGATTCTGCAAAAAAAACGTCAAAATATAACGGATTATAAAGCCGAAATCACGGGGACGCGACGCGAAGAACATCCGCGCTCATTCACCAAACTTCACATTCACCATATCGTGTATGGAAGCGGCATTTCCGAACAAGCCGTCGCGCAGGCAATCGAACTGTCGGACACAAAATATTGCAGCGTCGCCGCGACGGTTCGCCCGGCGGCGGAAATTACGACGAGTTTTGAGATTATTGAAGTTTAATTTCACTTTATGTGCTTTGTTGTATAGAGTTAGTTGTTGAGGACAAAATATGAAAATTCGTTTGACGCTGATCTTTTCCCTTTTCGCGCTTATTTTAACCGTTCCGGTTTTCGCCCAAAAATCGAATGAAAAACCGAATCCTGAAATAACCAAAATGCTGAAAGATGTTTCGGCGAAAAATATCGAAACGACGATTCGCAAACTCGTGTCGTTCGGCACGAGAAATACTTTATCCGAACAAGACAATCCGACGCGCGGAATCGGCGCGGCGCGTGATTATCTGTTCGGCGAGTTTCAAAAAATCTCAAATAACTGCGGCAATTGTTTGCAGGTTGAAAAGCAGACATTTTTACAGCCGAAAGCACCGCGTGTGCCTGAACCGACGAATTTGACGAATATTGTGGCGACGTTGAAAGGCGCGACTGATCCGACGCGGGTTTATGTCGTTTCCGGTCATTATGATTCGATGTGCAATCTCGATGCGAAAGACACGACGTGCGACGCGCCGGGCGCGAACGATGATGCTTCCGGCACTGCCGCCGTTCTTGAAATGGCGCGGGTGATGTCAAAACATAAATTTGACGCGACGATTATTTTTATGACCGTTCCGGGCGAAGAACAGGGACTTTTG
>JBBSIE010000166.1:0-6401 GCA_038232235.1 Pyrinomonadales bacterium | reverse complement strand
GGCTGAGTCCGTCAGATTATATTGATAAAGCACAATTGCACTACTCGGTCAGACAGATTCTCGGAGCAGTGGGAAGTATTTTAAGAATCAATTTTTCGGACTTCAACTATTCTATAAGATAATTGTGTCCGACTACTTATAACTTATCGAATTTTCGCGTGGAAGATTGAATTCGGGAACATCATAATACAGAAGAAAAGTTGTTGCAAGTGTGCAACAACTTTTCTTGATGAGCAATACTTTGTTGAGTTTAAAAATTATTTCACATTGCTTGTGTGGCGTTTCATAAAATCCATCAAAACAAATTGCGTCAAGTTATTCGGATTGGCGAAATACGCTTTGCCGCGCGTCATTGCGGACATTTGTTTGACGAATTCGACCAGATAATAGTCGCTGGCGAGCATAAAAGTATTAATCATAATGCCGGATTTGCGGCACGCCTGCACTTCTTTAAAAGTTTCCGCCATCACGAACGGATCGTTGCCCATCGAATTTTTGTAGAGCATTTTTTTGTCGCCTTTCACGTCCTGCGAATATCGGCGGTGCGCGAAATAAGCGGCGTTTGACGGTTCGATGTAACACGCCGTCGGTTTGCCGTCCGTAACCATGACGATTTGTTTCATATCTTTGCGCTGCGCGTTCAAAATCCGCCGCGCTAACTTTAAACCTTCCGCCGTGTTTGTGTGATACGGTCCGACCTGTGTTGTCGCCAATTTTGCCAGCGGCAATTCTTCCGCGCCGTCGTGAAATAAAACGATTTTCAAACTGTCGCCCGCATATTGTGTTCTGATTAAATGCGCCAAAGCGAGCGCGACTTTTTTGGCGGGCGTAAATCTGTCTTCGCCGTACAAAATCATTGAATGTGAACAGTCGAGCATCACGACCGTCGCGCACGACGATTGATAATCCTGTTGATAAACGTGCAAATCTTTGTATTCCAAGTTCAGCGGAACGCCTAAACCTTCGCGCGTGATTGCCGATAAAAGAGTTGAATTGACATCCAAATTGATCGTGTCGCCGAATTCATACTGCCTTGACGCTTGCGCGGCTTCGATGCCGGTGTCGAGATAATGCGTGTCGTGTCTGCCGATGGACGATTTGCCCATCGAACCGAGCAGTTTTTGCAAAGTTTTGTAGCCGAGAAAATCGAGACCTTTTTCAGTTACTTCAAAACGTATGTCGCGCGGCTGACCTTCGCCGACTTCGCCTTGTCCCTGACCGTTTTGCTGTTGCTGCTGCGATTGCGGTTTTTCGACTTCTTTCAAGTTTAGATAACCTTCTTCGACCAGTCTTTCAATCAATTGATTAATCAACTCTTCGAGCAGCGAACCTTTAAATTTCCCGTCGTTGTCGGCGAGCATTTTTTCGACATCCATTTCGTCCAAAACGCCCTGATCCATCAACGCTTCGAGCAGTGCCTGACGCAGCGCGTCGAGCGAATCTTCCATCTGATTACGCTGGCGCGTCCAGTAATAATCATCGTTATAGCCGGAATCGAGCATCATATCCGACAGCGAATTCATCAGATCGCCGAGATTGATGTCCGATACATTGAAACCCTTGAATTTTGAATAGCGAATAAATTTCATTCTTGATTTTTTTTGCAACCTCTCTTATTTGACTTGCCATCTCAGACGCGAAACATTATCTTTGAAGTTGCAAACTTTCCCCCAAATTTGTTCTTCCCAAAACTTAGTATATTTCACTCTCCCCATAAATTAAATAACACAAGGAGTGAAAAATTATGAAAAAGTTTTTAGTGAGTTTACTAATTTTATTTGTTTTTATGATTACGGTTCCGCTGTCGGCGGAAGCGCATAATAGCTGCCCGCGTTATCGCAGGTCATCGCGGAGAAGTTATGTCAGCCGCAGTTACAGAACCCGCGCTCCGCGCCCGGTTTATTATGAAACACGCGGTTACAGTTACCAGCGACCGTCGTTTTACCAGCGTCACAAACACGTTATTGATGTCGGCATCGGCACGGGCGCGGGCGCGTTGATCGGCGGACTGCTCAGAGGCAGACGCGGCGCAGGCTGGGGCGCGTTGATCGGCGGCGGCGGCGGCGCGCTTTACACGACGGTTTTGAAACCTAAAAACCGAAGAGTTTATCGTTAATTTTTAACTTTAATTCAAAAACAAAAGCCGCAATAATTTATGTTGCGGCTTTTATAATTTTAGAAATTTCTTCATTTTTGATTTTCCGCATCAATATAAATTCGTTCAATAATATCTTTGTATTTTTCGCTGACGACGCGCCGTTTGACCTTCAAAGTCGGCGTTAATTCGCCGCCTTCGACCGTCAACTCATTTTCGAGAAGCGCGAATTTTTTCACTTTTTCGTAGCGCGAAAGATTTTTTGAAAGTTCGGCGATTTGTCTTTCGATCAAATCAATAATGAGCGGATTTCGACAAAATTCCGCCGGAGTTTGAATCTCCAAATCTTTATGTTTGGCGTAACTTTCCAGTTGTTCAAAATTTGGCACAATCAGCGCGGCGGAAAATTTTCGCGCGTTTCCGACGAGAACAACCTGACTGACAAAACGCGAACCCAAAATCAACTGTTCAATCGGCGACGGCGCAATGTATTTGCCGCCGGAAGTTTTAAACAATTCTTTTTTGCGGTCGGTAATTTTCAAAAAACCGTCGTCAATCGCCCCGATGTCGCCCGTTTTAAACCAGCCGTCGTCGGTGAAAACTTCGCGCGTCGCCTCCGGTTTATTGTAATAACCGAGCATCACGTTCGGACCCGAAACTTCGATTTCGCCGTCTTCGGCAATCCTTATTTCAACATTGCGGATCGGTTTTCCGACTGTTCCGAGTCTTGTGTGCATCGGCGTATTCGACGTGACGACCGGCGAAGTTTCCGTCAAACCGTAACCTTGCAAAATCGAAATTCCCGCGCCGGTGAAAATCAAATAGATTTCATCGGACAAAGCCGCGCCGCCCGTAATGCAGAAACGAAGTTTGCCGCCGAAAAATTCTCGCAGCTTTGAAAAAACTAATTTGTCGGCAATGCCGTGTTTGACGGCTAAAAGACGCGGAATAATTTGTTTATTTTCAACAAGAAGCGCGTATTTTTTGCCGACATCAATCGCCCAATCGAAAATCAACTCTTTCGCGCGGCTTTCCTGCGCGGCTTTGACCTTTGCTTTGGCATAAACTTTTTCAAAAATTCGTGGCACACCGACAAAAATTGTCGGCGCGACTTCGCGCAGATTATCCGCCGCTTTGTCAATTGATTCGGCGTAATAAACCGCCATTCCATTAAAAATATAAACATACATTCCCGAACGCTCGAAGACGTGCGACAGCGGCAAAACGGAAAGCGGTTTGTCTTTGTGCGAAAAATTATAATCCGTTCCGGCATTGACGACGCTCGACATCAAATTAGCGTGTGTCAGCATCACGCCTTTCGGTTCGCCCGTCGTTCCCGATGTGTAAATCAGCGTCGCCACATCGTTTGGTTCAACTACTTTTGTTAAATTTTTGATTAATTCGGGATTTTTTGCTTTGATTTTCGCGCCTTCATTTTCCAAATCCGCCAGCGACATTGCATTTTCCGCTTCGACATTGGCAAAATTAAAAAAGATAAGTTTTTCAAGCGATGCACATTCCGGCAAAACTTCGCTCAGACGTTCAAACGCTTCCTTATTTTCAATAAAAAACACCTTCGCGCCCGCGTCATTTATGATGTAACGAACCGCATCCGGCGCAAGCGTCGTGTAAATCGGCGCGTCAATTATTCCCGCAAACTGACACGCCGCATCGGTCAAAGTCCATTCCGGCGAATTTGCCGCAATCATCGCAATCCGATCACCTTTTCGCAAACCGAGCGAATAAAGTCCGAGCGCGATATTTTCAATCCGCGAAAGCATTTCATCGGACGAAATCGCCCGCCATTCGCCGTCTTTTTTGAAATTCAAAGCGTCTTTGCGATTGTGTTTTTCAACCGCATACAAAAACAATTCCGCCAACGTTTGCGGTTCTTCCGCATATTGTGAAAAATGCTTGGCAGATTGTTTAATATGTTCTTTTATTTCGCTTTGCATCGCTCGTAAAATTCCAGAACCCGGATTTTTCTTCCAACTTGGAATTTGCAACTTGGAATTATTTCATAACACCGCCGAAAAACACTTTCAAAACCTCGTTCGCCATTGGTTTTAACGGGTAAGATTTTTTCGACAAAATCCAGTTTGTAACCATTTCGTCCAACGCGCCGTAAAGAATTTTCGCGCCGACAACCGGCTTTAAATCTTTACGAAAAACACCGCTTTTTTGTCCGTCTTCAATCGTTTGCTGAATAATTTTTAAATAATCGGCAAAACCGGCGGCGGAAAATTCTTCCATAAATTTTGTCGAACCGCGCAGTTCGATCTGAAAAACAATCGCCAGATCGCGGTCTGCGCCGAGTTTTTCCAGATGCAGTTCGGCAATCCGGCGCAAGCGTTTTTCCGGTTCTTCGATTTCGGCAATCTCGCGCTTTCCTTCGCTGATGAAATCTTCCATCGCACGGTCAAAAATCGAATGCAGAATCTCGTCCTTACTTTTGAAATAAAGATAAACCGTGCCGTCTGCAATTCCTGCAAACCCTGCAATATCGGCAACTTTTGAATTGAAATAGCCTTTTTGCGCGAAAACTTTGATTGCCGCACGAAGAATTGCCTCACGTTTATCAACAACGACGGCGCGACCTTGACCATTTGAACGAACTATACGGGACATAGCGATTGTTGATTTTGAATTGGAGGAACAATAATGTTAAAACCTGCAATCCAAAATAATTATGAATGAATCTTCATTCAGTTTTCTTTTAAGGTTATAACAGAGTTGAAAGGAAAATCAATATAAAATTTGCGAAAACTGGTTTTTATTGGGTAAAATAAAAAGCGATTTCGAGAAAAAACTCAAAATCGCAAATCCAAAATTCAAGATTAAGATGGCGGAGAGAACAGGAGTCGAACCTGCATAGGCTTACGCCCGGTAGTTTTCAAGACTACTGCAATACCATTATGCGATCTCTCCGCATTTATCGCGCGGAAATAAAAAATATAACGCAAAACTAGGCGAGAAACAAATCAAAGCTATAAAATTCGTTTGCACCCTTGCTGACGCACGGGTTTCTGCCTTTTATTTGGCGACGGTAATTTCCCGCGTTGTCGAATTATAGCCGCCGTTTTCGACCAAGTTGCCGTTTTTGTCAATTAGTTCGAGTTTAACGGTATCTTTCGCCGAATTTGTCCAGCCAGTCAACCAAATCGGTTGCCATTTATCAATATATTTCGCTTCGCCATTATCAATCGAATATCTGACGCGATATTCGCCGCCGTCGCCGACGAGTTTGGCGTTTGAAAGCCAAAAATCAATCATAATCGCCTCCGATTCCGCGCCTTTGTAGTCGCCTTTCGGACGGCTGTAAGTCAAAAGCGGTTTCGACGCATCAACTGCGCCCGCCGTGCTTTCTTTCATTTCTTTGCCTTCGGATGGCGCAGCAGTATTGGCGTTTGACATCGTTTGTTTGGCATTGGTCGTCGCCGGTTTGGTCGTGTCTGCGCCGCCGTTTTTGACGGTAAATTTGACCATCTGAAATGCGCCGGCGTTTTTGTAACTTTCGTGCCACGGGCGCGACGGGAAAACGCGCAGAGTGTGTTCGCCGTCGGACACATTTTTCAGTTCAAATTCCTGATCGAGATTGTAATACGCCTCGTACGGTTGATTGTCCAAAATAACGTGAATATGATTTCCCATTCCCGTATTTGGGTCTTTCATCGGTTTATAACCCATCAATTCGCCGCCGAGTTCGAGCTTTACTTTAACCGTTGAATTTCCAACCGATGAATCTGCTTTCGGTTCGAGAATTATTATTACCGGCTTGGCGTTATCTTGTTCGCCGCGCGAAGCCATCATCTCCTGTATCTTTTGCGGTCGCGGAACTTCGGCTAAATGTTCTTCCGTCGCCGCGTGTTCGCCTTCGTTTGTTTTATGAATGGCAGTATTATTAATGTCTTTGTTTTCGCCGGTATATCCGCCGGGATTTAATTGCGTCGGTTCTTTCTGGCAAGCCGTAAAAACAGTAATTGCCGCTAAAAATATAAAAATTTTTGTCAGTTTCATAATTTTCTTACTATATTTAATTTTCGTCTGAAGAAAACAATTTCACAAAATACATACCGGTTTTCAGATTTCAATTATTGTTTAGCTTCAACTTTAAGTAAGATATTAACTAAGTTTTATCTTTTGGCAAAGCGTTGATTAAAATCTAATACGCTTTTCAATTAGAGATTATGCAATAATAACAAGATGAATAAAGCGGTGCCAAAAATTAAAGAAACCAAAGAAGAAATTCGAGAGATGCTCAAAAGTGAACATCATGTTAAACGGCAAAACAGGCTACAGGCATTAT
>JBBSIE010000165.1:0-6426 GCA_038232235.1 Pyrinomonadales bacterium | reverse complement strand
CGAAAAGCAGTGAAACGATGATTTATTTAGCGATGAGCAATTTAATGCTCAGGCGTTTGGCGATAAAAGCACCGTATGGAATCGCAAGCCCGCAGAGATTAAAACTAAAGCGATGAAAATACATTTCTTAAACAGCCTCTAGTTAATGAATTGAACAAAACACAAAACTTATCAATGTCTGCTGACGATTCAGATTTAAGGGCTTGGGATTCGATAACCGCTCACGAAAAAGGTCTTAACTCATTAAAAGGAATCCTTTTCAAAACCAGAAAAACAACGCGCACGGAAGAAATTACTATTCCATATAGACACGGCATTTTGCACGGTATGGATTTGGGTTATGCAAATAAAACTGTAGCGGCTAAAACTTGGGCTGCTTTGTTTGCAGTCCGAGATTGGGCGGAAAAAGTCGAAAGGAGAGAATTAATAGAACCATCGCCTAAACCTGCTACTAGCTGGGGTGAACTTTTCCAACAACTTCAGAATAATAAGACCCAGAAAGATATGCTTGAGAAATGGAAGTCCCGTAATATTGTAATTGGAAGGGACATTCCTGAAAGCGGTCAAATTGAAGATTTTCAACAAGGAACAGCCGAAAGGAGGCTCATAGAATTTTTACAGTATTGGGAGAAGAGAAACTACGGTTATATGTCAAAATGTATTGTTTCATTTCTCAGAACTCCAGAGAATGAAATTGCAAGACGGGTTCGTGAAGCATATCAATCTTGTTCTTTGAAAAGATATAAAATTTTAGAAGTAATTGATGAAGCACCTGCCGTAACTGAGATTCTAGTTTCGTTAATTTACGAACAAAGTGAAAATCTTACAGAAAAGGAAGTAAAGATACGTTTTATTAATGAAGATTTGAAAGGAACGCCTTCCGTTCGTGAAACTCCAAATACAAATTGGGGAATTGTTAATTGGGATTTTATTTAATTTCCCAAATTTTGGCGAATGCCGTCGGGAATACATTGGATTAGAAAGTTCGACTCTTTCCCAGCCCGTTTTACTTGCGGGCTGGAATTCCCGGCAATCTTGTCGCCAATTTATTTATGCGGCTTGGAGTTCGGGGATTGATTTTTGTGTATAAAATTTTTCCTGTTCGGAGCGCGTCCAGATATGACCGTCGGTTTTATCAACAACGGCGAAAAATGCGCCCGGAATTATTCCGTCGTCAATCATCGCTTGAGAGCCGGAAACAAAAACCCAAAAAGATTCGGTTTCACGATGCAATTTGATTGAGGAAAAGTCTGTATAATCTGTTTCTTTCTGCAAATTTTTAATCGTATTTTCGGCGATTTCTAACGCTTGGTCTTTATCACATCTTGCGAAACTTCGATTAAGCCGGGCATTAGTAGATTCTGCGCGATGCGTTCAAAGGCGTGTTTGCTCATCGTCGTTACATCGTGAGTTAGGACTATACGGTTTTCGTTTGCCGCCCAATCTAAAACTTTCGTGTCGGGTTGCGTGATTAGTCCGACATCCTGAACGCGCACGATATCGAGCGTCGGAAGTCGGCAGCGCAAACCTCGCAGAATACGACGGTTAAAATCTTCGTCCGAAAGAAAGCCAATCATAAACGAATTTTAGACGGAATTGCGGCGACGAGCCAGAAGTCTTTCGCGGATGTTTTGGGGATTTGCGCGGGATTCTATTTGGCGGCGCAGATTTTCGCGCTCGACTTTTCTTTTTACCAGATAGTTTTCTACTTCTTCACGATTTTGCAGATAATAGCTAATGACCGCGTAGACTTCGCCGAGTTCGAGCGAATCGTAATCTTCGACAATCTGTTCAGGTGTCGCGCCTTGATTAAAGGCGATAATCACTGTATCTAAAGAAACACGCGAATCGCCGACGCGAAGAACGCCCGCTTCGGTTTCGGTCAATTTTATTTCGGAAGTTGAAACAACCACGTTCATAAAACAGATGATAACACGAAAAATCTTCGTAAGTTATTTCATTTTGTTGCGTTCTTTTAATTCCTTCCAGATTAAACACAACATTAACGCGATAATCGGCGGGCTGATTAAAAATAGAAAAAACAAAATTTGAAATAAAAAAGCGAGCGGATGAGATGTCGTTTGGCTGATTTCCGTAACGGCAAATGTTGTATGACTCAGCGGCGCGGACGTTTCGCTCGTCAGTTCGGAAAACGAATTTTTTTGTGATTCAAGTTGAGGGACGGCATCATTTATCGCCGTCGTGCTAAAACTGACGGCGGCGATGCCGAGCGTTATCGCGGCGAACAGTCTGATAAATCTTTGTTTGCATTTCATATTTTTTTACCTCTACCGGAAATCATATCACAAGAATTTGGTAACGGAATAACGAATCTGCAATCAACAAATTAAATTTTATAGTGGGATCGGATGCGTTCCGAATTTTAACTTTAGTTGGCTTCAACTTAAAGCGGAAACCAACTAAAGGTTAAAACTCAAACTATCTACGGAGTTTGAGTCGGAAACGGAGTTCCCGACGGTTTTGGAAACGGTGTCGGGTTGCCGGACGGTTTTGGAAACGGTGTTACCGAAGCCGTCGGTTTCGGGAATGGTGTCGGTTTTCCGCTCGGCGACGGCATCGCGGTCGGCGACGGCGACGGTGTTACGGTCGGTGTCGGCGATTCGGTCGGCTCGTCCGTATTGTCCGGTGTTTCAGTCGGTTCGGGCGACGGTTCATCTTCCGGCGGTGTTACAGTCGGCGAAACCGTCGGCGAAATCGTCGGTTTGACGCTTAATTTGTCCGGCATTTGATTTGTATAAGTCGCCGCGAAAATTCCGGTTAGCAGAAACGCTCCTACTCCGATTGCTAATAATACTTTTTTAAACATAAAAACCTCCTTTTTGTTCACTTTTTTATATTTTTACAAATTTATCGCGCTTCCAAATAAACGCGATTGACAATTTTTCGGGGCAATAAATGATGCCTGACGAATAAATTGTTTGATGTTAAACACTGACCAAACCTGATAAAGTTTCAAAAGTTTTCGATGCCGCACGGTCTATCGAATCACGACAACCGTTTTTATTTACAAATAAGAACTTAATTTTTTAGTCTATAATTACAAATGGAGAAAATAATATGCCATATAATAAACTAAACATCAGCGGCGCACAAGCCGAAATTCTGGCGTGGGTCAATCACGCGCTTTCAACCGACGAACATAATATGCTGCGTAATGTATCGCGTCTGCCGTGTCTTTACAAGCACGTCGCGCTGATGCCGGACGCGCATTTGGGAATCGGCTCGATGGTCGGTTCGGTCATTGCGACAAAAGACGCGGTGATTCCGGCAACAATCGGGGTAGATATTGGTTGCGGAATGTCCGCAGTCAAAACGCCATTTAAGAGTTCGATTCTTGACGGAAAATTGAAAGATTTGCGTCATCAAATCGAGCGCACAATTCCCGTCGGGTTCAGCGAACACAAAGACGCGGTTGACGAATCGAACGAGTGGAACGCTTGGAACGAATTCGGCGATTTGCACAAAGGCGTGCAGCACCGTAAAGCGAAGGCGATGAAGCAGCTCGGCACGCTCGGCGGCGGCAATCATTTTGTCGAAGTTTGTCTTGACACCGAAGATAATGTTTGGCTGATGCTGCATTCGGGTTCGCGCAATATCGGGAACGAGATTGCGACGCGCCATATCGAAACGGCGAAAAGTCTGCATAAATTGTCGGAACTGCCCGACCCGAATCTTGCCTATTTTATTCAGGGAACTGATGAATTTAAGAATTACTGGCACGATTTGGAATGGGCGCAAAGCTACGCGATGAAAAACCGCGAAGTGATGATGAAGCGTCTGCTGCATCAATTTAACCGAATGTTCAACGACGGCGAAGATTTCGTGCCGGAATTCGCGGTTAATTGCCATCACAATTACGTTTCGCCTGAAGTTCACTTCGGCGAAGAAGTTTATGTAACGCGCAAAGGCGCGATTCGCGCAGACTTTGGAATGTTCGGCATTATTCCCGGTTCGATGGGCGCGAAATCTTTCATTATCAAAGGCTTGGGAAACGCGGAAAGTTTCAATTCCTGTTCGCACGGCGCGGGTCGCAAGATGTCGCGCACGGCGGCGAAAAAACGCTTTTCGCGCGAAGACCTCGAACGCCAAACCGCCGGTGTCGAATGCCGCAAAGACAAAGGCGTAATTGACGAAATTCCCGGCGCATACAAAAACATTGACGAAGTTATGCGTAACCAGTCAGACCTTGTTGAAGTCGTCGCGGAATTGAAGCAAGTCGTTTGCGTGAAAGGGTGAAATGAGTTTGCCGATTTAGTTTTCTATTTTGGCAAACTCAAATTTTAGCAAAGTTATGAAATTAGTTTATTTAGATACAAGTCATATTTCGCTCTTAACTGATGTTTTCAAAACTAATCTAATTGCTTTTCAAAGATTTGCAGAAAAGTGGAAAGAAGCGGATTACATTTTAACAATCTCCAAAGCACATATTGAAGAAATAATGCAATTGAGTTCCTCAGAAACAAAGGGTTCTCGCTTCAAAGTTCTGAGCGAATTTATGCCATTCAAATATGAAAACGAAAATTTCTTTGAGCGTGAAATTCAACTAGGTTTATTTAGAAATGGATTACTACAAATTTCAGAGACTGACAGAATAACTAATCTTAAAATTTTTGCTAAATCTATTTCAGATAATGACGAACTTGAATTAATCAAAAAAGTAAATAGTATTATTCGATCATCAGGCTTGAATAGTCTTACTTCATTTGCAAATAGAAGTGCTTGGAAAGCAAAGGAAAAAGACAAAGTTCATATTTCACCCAAACCAAAATTGAAAAGCGTAAAAAGTAATATCTTTTTCAAGCTATTTGCAAAATTTGTTGGTATTGACGCTTCCGATCCAAATATATTACGGAAAACATTTGAATCAACGCTCAGTAACTTTCTTTTTAAGACTCAATTAAAAGTTACTCTTAAAACTTATTTTCAAATTACAGATAAAACTGTAATTTCTAATATTGGTAAAAAACTTTCGCGGTTTGATTGTTCAGGTTTATGGTTAAGAAGTGAAATAGAAACTCGACTTAAACTAGCTAAAGATTTCTCACCAAACAATGAAAAGGATTTGGACCACATTCAGTATCTTCCTTATGTAGATTTATTATTTACTGATAAAAGAATAGTTGAAATGACAATTCAAGTTTTAAGAAGTCCTAATTTACCTGAAGGATTACAAAAAGTTTCTCTTCCAATTAAAGTTAGTCAATCCTTGGAATCATTGGAAAAAGCACTTTTTGATTCTTAATATTTTAATTAGGATGGCATTTTTTTCGACTTGCCATTTTAAGAAAAGGGGTTCTGATCCGCTACGATGCTCTAAATATTGAATGGATAAATTACGTTTTTCCTGTGATATAATTTCAACAAATGTTTCGAGGAATTAAGAAAATGGAACCATCAACAATAGAAGGAACTTGGGAAGAAATTCAGCGATACGGTTCGCGTCTGGCGGGGCATCGGCTTCGGGTTACGGTTTTGGATGAGGAAAATAATATTACTGAGAATCTGCGCGAACCGAATCGCAAAATGTCGGAAGTATTGCGAAAGATCAAAGCCAGACAGAAAAATATGAGATTTACGGACGGCTCGGAAACTCAGGAAATTCTTCGTGAAGGGCGCGACGGAGGAATGTTCGGAGAGTGAATAAAACCAATTTGCCAAACGCCGTCGTTCCCGACGCGAATATTCTCATTGCACTCTGTTCCAAAGAACAAACAACATTTCAAACAGCCGAAAAAGCCTTTGATAAATATGTGCGGGATGGCTGGGAATTTTTCGCGCCGAACATTATTGTCGCCGAAGTTAATATATTCTGTGCGGAAAACTTTCGCAAGGTATTTTGACCGCACAGGAACACGAAAAAGCAGTCGGATATTTCACGGATTTAATGACCGCCGTTTTGCCGCCCGAAAATGGCGAAGCATCTCTGATAAAAAGAGCCGAAGAAATCAGAGAAAGCTACGGATGCAGTCGTGCTTCAGATTCTCTTTATATATCTTTATCAGAAGAATTAACCAAAACACGAACGACTGAAATTTTGACTTTTGATAAAGGTTTCGTTAATCAGGCGGCTAAAAATGCTCCGACCGTTCAGGTGAATTTGCTGATAATTTAAGATCGATAATTTCAGACTTTAAGTTTCCAAACAGCCAAACAAATTCTCGCGGACGGAAACCTTTTGACCAGCCCGGTTCTTGGCTAGTCTCGTGAGCCGCGCCGTCTGCCGGAATGAGCGGATTTGATGCAACTAATCCGCTCATCATTTTAAATTTACAAAAATTTCATATACAAATCGAGTGCAAATCGTTTAATATAGTGTCAGTTATTAAAACTTACACAAGATATTGCGACTGCATCTGATTTTGATTTGAATACATCAAAAATATCAATAATTTACAGGAGGTGATT
>JBBSIE010000164.1:0-6525 GCA_038232235.1 Pyrinomonadales bacterium | reverse complement strand
TTTCGCGGATTGTCAAAAAACAGTTTTTATTTCACTTGAAAGAGTGTGAGTTTCGATTCAATTACAGAAAAGAAAATCTCTACGCTTTGCTTTTGAAAATTTGTAATGATAATGATCTTATCTAGTCTTGACCCTAAATTTATGATTCTTTATTCTGGTTTTTCCTCGTTTGTTTTGTTTCTATTAATGTTTCGCCTGCGCCAATTCGGAGCGAGCGAAATTTGATTGCGCGGCGAATCTGCGGAAGCCAAGGCTTCCAATAATCCGGCTCGTTCGACGACATTTTTCCCCGCCAGAAGCGCGTCCCAATTCGTCAAAGCGGCGCGAAGCTCTTCGCGGACAACGACGGATTCGGTCGGCGAAAGCGATAATCCGGTAACAACAACCGTCAGCGGCGGCGCAGTTCGCGCCGTGAAAATGCTGTCCACCGACCAGCCGCCGAGAGCGGCGCGAAGCGCGCGATTCTCGAAGAGCGCGGGGACGTTGTAGCTGGCGGCGAGTTTTCCGGCGGCAAGCGTTCGCACGGCGCGGCACGGCGCGCCGCCTTTTTCACGCTCCTTAAGAATTTGCGCGAGTTCGTCGAGCGTGAATCCGACACCGAGCGCGCGACGCACCAGACGAACACGCGCCAATGCTTCCGGCGGATATTCGCGGTAGCCGTTGCGCGAGCGGCGCGGTTTCGTCAAAACGCCTTTCCGCTCGTAATGCCTGAGCGTATCGGTGCTGACATTTGCCGCCCGCGCCAACTCTCCGGCGCGCAGAAAGCCTTTATTTGTGAATTCGTCCGTCACAATGAAGATTATAAACTGCCGAATTGATTCCAGAGTCAAGCGATTGTGAAATTATATTTAAGACAAGTCTGAACTAAAAGCGAAGATGCGCGACGATTGAATTGATGCGGGCGAAACTACTGACACGCAAGCTGAAATTTAACGGACGCGACGTTTTTATGAAAGTCGCTATCAGCGATCATTGATTTGTTAGCCGCGCCTTTATTTTTCGCGCCGCCCGCGTTTCGCGCAAATTTGGCAGCACGATGTTTGCGGCAGTTTCATTGCTTGAAAAATTCGTTTAAGCTAATCATAAATATCTCTTTTTGTTCTTCAAACGCGGCGTGTCCCGCGAACGGAATGTTTAATAATCTTGAACCTTTGACGATTTCCGACAATTCAAAAACAGTTTCTTTCGAGATCAGATGGTCGTCGTCGCCGCGAACAATCAGCAACGGACAAGAGATATTTTTAACGGCTTCATTCGGATAACCGGACGAATTTTTATCAAGCCACATTTTGACTAAGGATTCGGCGAGCGAATCAAAGTCCGGTTCGGGATTCAATTTTTGATAAGCGTCGTAAGTGGCGGGAAACTTTTTTCTCCAACTTTCGCCGGTAACTTTTAGAAATATCTCGCGCGTCAGTTCGGTATTTTTCAGATGCCAGCGCGAGCCAATCGTAATGAGCTTTTCAACATTCAGCGAAGTCAAGGACGCGAGTCTGTATGCGACAATCCCGCCGTCGCTGAAACCGATAACGCTCACAGTAACAATGTCAAGATGTTCGAGAACGCGCTCGACGTCTTTCTGAATTTGCTCGTAGGTTGGCGGCTTTTCGCCGAGCGTTGACCTGCCTTGCCCGCGACTGTCAATGCCGATTACTCGAAAATCTTTTTCAAGTTCGGGAAGGATAATGTTAAAATCTTCGAGATTGCCGAAACCGCCGTGCAAAACCAACAAAGCCGGACTGTTTTCATTGCCGGTTACTTCGTAATAGATTTTTGCTCCGTCTATCTCTAAGTGTTCCCCTGAATGATGGTCAAAATTTCTCATTTTAGTTTCCCGACAAAAAGCGGCTAAAGTCCGAATTCGGCATTTTGTTCATCAGCCAATTAAATTCCACCGTTCGTTTCAAATTGAAAGTATATTGCCATCGAATCTGCCCGATGCAATCAGACAAACATCTCCGGCGACTTTGACCGAAGTGATATTTTCTCGCGTTCCGACAACATTGACGTAAAGTTTGCTCGGACGCATTAGAAAACTTCCTTGATGCAAAACAAATTCGGTTTCCGGCTGGCAAATTCCGTGTTTAACTAAAAACGCGCTCATCGGTCCCGCAGCGCTGCCCGTTGCAATGTCTTCAACCAATCCAAAATTGTCCCAAGTTCGCCCTTCCATTTTGGAAACATCAAAAACATAAACGAACTTTGCGCCCGAATCCGCCAGCATTTCTTCAAAATTCGGAACAATGATTTTCGCATTTTCAAGATTACGCTTGAGCGGCACAATCAAATATGGCAAACCCGTCGAGACAATTTCAAGCGGTAAATTATCCGCCAAATCGCTTTCGGACAAATTCAAGGCGCGAACGAATGCCGACCGCTTTTCGTCTTCGATAACCGCGCCGAATTCAGGCTTTCCCTGTTCCATCGAGGCTTTGAAGTTCGCGCCGTTTCTCACCGTTTCAACCGCCACAGTTTTCGCGTTAAGCGCGATTTGCCATTCGGCGCGTTCGCCTTTGCCGAATTTTTCGTGAAGCACGCAAGCCGCGCCGAGCGTCGGATGACCGGCAAAATCGAGTTCTTCTTCCATCGTAAAAACTCGCGCGCGAAATGTATCGGGCGCGGCTGTCGGATACAAGAAAATTGATTCAAACTGCCGCATTTCCCGCGTGACGGTTTGCATCGCGTCGATTGATAATTCGGTTTCCAAAAAAAACACCGTCAAACCGTTGCCGGAAAAAGGCGTGTCGCTAAAAACGTCAACGTGCCGATATTGTAAATTATTCATCATCTTTCACCTCATTATTTTTTTACCGCTGCTATCGCTTCAATTTCAATCAGCAAACCGTCGCCGAAATCGCCGACGGGAACGATTGCCCGCGCCGGACGATGTTCGCCCAGAACTTTGGCGTAAGCGGCGTTGACCGCCGCCCAATGCTCCATCCCGGAAAGATAAATCGTCATTTTCAAAACGCGGCTCAAATCGCTGCCAGCCGCGAGTAAAACCGCTTCAACATTTCTGAGTGCCTGTTCGGTTTGCGCTTCGATTGAAACGATGATTTTCTCGCCCGTCGCCGGATTAGTCGCCACTTGACCGGAAACAAAAACGAGTCCGTTATGAACGATGCCCTGCGAGTAATGCCCGACTGCCGCCGGAGCGTTGTTTGTTTGAATTTTTTTCATTGTGTATCCGTGTAAACGCGAAGCGGGACGTTTTCATTTTGCTTTTATTTAAATTTGCTCAATTACTTAATTTTTTTAACAATTCCAATCCGTCGTCCCAACGCCCGAAGCCGGAATCGGCGTTGATATGTCCGGCTTCGCCGACTTCGACAAATTCGCTGCCCCAACATTCGGCAAATTGTTTTGCTCTTTCCAACTCGATGTAATAATCGTTCGAGCTTGCCGCGACGATTGACGGAAACGGCAGTTTGTCGAGCGGTATCGGGGCAAATCCGGTTGCCGGAAAAGTATAAGTTTTGGCTTCGGAATCGCTCGGCGCGACTAATAACGCGCCTTTTATTTTGGTTTGAAACTTTTCCGCCCAAAACGCGACGGCGGCGCAGCCGAGACTGTGCGCCGCTAAAATTACGTTCTCGCTTTGATGTTCTTTGATTTTCTTCTCAATCGTATTTATCCAATCACGGCAGCGCGGCGCGTCCCATTCCTGCTGGTTGACGCGGATAAATTCGGGATATTCTTTTTCCCATAAACTCTGCCAATGCCGCTCGCCCGAATTGCCGAGTCCGGGCAAAATTAAAACCGTTGAGTTAAATTTGTTCATACTCAAATTACCCCATTCACTTTTTGCTCGTTCCGGTCAAAGCGGTCGCTGCGCCCAGCCCGATATAAACGCTTCCGGCAAAATAACGCTGGGCGCGTAAAAACTTCAGATTTCCGCGCAGCAAATTCCCGACACTACTGGCAAGAAGCGAATATAGAGTGCCGCTGGTAAATCCCATAACGACGACGACCAAGCCCAAACAGAAAATCTGCGTCGCAACTGCGCCTCGCCCTACGTCAATAAATTGCGGCAGAAAGGCGAAAAAGAACATCGCGGTCTTCGGATTTAAGACGTTCACTAAAACGGCTTGAGAAAATGTGCGCCGCAAACTCCTTTCTTCGCTTGTTTCCGCCTCGGCGATTTTTTCCCGCGTCAGTAAAGTCTTTATGCCAAGAAAAATGAGGTAAGCCGCTCCCGCATATTTCACGACGCTGAATGCCAGGACGGACGACAACAGCAAAGCGGAGATGCCGAAAGCGGCGGCGGTAACGTGAAAGAGCGTTCCGACCTCGACACCCAAACACGAGACGATACCCGCCGTGCGCCCTTGGTTCACGCTGCGGGCGATGATGTAAAGCACATTTGGTCCCGGCGTGAAGACGAGAAATGAAACTGCAGCCGCAAATAAAATTAATGTTGACAAATCTGGCATATTTTTTTACTCCTATGTTGAAAGTTTGTTTCAATACTGCTCCGTCGCTTTAGGGAATAAGCAGAACTTTTCCGATTGCCGCGCGGCTTTCTAAAAATTCGTGCGCCGCTCTGCCTTCGGCGAGAGGAAAGCGTCCGGCGATTCGCACTTTTAGTTTGCCTTCGGTAATCCACGAAAACAATTCGGCGACGCGACGTTTCCGCTCTTCTTCGGAAGTCAGCACATTCCACAAATCGCCGCCCGTCAAAGTTTTCGATTCGTCCATCAGACGGCGCGGGTCAACCTTCGGCGGGTCGCCGCCTGCCATTCCGTAAAACACGACTTGTCCGCCCGTCCGAACGGCGGCAAAACTCGCGTCGAGCGTCGTTCCGACCGAATCGAAAACCACGTCCACGCCGTTTTCGTTTCTACCGAACTTTTGCGCCCGTTCAACCCAATCTTCATCATATAAAACGGCGGTGTCCGCACCTGCTTCGAGCGCGGCTGTGCGTTTCGCTTCGCTTCGCTTGAAACAACCGCCAAAACTTTGCCGTTTTTAATCTTAATAATTTGCGTCAAAAGCAGTCCGACACCGCCCGCCGCCGCGTGAACCAGAGCCGTTTCGCCCGCCTTTATCAAATGACTGTCATTCGTCAAATAATGCGCCGTCAAGCCTTGTAGCATCACAGCCGCCGCCGTTTCATAATCAATCGCGGCGGGCAGTTTGACGAGTTTCTCCACATCAACCGCGACGAGTTCGGCGTTGGCGAAAGGGCTGTCGGCAAACGCCGCGCGGTCGCCGACGTTCAAATCGGTTTGCGAAGATTCTCCGACAGCGACGATTTCGCCCGCGCCTTCATAACCCAAAATAAAAGGCGGCTCGCCCGCCAGATGATAATTTCCCCGCCGCCTGTAAACATCGGCAAAGTTCAAACCGACGGCGTGCATTCTGACCAAAGCCTGACCATTTTTAATTTCGGGTTCGGGAAGTTCGCCGTATCGCAAAACTTCCGCCGCGCCAAAATCGTTGAAATATAGTGCTTTCATTTTGGGAAAGATTATAACGAATTGTTTTGAATTATCCGAACGAGGCGGAAAGCCGGTCGAGTGCCGGAAATGGAAAAATGAAATTTTGAATAGCATCAGATTTATGTTGCTAAACATTTCTGTTAATTAAATTCAAAGGATTTCGCTCGAATAAATAGAAAGGACATTCAAATTACAGAAAACAAATGAACAATAGAAATTTGACTTTGCTAAAAGCGGAAACTTCGGATATAAAAGTGTTAAATTTACAGGACAGAATTTCCGTTGAATTCAAAGTTATGTTGCTTTTACCTTTGAAAGACGTTCTTAGTTAATATGCGTAAAGACAATAACAATCTTGAAACAGATAGGCTTGTATTGAAGTCTCTGCGCTCGGAACACGCCAAACATTTGTTTCATATGTTGTCAGACCAGCGGATTTATTCGTTTATCCCACAAGAGCCGCCGACTTCTGTGCTTCTGTTAGAAGATAGATACCGAAGGCTTGAAACCGGAAAGTCGCCTGTCGGTGATGAATTGTGGCTTAATTGGGCAATTTATCTCAAACAGCAAGATAACTACATTGGAACGGTTCAGGCAACCGTGTGTGATAACAAAAGCGCACAAATCGCTTACGAACTCGCTCCTGATTATTGGCGGTGCGGATATGCCGCAGAAGCCTGTTTGCGAATGATTGAAGCCTTATTCGCAGACTACGATGTTTTAGAGTTAATCGCAGAAGTTGATACTCGCAACATAGCTTCGTGGAAACTTCTGGAAAAACTTAATTTTGAGAGAGCGATGACTCGAATAGGTGCTGACTATTTCAAAGGCGAAAATAGTGATGAATACACATACAAACTCATTCGCAACGGCGCAACATAACAAATCATTGGACGTGAGGGCGAAACAGCTTGTATCTTGACAATCAGCAGCTTTTCAACTAATAATGAGACGGTCAAGTTTTTCAGGACACGAAACTCTCGCTGCTCCTTATTTTATTTTTCAACTTTAATTCATTTTCAAACTGTTCCGGGCTTTGGTAACCCAAACCCGAATGTAATCTGATTCGATTGTAGTAGCCTTC
>JBBSIE010000163.1:0-6640 GCA_038232235.1 Pyrinomonadales bacterium | reverse complement strand
CCAAGTTTCGCGGATTGTCAAAAAACAGTTTTTATTTTCACTTGAAAGAGTGTGAGTTTCGATTCAATTACAGAAAAGAAAATCTCTACGCTTTGCTTTTGAAAATTTGTAATGATAATGATCTTATCTAGTCTTGACCCTTAAACAATGTGGCAATCACGCACGAAAAACGATTTGATTATTGAAGTTTGGGAAAAACTCGACTGCGAATCGGTCGGCGCGAAGGAAATTTCCGCCATCGAAATCGTCGTGCGCGAAGAATTCGGCGACAGCGCGGTTGAATCTCCGATGATTATCGCCCGCCAACTTGCCGATGAAGGCGCGGAACTGCGGCATTCGGAGATTATGGAACTCGACGTTGAAAGACGTTTAGAATCGCCTTACGATGCGGTTTTTCGCAATGTTTTGCAGTTTTCCGACTTCAAACAAACGCTTATTTCAATTCGCCGACTTGAAAATATACGGAAAAAATTTAAAAGCGAAGATGACCGCGAAGGCTTGCGTTTATTGCGTGAAACCGCGCTGAAAGGAAAAAGCCGCGCCGAAATGATCGCCAAAAACGCCAAAGTTTCGCCCGACAAACGCGCCGAAAAACAGGAAATCGCCGAATGGTTCAGGATTTGGCTGCAAACGCCCGAAATTTTTGAAAGTTGGGTTTCGCTCAGACAAAATTCGCCGGATTTTCTGCGGCGGTTTAGCTGAAAATCCAAAAAAACACTCGGTATAGCGAGCGGTAGCGAGTGCTTTATTTATCGTTTAATTTTATTTGAAGTGAATTCTGCTCACTATCGTTCGCTATACTTATTGACTTTTACTGAATTCGGTAAGTCTTATCTTTCCAAACGATTACAACTGTTCCACCCAAATTTTCGACAATATTTCGCAAATCTTTGTCTAATTTTTTATACTTCTCCGTGCCGCGCGTGATGTTTATCGTTGACTGTTGTTTATAATTCGCGTCATACCAAACATTATCTTGGCGATTAAAAGTTTTTCCGCCGACGATTGTCGTTTTATTTTCGATCGCGTCGGCAGTTTTCGCTTTCCTTAAACCAGACTTTGCCTGCGGACTTTGTTGAAGTTCGGTACTTCGACGACCGTTTACTGGAAGTTCGGAAACTTGTCGGCTGGCTATTGAAGATTGCGGTTTGGAAGCATTTTGGTCAGCCGAATTTTCATCTTTGACCGATTCTTTTTTTTCAATTGAACTATCGGCGGCAAGATTATTTTTTGCTAAATTTCTTCCTTCTTCATTTTTCGCGCCGTCAACGATAAAATTTTCACCTTTTATGTTTGCATCAGCTAAATCATTTTCACGCGGCGGTTCATTTTTCATCGGCGCGGGCGCGGACATAATTTGCGGACTTGCGGCGACGCTCATATTTGAATTCATCGGCGCGGAATTCATCATCGAATTTGACGAATAAACCGTTCCGTCGCTTAGATTTGCAGTCATATTCGCATTAGCGGCAGAATTAGATTCGGGAGTCGCACCGACGCTTTCCGAAGGAATTTGTTGAGACATTTCCGGCTTGTCGCTGATTTGCGAAACTTCCAAACTTTGCGAATTATTCATATTCCGCAAAATCGTAAAACCGATGATTCCACCGAACAAAACGATTAACGCGCCGAAAGTGTAAGCCAGATTCGGAAGCGCGAAAAGTTTTCGATACCAAGGAATTGTCGGCGAAACAGTCGCAATTTTTTCGGGTGAACGAATAGTTTCACTTTCATTTTCAGAATTTAACAAAATCAAATTTGACAGGGATTTGCGGCACGAATCGCAATCTGCCAAGTGCGTCGTGTAAATTTGCCGCGCTTTTTCGGGCAGAGCGTTTTCGGCAAAAGCGGAAATTTCATCGGCATCGAGATGCGCCGATGGCGGAATTGTCGCCGCAAAAACAGCTTCACCTTTTCGCGCCTGCCGCAAAAGAACATCTATCTCTTTGTCGAATTCAAAATCCATCCTTTTTAATGGTAAATGGTAAATGGTAATTAGTTAATGAAGAAAATTTATCTTCCATTTTCCGCTGTCTTTAGAGAACGCGATTTCACCAAAATTCTTGCACGAGCGTCAAAATCAGCAAAATCGTGAACATTTTTTCAAAACTGATGCCGAGTTTTGATGCCGTTTCCGACAGTTGGCGTTTGATTTCTTCGTGTTTCCAGCCGTATTCTTTCTGCAAGATTCTTTCGACCGATTTTCTGATTTCCGATTGCAGCCGCGCCAATTTGCGGCTCGCCGTCGCTTCGTGAAAACCGAGCGTCGCGCCGATATCTTTTAGCTTTAAATCGTCAAAATAATAGAGTTTCAGGATCAAGCGGTCTTCTGCTTCGAGTTCGGCAATCGCCTTTTTCAGCGCGTTTGAAACATCTTTTTGCGCCGCATTTTCGCTGAAAATTTCTTCCGGGTTCGCGCTTTTTGAAACAATCTTATCGTTTCCGGTTTTTTCCGCCGAACTTTGCGCCAGATTTTCAAATTCACGGTCTTCTTCAATCTGCACGAGTTTTTTCATTTTCCGAAACTGGTCAATCGCCAATTGCGACGTAACAGCGCGAAGCCAGCCGGCAAGACTTCCGCGCCCCGAATAATATGAAAGTTTGCTTTTCAATTTGCCGTCTTTATCGTGTTTCAAACCGTAAAGTTCCGCCCAAATCGAACCCGCCAAATCTTCCGCGTCTTCCGCATTTTTTGAAATTCCACGCGCCGCCGCTTTGACGCTTCCGTCAAAACTTTTAACCAAATCGTTCCAAGCCGTTTCAACGCCGTTTTCGCAGGCGACGATCAAACACAAATCGTCCGCTCTAATGCCGTCAACAAACTCTTTTATTTCCAATGCGGAAGCGTTTTCGTCAAACTTAAAAAGATATTTTTCCAGCGATTTGACGACGCGCTCAAACAAATCCGCCGCCTGCAAACCACGCGAATTTTCGGCACGCGAAATTATCCGCGCAACGGCTTCTTCGATAACTTTGCTGTGTTTTTCGGCGATGGAAATCATTTGGAAAACGACAAAAGTTTAACATTAAAACCGCGTCAATAAAAAAACAGAAAATTGTTTGCTAAATTACAAACTGATTTTCAGCTATCCAAAAAATTCCGTGAAATAATATAATAATTTCAGTGTGAGATTCGGATTCGCAAATTTGTAAAATTTTGAGGCGAAAAGTATATCGGCTGGAAAGTAATTTAACTGAAAATGAAGCGTGTCTTGATTGCAATTGTTTTAGGTTTTGTTTTTCCCGTAATTTGTTTGGTGATTTTAGGAATTATTGGAAATTATTTGCCGGAATTTTTGATGCTGACGACAATGCAAGGTGAGCCAGCACCGGGAATTTTACTTGCGCCATTTTCAATTCCTATTTACTTGGATATTTTCATAAAGCAAAATCACATCGCACCAATTATTTTTGACAATTTTTTATTTAGATTTACATCATTTGCCTTTTTTAATTGGTGTCTATATGAAATCATTATTTATTTAATTTTGGGAAGATTGAAGCGATTTAAGAAATCAGAAATTATTTATTCAGAAACTCCACCGTCGCCGTCAAACTTTGAACGAACAATATTAAAATGAGAAAAATCGGCATCATCGGCGGCGGCATTTCGGGATTGGTCGCCGCTTTTTTGCTGAAAAATAAAGGTTGCGAAGTCGTGCTGTTTGAAAAGTCGGGGCGCGTCGGCGGGAATATTCAGACGGTTGTAATTAATGATTTTACCATCGAATATGCGCCGAATTCGCTTTTAAAATCGCCGCGATTGGTGGATTTGATTCGGGAGTTGGGTTTGGAAACGGAAGTCGCGGCGGCAAATGCGGCGAATAAAAAGCGGTATGTTTTGCGCGATGGGAAGTTGAAATCTTTGCCGATGACATTAGCGAAAATGGCAGCGAGCGATTATTTCAGTTGGCGGGCGCGTTTGCGGCTGTTGAAAGAGCCGTTCGTGCGAACGAAATCACCGGAAAATGAATCGGTTAAAGAGTTTTTCACCAGACGTTTGGGCGGCGAAATCGTGACGCGCGCGGCTGATCCGTTTATCGCGGGAATTTACGCGGGCAAGCCGGAAAATCTCAGCGTTCGCGCGGCGTTTCCGCGTCTTTACGAACTCGAAAAATCGCACGGCAGTTTGTTGGTCGGTTCGCTTCGTTCAAAAACGGAAAAAGCCGATAAGGATTTTCCGCGCACTTTTTCGTTTCAAAACGGCGTGCAGACTTTGACCGACAAACTCGCGGAAAAGTTGGGCGCAAGCGTTCGATTGAATACGGAAGTTACAAAAATTGAAAAATTTGCGGACGGGAAATTTGCAGTTTGGACGGAACGCGGACACTCTGTCCGCAATGATTTGAACGCGCAAAAAGATTTGTCGGCTTTCAGCGACGCGGCGGACAGAGTGTCCGCGTTCCGTCAGGAATTTGACGCTTTGATTATTTCTACGCCTGCCGAATCTGCGGCGAAATTAATTGAAAATCTCAGCGCGGATTTGAGCGAACAGCTTGCAAACATTTATTATCCGCCGATTGCGATGGTTTTCATTGGTGTAAAAAAAGAATCGCTTGGAAAAGATTTGGACGGTTTCGGGTTTTTGATTCCGAGTTCTGAAAATAGAAAAATCCTGGGAACGATCTGGAATTCCGCCGTTTTTGAGAATCGTGCGCCGGACGGTTATCATTTATTGACGACGTTTGTCGGCGGCGCGAGAAATGCGGAATTATTTGAGCAGTCCGACGAAAAATTGCTGGAAATTGTTTATCGAGAGTTAAAAGATATTTTAGGTTTGCGCGAAAAGCCCGATTTTACGCACATCAAACGCTGGCGAAAGGCGATTCCGCAGTATCTTTTGGGTTACGAAAAGATCGAGCAAAGCATCGAGGATTTTGAACGTAATAATAAAGGAATTTATTTTTGCAGTAACTTTTACAAAGGAATCTCCGTCGGCGACTGCGTGAAAAACGCCTATCGAGCGGCTGACGAAATTGAGGAGTTATTAGCCACGAACAAACACGAAAAGGACACGAAATAAAACGGAAGAGAAGAAATGTTAGCCACAGATGGACACAGATAAACGCAGATTTTTTAAAGCAGATAAGAAAGATTTTGAAATCATTTTTCATGATTTACCTGTCTTTTATCCGTTTTAATCTGTGAAAATCTGTGGCTAAATTTCTTGGTTTTTTTCGTGAATTTTCGTGTTTGTTCGCGGCAAAAATCTTATGAGCAATTTTAATTTACCGAATTTTCCCGTTTCGCGTCTGCGTCGTTTGCGTAAAACTGCGAATTTGCGCGATATGTTTCGTGAAACTGTTTTGACGAAATACGATTTTATTTATCCACTGTTCGTCGCGGAAGGCGAGAATGTGAAGCGCGAGATTTCTTCGATGCCGGATATTTTTCAGCTTTCAATTGATAATGTTTTGCGTGAATGCGACGAATTATTGAAGCTCGGCGTGAACGCGGTTTTGCTGTTCGGGATTCCTGATTTTAAGGATGAAGTCGGTTCGAGCGGTTACGCTGACGAAGGGATTATTCAGAAAGCGACGGCGGAAATTAAGCGGAATTACCCGGAAATGCTGGTTGTGACGGACGTTTGTTTGTGCGAATACACTTCGCACGGGCATTGCGGCGTGATTGAAAACGAATATGTCGTTAATGATAAATCGCTCGAACTGCTGGCGCAGCAGGCTTTGACACACGCGCAAAATGGCGCGGACATCATCGCGCCGTCGGATATGATGGACGGAAGAGTAGCGGCGATTCGGCGAAAGTTGGATGAAAACAGTTTTCAGGAAACGCCGATTATGGCGTATTCGGCGAAATATTCGTCGGCTCTTTACGGTCCGTTTCGAGAAGCTGCCGAAAGTGCGCCGCAGTTTGGGGATCGCAAATCTTATCAGATGGATTTTGGAAATTCCGACGAAGCGATGCGCGAAATCGCTTTGGACATCGCCGAAGGCGCGGACATTGTGATGATAAAACCCGCCGTTTCCTATCTCGATATTATCCGTCGCACGAAGGACAATTTTAATGTGCCGATTGCGGCGTATCACGTCAGCGGCGAATATTCGATGATAAAAGCGGCGGCTGAAAAAGGTTGGATTGATGGCGAAAAAGTGATGTTAGAAAATTTAACGGCAATCAAACGCGCGGGTGCGGATGTGATTATCACTTATTTTGCGAAAGAAGCTATAAAATTGATTTAATCTCTTAATATGTCCGATCTGGAAAGCAAAACTACAATAAAAGATTTACTCTTGTTTGTTCACAAAGATTTATCTGAATTCTCAAATAAGAAAGATTACACAAAAAAAGATAATGATCGGCTAAATGAATTAACCGGTGTAATTCAAATTTTGTGGGATTTTGCAAAGGAAATGGAAGATAATTTAATCTATAAAATTGCTGATAATCTTAATTATGCAATATATCATATTAATAATTTCAAAGAAGAACTTGGTTTAAACGGAGCAAAAGAGAACATTGATAAATTGAAATAAAATGGTTTAATAAGTAGTCGGACAAAAAGATGGTATATTATTTCCCGAAATGGGGAAAATCAAGAAACTTGAACTGAGTGTAGCAGAAAGCGAAGCCTTAGAAAAAGGTTATCGCCAGGGTGAAAAACATACTTTTCGCCGACGCT
>JBBSIE010000162.1:0-6646 GCA_038232235.1 Pyrinomonadales bacterium | reverse complement strand
TTATATTATTTTCGCGCAGTTTATCAGCCAAAATCCGCGCCGCGTTTTTGCTTGTTAGAAAAATGCCGTCGCAATTTGTAATATCTTTGAGTTTCGCTTCAAATTCGCGCAAATCTTCGAGTGGTTTTGTTTCTATCAGCGGCAAATTGATGATGTCTAAACCATTTTCCGTCAAAATTCGGCTAAATTTATCAAACTCTCTGACGATTAAAATCTTTTTCATCAAATAATTTTTCTTCGGTATTTTCGACTTTTTCGCGTGTTTGCTCCAAAATTTCGTTCGCGCCTTTCTCGATTAAACTTTGCGCCAATTTAATTCCCAAACTTTCGGCTTCGCTTTTTTTGCCCGAAATTTTTTCCCGCAAATTTACGCTGCCGTTTAAATTGCCAACCATTCCTTTAAGTTCGATTAAATCATTTTGAATAACGGCGTTTGCGCCAATCGGAACTTGACAACCACCTTCCAAAGTTCGCAAAAAAGCGCGTTCAGCCGTTATGCAAATGTGCGTTTCCTCATCGTTTAAAACTTTCAAAAATTCCTTTAGACCGCCGTCGTCTTCTCGAATTTCGATTGCCATCGCGCCTTGTCCGACCGCTGGAAGCATTACCTTAAACGGAATAATTTCGGCGATATGTTTATCCAACTCAAGCCGGTGAACGCCCGCGAAAGCTAGAATCATCGCGTCCAAATCCGATTCGTCAAACTTTGAAAAGCGCGTCTGTAAATTGCCGCGAATCTCGAAAATCTGTAAATCTTTGCGGTAATGTAAAAGCTGACTTTTGCGCCGCAGACTGCCCGTCGCAACTTTCGCGCGTTCAGGCAAATCATCAATTGACGAATATTTTTTTGAAATCAAAACATCGTTAGGCATTTCGCGCTTCGACACCGCTCCGATGCAAAGTCCTGCGGGCTGAATGGTTTGCAAATCTTTCAAACTGTGAACCGCCAAATCAATTTCGCCATTCAAAAGCGCGGTTTCGATTTGTTTTGTGAACAAACCTTTATCGCCAATTTTCGCCAGCGCGACATCGAGCAGTTTATCGCCCGTCGTTTTGATGATTTTTACTTCGAGTTTTAGTTTGGGAAAATGTTTTTCGAGCGCGGCTTTGACGTGATTTGTTTGCCAGAGCGCAAGGAGCGAACCGCGCGAACCTATGACAAATTTATTTTTCAACGGCTGCCTCATTAAGCGCGGACTGCTTCATCGCAAAAAGCTGTTTGACCAGATTTTTGTGTTCGTCGAGTTCGTTTCTGACATCTTTCTGACGCGCCATTTTGTGAAACCACGAAGCGTTTGCCGCCAGAAATTCTTTGATTTTTTTGATTTCTTCAATCGATTTGTAATCAGGTTTTTGACCGGATTTAAGCGAAGCCGGAAGCAGCGGCTGTGAATAATACCAAACGAGAAAATCGCCCATTTCGCGGTAAATTATTTTTTTGACCTTTGCTAATTCAGCCATTCGCCTTTTGAAGTTTTGATCAACAACCGAATGTAAATCATCAATGTTTTTGAGCGTAACAAACTCGTTTTCAGCAGTTTCCGGCGCGATGTCGCGCGGCAATGCAATGTCAATCAGAAAAATCTTTTTGGTTTGTTTTTCAAAATCTTCTTTGAACAAAACGTATTCCGGCGAACTTGTCGAACTGATGACAATATCGGTTTCGTTCAGATGATCGCGGAAATTTTCAAAGTCAATCACCTCGCTTTCAAAATCAAAAGATTGATGCAGTTCCTGCAAAAAATCTTCGGCTTTATTTTTCGTTCTGTTCGCAACTAAAATTTTGCCGACGTTTAATTTCAAAAGACATTCGGCAGTCAAACGTGCCGTTTCGCCCGCGCCGACGATCAAAATCGTTTTATCTTGGAGCGTTCCGTAAGTTTTCAACGCCAAATCAACCGCCGCCAAACTGATCGAAACCGCGCCTTTGTGAATCGCCGTCTGCGTATAAATCTGCTTGCCGATTTTCAAAGACCGCTGCAAAAGCTGATCGAGAATTTTGTTCGTGTAATTGCCGTCTTTCGCCGTTAGATATGACCGCCGCAGTTGCTGCAAAATCTGCGTGTCGCCGATAATTTTTGAATCCGCGCTCGTTGCCACGTGAAAAAGCTGTTGACAGGCGGCACAGGAAACAAATGAAAAAAAATCAGTTTCGCTAACTATATCGGAGGCATTTTTAAAATCAATCAAAAGGTTTCTGTAAAAATCGAAATCAACTTCGCCTGTCGGTTGTACGCCGTAAATCTCCGTCCGATTGCAGGTTGATAAAATCATACATTCGGAAAGCGTTTCTTTGAGTTTTTTTAATAACTCGAATACTTCGTCGTCGCGCACGTAGATTTTTTCCCTAACCTGAATCGAAGCGGTTTTATGATTTACTCCGAAGGCGAATAAAATAGGTTGTGAATCTGTTTCTTTTATTTCGATTTGCAAAACCTTTTATAATTCCTTGAATGAAAAAACTTATTGAAAATATTTTATCCTGACGTTATTTTATGAAATCAAATGCAACAAATCCATCGCGCAAATAATAAATAAAGCTAATTATTTTGACAGAAATGCTAATTTTACATACCGGATAAATTAAACCCAAAGCGTTAATATATCAACAAAAAGTATAAAAAGTTAAATGTCCAATTCAATTTCATCACCCATTCTAACAATTTTTATATATTTAAGCACTTTTGTCCGGCAAGCCAGAACAGCTTTGTCTTTGAAATTATCTTCCAGCCAAACCTGACAATTTGCACAATCGCCGTTCCAGCAGAATTCGCCGTAAGAAATAGTTTCCATCGAAAGATATTGAAAACATTGGAGCAACGAATTATTTTCGGGAACCTCGCTCTTTTCGCCCAAAATTTCGATTTCGATAAGTTTTTCAAACGGTTCAAAAATATTGCTCATCAGGTATCAATTATCGGTTATCATAAGTCAAACATTGCCGGCAAAATGATAATTGCCGACTGTTGATTGATTGCTGAGGAATGATAGACTTATTAAGAATGAGGAGATTTTTAATTTATGTCATTAGCAATTTATACGAAACCGGGTTGTCCGTATTGCGACAAAGCCCGTAATTATTATAACGAAAACAATATCGAGTTCACCGAATACGACGCGCAGAACGATAAAGCGCGGAAAAAGGAAATGCTCGAATTTTCCGGCGGCGATTTGGTCGTGCCGTGCATCGTCGAAAACGGCGAATATGTCGGATCAGGCTGGGGCGATCCGCCGCGCGGCTGAACGGTTACACCTGATTAATCGGCAGTTTGCCGGTGTTTAATTGATAAAGCAGGTCAATTATTTTGAAAAAATTGACATTTAGAAACTTATCATTGAAAATAATCCATTGATTTTACAATGGATTATTTTTTTGACTGATTTTCGGCAATTCAAGATTTGCCTTTTTTAGGTTTGTCGCCCAAACTTAAATCAGCTACAGACTCCAACCAATAGTCAAAAAAGTAAATCAAAACAACGTATGGTTGGTGAAAATATAAACCAATACAAAATACTAGAAAAAATCGGCGCAGGCGGACAGGGAACTGTTTATAAAGCGCAGGACACGAAACTTGACCGAACGGTTGTTATCAAAGTTTTGCCGCCTGAATTGACCGCCAAAACCGCTAACTTCAGACGCTTTGAACGCGAAGCGCAGCTTTGTTCGCAGCTTGACCATCCGAACATCTGCACGATTTTTGATTTTCACGAAGACAGCGGCGTTTTTTATATTGCGATGCAGCACGTCAAAGGAAAAAACGTCCGCCAACTCGTCGGCGGTCGTCCGCTTGATTTGAAAAGTGCGCTTTCGATTGCGATTCAGGTTTGCGACGCGCTCGCTTATACGCATTCACGCGGAATTATTCACCGCGACATCAAAGCGGGAAATATAATGGTTTCGGAAACCGGACAGGCGAAAATTCTCGATTTCGGTCTGGCGAAACTTCTTCAGGACGAACCTGCCGAACAAATCCAAGGTTTAGATCGCGCGGATATTACCGAACTCGGAATTCCTTACGGAACGGCGACTTACGCCGCACCTGAACAAGCCAAAGGCGAAAAAACCGATCATCGCGCCGATATTTTTTCAACCGGCGTTCTGCTTTATGAAATGCTCACCGGAATTTGGGCGTTTCAAGGCAAAACTGTTCACGACGTGCGCCACCAAGTGCTTTACGGAACGCCGAAACCGCTTGCCGATATGCGAAACGAACCGTTTCCGCCGCGTCTTCAGGCGATTTTAGATAGAGCATTAGCCAAAGCTCCGATTGATCGTTACCAAAAAATTTCAGAACTGCGCGACGATTTGCGCGGTGTTTTACAGGAAGTTTCCGGCGTTCCGGCGATGCAGAGCGAAATTTTTACGCCGCTCCATCTCGAAGATAATCCGGTTAAACGGGCGTGGAACTGGATCACCGGAAAATCCAATTCGGACAGTTCGACACAGCATTCGTCTGTAATTTCGCTGTCGCCGACATATTCGCCGGAAACGACGCTGACCGCCACCGGACAGGAGAAAAAAAGCGTCGCAATTCTGCCGTTCAAAAACTTGAGTCAAGACCCGGCATCGAATTTTTACGAATTTTCACTCGCCGATTCGGTAATTACGGAACTCGCGCAACTTCGTTCACTTATTGTGCGTCCGAGTTCAGTCATTGCCAAATATCAGGGCAAAGAATTTGATCCGCGCGAAGTCGGCAGAGAATTGCGCGTTCACGCCGTTTTATCGGCAAGTTTTTTGCGCTCCGGCGACAAACTTCGCGTAACGGCGCAACTGCTCGACGTTTTGACGGGCGACATTTTATGGAGTGACCGGATTGACGCGGAAGGCAAAGACATTCTCACGTTGCAGGACAATATTGCTCATCGTATTCTCGAAGGTTTGCGGCTCGAACTTACGCCAGTCGAACAGGAAAAACTTGGTCGCCGCGCCACTGAAAACCATAAAGCGTATGAAGAATATTTGCGCGGACGCGACAATTTCGGCAAATTCATTTTCCGTACGCTGGCGATGGAAGACTGCGAAGCGGCGATTGCCAATTTCAAACACGCCATCGAATTAGACCCGCATTTTGCCCTGGCGCACAGCGGTTTGGGCGCGTGTTTCGCCAATCGCGTTTTCAAAGGAATGGGAACCGCCGAAGATTACACTTACGCCGAAGCCGCTTTCAGCAAGGCATTTATTTATGATCCGAACGTCGTCGAAGCGCGGGTTTTGATGGTTTTGATTTATCTTTCACGCGGCGAAAAGAAAAAGGCGCGGGCGGAAATCAAACTTTTGCAGGAACAATTTCCCAACGAAGCTCCGCTTTATTTTGTCAAAGGCACGATGCACCGGCTCGACGGCGAATATAAAGAATCGTTAAAAGCCTTTGAAAAATTGGCGCGACTCGATCCGGCGGCGCGAGTTGTGGCTTCTTATAATCGTTCGCGTATTTTTCTTTATGAAAAACTTTACGACGAAGCGATGCGCGAATTGGATAAAGGCGCGAAGATTGAGCCGAATCATCCGATGATCCGAATTTTCCGTTCCAGCATACTTTTTTATCGCGGCGACACCGATGAAGCGATCAAATTGATGGAAGAAGTTTTGCAGGAAAATGAAGAAATGGACGGAATTCGTTCGCTTTACGCAATTTATTTGGGCAGCGTCGGAAGAGTTGACGAAGCCAGAACGCAGTTGACGGACAAAGCGCGAGGTTTGGCAAAAGCTGATCACGATATGTCATATTGGATGACTTCCGCCTGCACGCAAATCGGCGAAATTGACGAGGCGTTCTACTGGATGGAACGCGCGATTAAACTCGGCAACGAAAACAAACCCTGGTACGAAAATGACAAACTTCTCGCGCCGCTCCGCGAAGACCCGCGATTTAATCAAATACTCGAAAAAATAGAAAAAAGAAATTAGGAAAGCCATAAGCCCGCCCGGAGTAAGGGCGCAGACAATAGCGTAAGAGAGCCCTTACTCCGGGCGGACTTCTGCCCTATTTTTCCAACGCATTAAAAATAAATGGAAAAGTTCCCCAAGACTGACCGCGATGTTGCGGGCGAAACGCGAAAAGCACGATTTTGCCTTTACCGTAAGCGGCTTCGGCGAGTGCGGTTTTGCCGTTCATATATTTTTCGCCGAGCGTCCAACCCGATAAAAGCGAATCTTTCGCCGCATAAATCGCCACCGAATTTACCTTTTTTTCATCGGTAATTTCAAACGCCGAACTATTCGTAAAATAAGCGGGAGTTTCTTCATTCAAGCCTTTTGCCAGCGGGTTTTTCGTGTCAACTTCGAGTTTGACAACCGAACCGGGATCGTAAAATTCGCTTCGTTTCAAGCCGTTTAAAACATTTTTTATCGGCAGATTAAATCGCTTGATAACCATTTCACACGAATCGTCAAAACAAATCAGCTTTCCGCCGTTTTCGACATATTTTTTCAAATTCTCAACACCTTCTTCGCCGATTCCGCCTGTAAATTCAGCCGGATAACGCTCCGCGCTCAAACCTTTGACGATTGAATTTTCGCTGTCGGCGGGCAAAATTATCGCGTCGTAATTCAAGGTTCCATTACGAAAATCTTTGTCTGAAACCGACGAAAACGGAATTTGAAAAGTATCGAAAACGAGCCGCGTCCAGCCTTCATCCATCG
>JBBSIE010000161.1:0-6739 GCA_038232235.1 Pyrinomonadales bacterium | reverse complement strand
GATTTTGGACAAAAAACTTTCCCGCCAAATCTACAATCTGCGCGTGTTCGACGTTTCCGGCGGCGGCAATGATTAAATTGTTTGGATTGAAAACTTCGGCGTGATATTTTCGCGTGATTTCGCCGTTAAAAGTTCTGACCGATTTTCGCGTTCCGGCGATTGAAAGTCCGAGCGGATGATTCGGGAAAAGCTGTTCGCTGAAAATCTCGCCTAATAAATCTTCCGGTGAATCTTCGGTCATTTTGATTTCTTCGATAATCACGCGCTGTTCGCGCTTTAATTCCTTTTCGTCAAATAGCGGATTTACAAGCATATCAGCCAGCAAATCAAAGGCTTTTGCCAATTGTTTGTCAACGACTTTGATAGCGAATCCGGTTTCTTCGTGCATCGTGTAAGCGTCGAGATTGCCGCCTAATCTGTCGGTTTCAATCGCAATTTGCAATGCGTTTCGTTTTTCCGTGCCTTTGAAAACGGCGTGTTCGATGAAATGCGAAATTCCGTTTAATTCATTCGGTTCGTGCCGTGCGCCCTGGCGGAAAAAAAATCCGAGCGTTACGGAACGAACGTCAGGCATTTTATCGGTTAAAATCGTTAAATTGTTTGGAAATCTGGTTACTTCTATTGTTTCTTTCATTGCTTAATTAAAAAATAATCGTAGCACAAAAAATTTCTTCTGCGAATCAATTCGCCATCATCATTTCGATGCGGAATTTTGAAATTTTCCGCAAATTGACAAATCAAACGGAAAGTGGCATAAAGGTAAGTGATTACTTACTTACTTTTATTGAGAGTTAAATTTGTTAAATGAGCAAAGAAATAGAAGAATCGAGCAAGGGAAAATCGGAAATTTTTGATGAGCCGGAAACGACCGCTGAACCGGAAACAACTGATAACGATAACGAACAAGCGGGCGAAGCGGAAGATAATCGAGCGGAAGAATCCGCCGAGGAAAAGGACGAGAAAAAGCCGCGCAGCAAACTGCCGTTTTTAATTATCGGTGCGGTTATTCTGATCGGCGCAATCGGCGGTTTGATTTATTGGCTGAACGCGCGGCATTACGAATCAACCGACGACGCTTTTATTGACGGCGATATTATTCAAATCAGCCCGAAAGTTTCGGCGTATGTGACGAAGGTTTACGTTGATTCCAACCAATTCGTGCATAAAGGCGATTTGCTGGTCGAACTGAATACGAAAGATTACGAAGCGAAATTAGAACAGGCGCAGGCACAACTGCAAGCCGCAAAAGCGCAGAAAAATCAATCGCAGGCGCAGGTTGCGCTGACCAAAGCGACGACAAATGCCAGTCAAACGCAGGCAGCTTCCGGCGTTGATGCGGCGCGAAATAATGTCGAACAGCAGCGCGCCGCCGCCGATGCAAAAAAATCTCAAATAAATCAAGCGCAATCCGCCGTCAAAACCGCGCAGGCGAATCTGGCGCAAACGCGGGCGCAAGCTCCGCAAATTGAAGCTAATCTAAATTTGGCGCAAAAGGAATACAACCGCCTTTCTACTCTCTACAACACCGGCGATGTTTCAAAACATCTGCTCGATGAAGCGACGAACACACTGCAAACGGCGCGAGCGCAGCTTGACGCGGCGAACAAACAGGTTCAAGCCGCGCAATCCCGCGTCAATGAAGCGCAGTCAAATGTCGCCGTCACTCAGAATAATTATCAGCAATCTTTAGCGCAAGTTGACTTGACCAAATCGCAGGTCGGCGAATCAGTCGGGCAATTACAGGACGCGAACGCCGCGCCGGAACGCATTGCGGTCAATGAATCACAAATCGGCAACGCCGAAGCGGGCATCGCGCAAGCCGAAGCCGCCGTTCACGAAGCCGAACTCGAACTTTCATACACGAAAATTTACGCGCCGGAAGACGGAACGGTTACGCGCAAAACGATTCAAGAAGGTCAGCTCGTGCAGATCGGAACGCCGATGATGGCACTTTCGCAGTCGGACGATATTTGGGTAGTCGCTAATTTTAAAGAAACGCAATTGACCGATATGCGAATCGGACAGCCCGTAGATGTTGTGGTTGACGCATACCCGGATCAAACTTTTCACGGCAAAATCGAAAGTTTTCAACTCGGAACAGGTTCGCGTTTCAGTCTTCTGCCGTCGGAAAACGCGACGGGAAATTACGTCAAAGTCGTACAGAGAGTTCCGGTCAAAATCGTTTTTGACAAACAGCCCGCCGCCGATAAAGCTCATCTGCTCGCGCCGGGAATGTCGGTCGAGCCGAGCGTGAAGGTTAGATGAATTTTAGCCACAAATAACAGGAATGACACAAATAAACAAAGAAAAACTATTCGTGTCATTCGTGTTATTTGTGGCTAATTCTTTTTAGTTTTTAAATTCAAATGGCAAACGGCAACGACAAACAACAATGGACACCGAGTTTTAATCCTTGGCTGATTGCGATTTCGGTAATGCTGGCGACCGTAATGGAGGTTCTCGATACTTCCGTTGCCAACGTCGCGCTGCCGCACATCGCCGGGAATCTTTCGGCGACGACTGAAGAAGCGACGTGGGTTTTGACGAGTTATCTGATTTCAAACGCGATTATTCTGCCGGCGACGAGTTGGATCACTAAATTTGTCGGGCGCAAAAGATTTCTGATAATTTCCATCGGAGTTTTTACATTGGCTTCGGCGTTGTGCGGCGCGGCTCCGAATTTGACGATTTTAATTATCGCCCGAATTTTGCAGGGAATCGGCGGCGGTGCGTTGCAGCCGATTGCCCAAGCCGTTCTGCTCGAAAGTTTTCCGCCTGCAAAACGCGGCGCGGCGATGGCGGTCTACGGAATGGGCGTAGTTGTCGCGCCGATTATCGGTCCGACTCTGGGCGGTTGGATGACGGATAATTATTCGTGGCGTTGGATTTTCTACATCAATTTGCCGGTCGGTTTGCTCGCCGCGTTTATGGCGAATACGTTTGTCGAAGACCCGCCGTATATCCAAAATCAAAAACCCGGACGCATTGATTATATCGGTTTCGGGCTGATGGCGTTGGGTTTGTCCGCGCTCGAACTGACGCTCGATTTAGGACAACAGCGCGATTGGTTTTCGTCGCCGGTCATTATTTTTACGGCGATTTCGTCCGCTATTTGTCTGTTGGTTTTCGTGGCGTGGGAACTTTACACGCCCGAACCGATTGTCAATCTGCGAGTTTTTCTCAATCGAAATTTCGCCGTCGGCACGGCTTTGATCGCGTCGGTCGGCGTGGTTTTGTACGGTTCGACGGTTTTGATTCCGCTGTTTTTGCAGACTTTATTAGGTTATTCGGCGATGGAAAGCGGTTTGGCGATCAGTCCGCGCGGCATCGGTTCGGTCGTTTCGATGATTGTAGTCGGGCGGCTGATCGGCAAAGTTGACAGCCGTTATTTGATAATGTTCGGTTTTACGGTGCTTGGTTTATCAACGTATGTTTTCACCGGAATTAATCTCGAAATCGCGCAAACGAATATTATTTATCCGATTATCGTCAGCGGTTTCGCGCTCGGATTCGTCTTTGTGCCGCTGACGACGCTGACGATGGGAACGCTTTCCAACGACGAAATCGGCAATGCGTCGGGCATTTATAATCTGATGCGAAACACCGGCGGAAGTTTCGGGATCGCGGCAATCACGACGTTTCTTTCACGCGGAGCGCAGCAGCATCAAGTTCCGCTCTCCGCGAATTTGGATCAATATAATCCGGCATTTCAGCAAACTTTTGAGCAAATTAAAAACTCTTTTATGGCGCACGCCGACGTGGTAACGGCGACGCAGCAAGCCTATCAAGCCGTTTACGGAATGATGGTCAAACAAGCGGCAGTTCTGGCATATATTGATAATTTTCGACTTCTCGCATTTATCTGTTTTCTAGGCGTTCCGGCGGCACTTTTATTCAAGCGAGTGAAAAACACAAAGCCGCCGCCGGGAGTTCATTAACCGGAGCGCAGATGGCTAATCAAGGTTAATAAAATAACTTCCTTCGCATTTTCGCTGACTTCAACTTTTAATCTTTTTCGCTCCGCATCAAACTGCATATTTTCTGTTAATTTGCCGTCAACACGAACTTCTTTCGGCTTGGCGGTAATTCCGACAAATTCGATATATTTTATTTTCTGTCCGTTAAAATTTCCGACGCGATTGATTTGCAGAATTCCGTTTTTGTATGCGGTTCTGATGACGCGAAAATCGTTTTTTCGATAACCATAACCTTCGCCGGAATCTTGAAAAACCTCGCTCGTTTCAGTTTTGTCAGACGCAATTCCGGCAATAACATTAAGCGTTAAATCAACATTTTTCATCTCGCCCGTGTGCTGAATCGCCGGCTGAGTCGGAATTATCGAACCGGCGCGAACGAAAATCGGCAGACGATCAAGCGGCGTTTTCAGATAATGCGTTTTTCCGCTTTCGAGGCGTTCGCCCGTCCACCAATCAATCCAATCCGCACCGACCGGCAGATAAATGCCGCGCGTTTCAACGCCTTCTTTGACGACCGGCGCGACCAAAATATCTTTGCCGACGAGATATTCGTCGTTTACCAAATAAGTTTCTTTATCGTTCGGAAATTCAAACCAAAGCGGACGCATTACGGGTTGTCCGGTTTGCTCGTGCCAGCGGAAAAGCGTGTAAAGATACGGCAGAAATTGATAACGCAGTTCAATCGTCGCGCGGTTTATTTTGGTAAATTCTTCGCCGAATTCCCAAGGTTCTTTGTTCCCGACCCAGCCAACCGAATGCGAACGCAGAAACGGTGTCAGCGCGGCGGCTTGCAGCCAACGCGCATAAAGTTCGCCCGAAGGCATTTCGGCAAAACCGCCGACATCCGCGCCGACAAACGGCACACCTGAAACGCTCAAATTTGCCAGCATCGGAATCGAAAGCGCGAGATGTTCCCAACTTGCCACATTGTCGCCCGTCCAAACGGCGGAAAATCTCTGAACGCCCGCAAAACCGGCGCGTGTCAGCACAAACGGACGTTTTTCCGGCGCGAGTTTTCGCAAACCCTCAAAAGAAGAACGCGCCATCTGCATTCCGTAAACATTGTGATAACGCCGATGCGTGTCGGGAAAACCGTCGCCAGCGTGCGGCGTGTCAAGCGGAAAAGTCTTCGCCGGATGATGAAAAATTTCCGGTTTTTCGGTTTTCTCCGTCAGAAAAACGCCGGGTTCGTTCATATCGTTCCAAAATCCGGCAACGCCTTCGTCGAGATTTTTTTTGTATTGCGAGCCAAACCAATTTCGCGCTTTCGGGTCTGTAAAATCGGGAAACATTGATTCCTTCGCCCAAACATTGCGAATCAAATCAGTTCCGTCCGCATTTTTGACGTAAGTATTATTGCGTTTTCCATCATTAAAAACCTCATAATTTTCATCAATTTTGATTCCCGGATCAATAATCAAAACCGTTTGAAAACCTTCAGCTTTCAAATCTGAAATCATCTTCGTCGGATTCGGAAAACGCTTTTTGTCCCACGTAAAAACGCGGTATTCGTCCATATAATCAATGTCGAGATAGATGACATCGGCAGGAATTTTGTTGGAACGAAAGCCGTTAGCGATTTCGCGGACGCGCGATTCGGGAAAATACGACCAGCGCGACTGCTGATTGCCCAACGCCCAAATCGGCGGCAGCGGCGTTTTGCCCGTCAAATTCGCATAATCTTCCAGAACCTTTTTCGGTAAACTGTCTTTTCCGCCCGTAAAAACAAAGTAATCGAGTTCGCCGCCGTCCGCACCGAATGAATATCTTTCGGGCGAAGTTTTGCCCATATCGAAATACGAGCGAAACGTATTGTTAAAAAATAAACCGTAAGATTTTCCGTCGTAAAGCGCGTAAAAGAAGGGAATTGATTCATAAATCGGGTCTGTGCCGACCGGATATGCAAAAGTATCGGTGTTCCAATTGACGATATATTTGCTGTTGCGCGACATTTCGATAAACGCTTTTTCGCCGAAACCGTAATAAGTTTCGACTTCGCTGCGGCGCAATTTTGTCGCTTTTATTTCGCCGGTTTCGTCGTCAAACATCGCCGGATGTTTCGCGTCGTCTTGGCAGACGATTTCGCCGCCGACATTGTAAATCGTTACCAGCAAAGGCGTTTTTTTAACTGAAACTTTTGCGCCGAAATAATTGGTTAAAACAATTTCATCATTTTGCTGCGAAACTTTTACGTCGGGAATTTTGCGGTCAACCGAATAATCAAAAGCGTAAGAAAAATCGCGCTCGAATGTGCCGTTCGGCGCGATGCGAACGCGCACGGCGGTTTGGTCGAAAAACGAAATTTCGACTTTCGCCTTGCTCGAAGTTTCCAAAATTACGCCGTTCTTTTTTGTTTCGGCAATTCGCGTTACGCTGCCGAAGGTTTTCCATTCGGCTTGAACTAAAAGCGGGAGAAACAAAAGAATAGTCAAAAAAAGCAATAACTTTTGCGGAAACAAATTTGTTTTTTTGAGTTTGATATTCAAATTTCTAACCTCAATTTTCTGTATTAAACAATCGCGCAAATTTATTTTACATAATTTTTAGCCACTGATTTTCACAGATTAACTCATATGGTATAAAAGATATAAAACGCACTTGAAATCTAAAAATATCTCGTGTTTAAGTAGTCGGACAAAAAGATGGTATATTATTTCCCGAAATGGGGAAAATCAAGAAACTTGAACTGAGTGTAGCAGAAAGCGAAGCCTTAGAAAAAGGTTATCGCCAGGGTGAAAAACATACTTTTCGCCGACGCTGTC
>JBBSIE010000160.1:0-6871 GCA_038232235.1 Pyrinomonadales bacterium | reverse complement strand
TAAAATATCAAACGCCGTTTGAAGTATATCAAAAAGGCTTAAAAACAAAGAAAATGAAGGGGGGAAAAGAGGCAGTTATTAACAGCGAAAATACACCTTAAAAAAGTGCTTTTGTGGTCTGGACAAGGGGGTTCACTTTACTTCAGAGCGGTCGCGCCGATTATTTTCTCAAACTCCGTGATGGTTATCTGTTCTCTCAAATCGAGCGGATAAAATTCAACCGTCGCCCGGCAGTTTTCGGATAAATCTTTTTTAGCGGCATCAATGCTGCGAAACAGGTCAAACCCGTAGTGATAATCTATCAAATCAAACAGTCTTTTGACATCTTCAGGGCGATTTGAATATGGATAGATAGAGACGATGGTTTCCTTATCACTCTTGTTGTTGAGCAAATTTATTCTATGCCATTTTGAGAGTTTGCTGATGATGTGAGCGGGAAACGGCAGTATTTTGCCGAGTGAAGTGAATGTCGAGCCGTCGCCTAGTTTGGGCGCGACCTTGTATTTCATAATCCCGGAATCCAGTTAGTCACCGGCTTCATAAACGCCGCCGACCGCTTTGATATCGCTTAAACGGTCAGGCAAAAGCGCACGCGCAGGAGATGTTTCAACGACGCAGATGTCGCTGGTTCCGCCGCCGATATCAATCACACAGATCAATTCGTCTTTGGTCGCAGTCATTTCATAAGCCATCGCAGCGGCGACCGGCTCGAACCGGAAGACGACTTCTTTGAAACCGGCTTTTTGGGCAGCCTCTTTGAGACGACTGACAGCGATTTCGGAGAATTCGGCGGGTCGCCCCAAAACCACTCCGTCAAAGGTGCGGTCAAATTGCCGTTCCGCCATACGCTTGAGAGTCATTAAGAAACGGGTGACCAGATCGGATGCCGTCACGCGACCGAAACCGACGACCGTCGTATAATCGAATTTCTCGTCGGGAAGCAAAGTTTTGATGCTCAGCATCAGCCTGCCGCCGCGTCCGTCCTCCTCTAAATTGGTCAGATAGCGCGCAACAGCGTCATTGCCGATATAAAAATGCCTTGACTTTTCGGGAAAATACAAAATGGTCGGATTACTGATATTGCCGTCCGGGTAATCTACAAATTTTATTTGATTATTTTCAGCCAGACACGCCAGCGAATTTGAAGTGCCGAAATCAATTCCGATATATTTCATCCGCTTGATTTTAATTGATAAGACAGCCGATTGTCAGAGAAGAAAACAGGAAAGAATAATTAGGAGTAAAATGTATTTTTGAAGTGCTTAGTTTCTACCGAAACTAACAGCTCTTTGATTTTAAACGATACTAAGGATGCGCCCCGTTCACCATATAAAACGGGCTGCAGAAAAAAAGCCTGAGAGATCCAAAACTTTCTAAATTTTCCCTGAAAAGTTGAGAATTCTTTACTTTTACTGCAAGTTGGCGCATAATTGTCAGCCAGATGGCTAACATATACTAAGCTCAATGGAGTCAATGAAATGGCGATTGTATCGGAAAAAACAGATCGGGGAACACAAATCAAATATACGGTTGAAAAGTTAATCGGGATTAAAACCGCCGATAACTTGAAATTGGCGAAAAAGGTCGAAGCCGGATTTTCCTTCGACGCTTTGGAGAAATTGGGGAAAGCTACGGGACTGCCGCTCGAAAGACTTCGCGTGGCGGTGAGAATCTCGCCGCGAACTTTGACCCGCCGCAGGAAAGAGAAAAAGCTCTCGCCGGAAGAATCCGACCGGCTGGTTTCGGTTTCCAGATTGCTCGCCCAAACTTTTGAACTGTTTGAAGGAAACAAGGAAGCGGGAATGCGCTGGTTTCAAAGTCCGAACCGTGCATTAGGCGGACTTTCTCCGATAGAAGCCGCCGCCACCGAAATTGGCACCCGCGAAGTTGAAAACCTGATCGGCAGACTCGAACACGGCGTGTTCACCTAAAAAAGAAAAGTGCCGACCACCTACCGGATTTGTAAAAACAAATATGCCGCGTCAATGTTTGACGGCGAAGGCGCGTATCGTTTCGGCGGACGCTGGAATTCGCGCGGAACGCGGATTGTTTATACGGCGGGAAGTTTATCGCTCGCCGCATTAGAAATGCTGGTTCACTTGAACGATGAAGAAATTCTGCTTTCCTATTCGTTTGCCGCCGCCGAATTCGATGAAAGTATGGTTTTGCCGATTGAAGAATTTCAAACTATGCCGAAAACTTGGAGCGCGTCGCCTCCCCCGCTTGAAATACAAAGAATCGGCGACGAATGGGTAAACAGTGAAGCTTCGGCTGTTTTGAGAGTTCCGACATCCCTTCTGCCGATTGAGTTTAATTATCTGATAAATATCGGGCATCCGGAGTTTACGGAAATCGAATTTGGTGAGCCGCAGACTTTTACTTTTGATAAACGGCTTTACAAACGGGAAGAAACTTTGTGAAAAGACGAAAAACGCGGAACTTATATTTAGAAATCATCGAAGCTCAATACTCTTTTGATTTTAATTGATGCCACAAACTCTCTCCTTGTTTTGATGCCTTGAGTTTCTGTGTCGCCGTGATTCTGACCAGATTCTGCTCGCACAACTCGATAATGCCGAGTTTTACCGATTCTTCGTCCAAATCCGCATCCGTTCCCAGAGTGCGATCAATAATCCAACCCGCCAGTCCGACGCGTTCGCTTCCGACCGAAGCCGCCAACCCGTCGGGATGATAACGGGTCGGCAGTTCCGTGATGATTCCCAACAACGCGACCTCTGAAACGCTCAGATCGGTTTTTAACCCGGAATCTTTTTCCTCAAGGATATTTATATCCGAATTCTTTGAAGCGATCCGCGGTTCGGAACTATCCGTCAGCGGAAGTTTCGCTTGCCGGGAAATTATCTTTTCCTTCAACCGAAACGCGCCGTTTAATTTTCGCTTTGTTTGATTTTCATAAAGCAAAAGAGCGGCAAAAGCATCGAGAGCGGCATATGAAAGCTGCTTCGGGTCGAGCGGACGCAGGCTCCAATCACTGCGCTGAACGCTTTTGTCGAGCTGTAGATTAAGATGAGTTTTCGCCTGCGCCTTCAATGAATACCGCCGCTCTCCGCTGCGGCGGGCGGCGACCATCGTATCGAAAATAGGCGCGATCTTTAACCGGAAATGATCCGCCAAACGATTTGCGTCAAAGACCGCGTTGTGAATAACCTTCGTCGTTTTATCGATTTCTAAAGGTTGACGCAGCGGTTCGATGTCCAGTTTGGCGAGAGTGTCGATAATGGCAACTTTCGGCTGACTCCCGGTGCGAAAGGCAATCTGAATCAGGGCGACGCGTTCCCGATGGCGATTCCACCAGTTGACGGTTTCAATATCGAGTGCGAAAACGGGAAGCAGCATTAGCCGCTCGATCAGCCCGGTCAACTTTATTTGGCTGTTAATGATTTCAATACTAAAGTCGGGCATTGTAATTTTACCGGCTTACCACGGCTTATTTAAGGGTGAATTAAAATAATTTGAAGTTTCGCCATCAAAGTATTTTTTCTGTCAAAGTCGATAACTTTTATCAAACTGTTTGCCGATAAATCGAAACACTTTCAGTTAATCAGTTCACCGATTTATGGTAACCTAAAAGTCGTCGAATTTTGCAGCGGGTATCAATAGAAACATTTGGGTGTCAATAGAAACATTGTTGACAAACATTTTAATTATAATTCAGCTTTTATTGATAAAAAATTGTCCCGCTGCTTATAACTGAATGATTTGTCCCGTTCAATTAAATATCCCATAAATATATTTCTTTTTAGGCAAAACCCGGGTCAATCGCTGCGTCTATAAAGTTATACTTATTTTGGATCTGCCCGCTCCCCGCGGGCGGACAAAGGGCGAGGGGGTGAGGACCTCGCCCGCAACGGGCGGCGATGTGGGAGACGCCGCCCTTAACCTTTGTTCCGGCAGCCGTTGTTACGGTTTTATTGATTGCAGATCAAAGACATTTGCGCGAGCGGTAATTAAAGAGATGACGAGCGAAACGGCACCGGAAAAGAAAATCAGGTTCTACACGACCGGCTATGCGGGCAAGGATGTTTACGATTTAAAGCCGCTTGTCGATGCACTCGGCGCGATGCTCGTTGACGTGCGTTTCTCACCGATGAGTGAAACGCTGCGGTGGCGACCGATTTATTTGAAAGCTCTTTTGCGGAACAAATATCATCACCTCCCGCAGTTGGGAAATCGCCCTTCTCGCGGAGGAAAAATACAAATTCAAAATCTCGAACTCGGCTTAAAAGTTTTAATTTCTTTTAATGAGAGCGTCATTTTATTTTGTGAATGCGCCGGGACGAGCGAGTGTCATCGTTTTTTGATCGCGCGCGAACTCGGACGAAAAGGATTTGAAACCAAAGAGCTTGAAAATTGGAAATAATGATTACTTCGCTCGATCACAAAAAAGATTTGCTCTGCCGGGCGATTGCCGGGAGATATGTCGTTCAATTTAAGTATGAGGGTCGCTCGCGGATCGTCGAACCCTTTTGCTGCGGAACGGCAGCGGCGGGAAATTACGTTTTGCGGGGATTTCAGCTTCGGGGTGCCGACAAAACCAAACCCTTTTGCTGGAGATTGTATGAACTGGCGGACATTTCACAAATGAATATCACGAAGCACAGCTTTACCGGAAAGCGTGAAGGTTATAATCCAAAAGATTCGTCAATAACGGAAATCTTCAGTCAGATTGTCTAAATATATCGAGAGTTGGTTTCCTGTCTTTTATTGGAGATGATTGGAAATCTAAAAATTCAAGAATTATCGGTAAAAAACTTGCCTTATAAATCGCCTCTGTGCCGTTTTTTTGATGAAAGCCTTGTTACAGCATTACCTGCATTTTTGGGTTTTGCGGCTTTTCGGGTAAAAATGATCAAAAATTAAAGTTGTTTTTTCAGAGCGTCCCGGATGGATTTCGAATGTTTATCCTTTTTAACGGCGAGTCTCTGCACGTAAATCTGCGTCGTTTTGATATTGCTGTGTCCGAGTGCTTCCTGCGTTTCCGCCATCGATTCCGAGTATTCCGAAACGATTTTGGCGAAAGTATGGCGCAATCGGTGAATGTGGAAATGCGAAATTCCGGCTTCAATCGCGTAACTACTTATACGGCGGGCAAAGCCGTGAGAAGTCAAACCTTTTTGTTTATCTGAGTTCTTGTTTGAGGCGGCACCTTTATCGTGCCGCAGCCAGAGCGGTTCATCTTTGCCGAAAATATCGGTTCGATTTGTCGCCGCCAAATAGTCAAACAGGGCGTTTTGAGTCGTTTCGTCATTAAGCTCGAAATTGATAAAAAAACCGCCTTTGACTTTTGCCTTGATAAAAAACCTGCCGTCCTTGATCTCGATGCTGCTTCCGCGAAGGTTGATAATCTCGGCACGTCGTCTGCCGGTCGCCACATAAAACTGCAAAAGAGCGTGATCTCTCAGATACACGGGCTTTTTTTCCAGCGCGTGTCCCGTCACCACATCCAGCAATTTGCCCAATTCTTCGCGCGATAAAGCCTTGACGCTTTCCGACGTAAATGGCTTACTCGCCTTCGGTAGTGAAACGCGCGCCGGATTAATTGGAATCATCTTCATCATTCCGGCTTCATTTCGCAGATATTCGTAAAACTGCGAAAGTGCGGAAATCCGGTTATAAATCGTCCCCTCCGCCAGACCTTCGGTTTTCAAAGCCCACCGCCACTCTTCGACATCAGACGGCAAAACTGATTGAGCCGATTTTCCGCAGAAATCAAAAAAGTCGAAAACCGCCTTGCTTTTGTCGTTGCGAATGTCATTGCTTCGCTTCAAAGAAGAATTGACGGTTCTGGTCAGCCAGCTTTCGACGACGGAGCCGACATCCAGTTCGACTGAAAAATTGTCGGTATTATAAATTTGCAGATCATCGGAAGTGTTCACAAAACAAATTAACCTAAATTTCTACAAAAATCAAGATTACACATTTGGCGAGAATGTGTAACCTTGAGGTATAAAATCGTTAAAACTGTCATGGGTATAGTTTTTTGAACCTTTAAGGAATTTATTTAATTCCAATTTTTTTTTGTAAATAACTTTTTAAATCAAGTTATCATAAACTAATTTTATGATTGTAAAAAAGGCTTGTTTAGTAGTTTTTGTAAAGTTAGATATTTTTTTAAAAGTTCAATCAAAAAGTAAGCGACAAGTGAAATTAGTTTTTTCGCTCTGATTATTTAATTTGTCCAAATCATCGCTGTGTTCAATGATTGATGTACTTTTGCAGTAACATTAAATATATTTTTATCGGAATTAAACAATAGAAATGATTATACCCAAACTAAATCTCGATAATACAGGTGCGACTGTTTCGTGGTTATGTGTTGTTCATTGTCTTACGATGCCGATGGCGGTTTCAGTGCTGCCGCTTATCGGTTTGAGTTTTTTGGCGGATGAACGGCTTGAATGGTTATTTATCGGAGCATCATCACTGATTGCCGCGCTGTCGCTGCTGCCGACGTATTTCCGTTGGCATAAAAAAATCAGAACGCTCTTTTTGTTTGCGTTTGGATTGACTTTGGTTTTATTAGCGCAGAAATTTTTCGATGATGATTGGCGTTACCAAATTCCGCTTCTCATGTTCGGCGCAGTGATGATTACAACATCTCACTTAGTGAATCGCCGTTTGTGCCGCGTCTGTGTCGTGAGCGAAAATTCTACGATTCTAACAAAGTTCACACCAACTCCTGAGTAATCAATTTCAGATTCTTATATCTTATACACTTTTCAGTTAGAAATTATGCAATAGCAGAATGCCAAGCGGTCATCAAATATTCAAACGATGTTATTGAACTTAGTGCCTTTTCCGAGAAACTTTTTAGTCCTTGACTGATTAACTTACTTACTTTGGTCATTGT
>JBBSIE010000159.1:0-6937 GCA_038232235.1 Pyrinomonadales bacterium | reverse complement strand
GCGGTCAAATCAAGCGCAAAAGAGCGCAAGATTTGACGAAATTTAGCCTTAGAAATCTTGGCGCGAACAAATTGCTTGTATGTTACTGTCATAACTGGATTTAACTATTATACATAAATTCTTATCTAGTCTTGACCCTTGTTTAATTATGAATTATGAACGCCGAATTGTGAATTATTCGGAAAAATCATTTAGAAAACCGACAAAAACTGGTTCGGGTTTTAATTCAATATTGAAGCGTTCTTTAACTTTCTCCTGAATTTCGCGCATCAATTCCAAAACTTCTGCCGCCGTCGCTTCGCCGCGATTCGTCAATGCCAAAGTATGTTTGGTGGAAAGTCCGGCGTTATTTTTTACAAATCCTTTGTCAAAACCGGAATTTTCAATCAGCCACGCGGCGGGAATTTTTACGTTTTGTTCGTCAACTTTGTAAAACGGAACATTCTCGATGCCGTGTTTTTCGGCGTTTTTGCTGATTTCCGCGAACTTATTTGCGCTGACAACCGGATTTTTGAAAAACGAACCCGCACTTTGCGAATCCGCGCCGCCTTGCCGGACGAGCATCGCTTTTAGTGCGCGTATTTCGCAGACGGCTTTTCTCGTTTCTTTCAAAGTCGGCTTTTCGTTCGCAAAATGATTTTGCAAATCTTTATAGATAATTTTCGGCTCGCCGCCAAATCTCAAAGCGTAAGTTACAGCCAAAACGACGTAACGATTTTTTTGCGACGAATTAAAAGCACTTTTCCGATACGAAAAACCGCAATCGGCGTTGATTAATTCCTTTATTTCTTTCGTTTTGCGGTCGTAAACCCGAACCGACACAATCGTTTCCGAAACTTCCTGCCCGTACGCGCCGACGTTCTGCACCGGAGTTCCGCCGACGAAACCGGGAATTCCGCTCAAACATTCAACGCCCTGTAAATTTTTCTCTACGCAAAAATCGACAAAATCGTCCCAATCTTCGCCCGCGCCCGCCGTTACATAAATCGTTCCGTCCTTTTCGGCGAAGGTTGAAACTCCGGCAAGCGCGATTTGCAAAACGAGTCCGTCGAAACCCTCATCGGCGATTAAAATGTTGCTTCCGCCGCCGAGAATGAATACTTCCAAGTTATTTTTTTCGGCAAATTCCAGAGATTTTACAATCTCCGTTTCAGTTGTCGCCCGCACAAAAAAACGTGCTTCGCCGCCGATTTTGAAAGTTGTCAATTCGGCTAAAGGCACGTTTTTCTGCGTTTCAAAAACCATAATTAATGACTGAATAATATTTCACGACAAAAAATTTTAGCCTGTTTGAGCTTCTTCGAGTTCTTTTTTAGCTTCTTTTGCAAGATTAAGATATTTATCGCGCACTTGCTCCAACTCATCTTCGTCTAGCTCTTCCAATTCGATAACCTCGTTGCTTGCGCCCTGCACCGCTCGAATCAGTTCATCGAGTTTGAGTTGAACGGCTTGCGAATCGCGGTTCTGCGTGTTTTGAATCAAAAAAACCATCAGAAACGTAACGATTGTCGTTCCTGTATTGATGACCAACTGCCAAGTGTCGCTATAATGAAACATCGGACCCGTAAACGCCCAAATCGCCACGATTATAACGGCTGAAATAAAAGTTATCGGTCTGCCGGTTTGACACGCCGTCCATTTGGCAAACTGCCTGAAAAAAGAACGCTTTTTCCCCCTTTCTTCTGCCATTTCAATTATTTTCCCTTGTTCATTCACTTAAATTTCTTTTTGCCCGACAAGTTTTTTTACCGCTTCAATATAATTTTTCATATACACATCTTTTTCGATAAAAGGCACTTGCTGCCGGATTTTTTGATATGCAATTCGTGTGCCTTTTCCGAGAGATTTTTCCGCGCCGATTCGTTTTTTTCTAAAATCAATACCTTGCGCCGCGCAAAAAAGTTCGAGAGCGAGAATTTGTTCGAGATTTTCAGCGATTTGCCGCAGTTTCAACACGGAAGTTACGCCCATTGAAACGTGATCTTCGACGTTTGCCGAACTCGGAATCGTGTCCACGCTCGCCGGGTGCGACAAAACTTTGTTTTCCGTACAAAGCGCGGCGGCGGTGTATTGAACAATCATAAAACCCGAATTCAAACCGCCGTTTTCGGTCAGAAACGCCGGCAAAACGTGCGCGTTCGAGGCTTCGTCCGTTAAGCGCATCAAACGTCTTTCTGAAATATTACCGATTTCAGACAAAGCAATCGCCAGATAATCAAATGCCAGCGCGAGCGGTTCGCCGTGAAAGTTTCCGCCGGAAATTACGTCAATTTGTTCGCAGTTTTCGTCGCAAAATATAAGCGGATTGTCGGTAACGGCATTGAGTTCGATGTTGATAACCCATTCGGCATAAGCAATCGCGTCGCGGCACGCGCCGTGGACCTGCGGCATACAACGCAGCGTGTAAGCGTCCTGCACATTTGACGAATCAAAATCGCGCACAAATTCGCTTTCTTCGAGAATTTCACGCAGATTTTTCGCGCAGTAAATTTGTCGCGGATGCGGACGCAGCGCGTGAATGCGTTCGTCAAAAGCGCGTGTCGTGCCGTTTAATGCTTCGAGCGAAAGACAGCCGGAAACGTCGGCGACATCGGCTAAATATATGGCTTTGTGCGTTTCGAGCAAGCCGACGGCGGTCATTACGGTCGTGCCATTCGTCAGCGCAAGCCCTTCTTTTGCCGCGAGTTTTATCGGTTTGAGATCGGCTTTTTCCAATGCTTCGTTTGCCGGTAAAATTTCGCCGCCGAATTCCGCTTCGCCTTCGCCGATTAAAACACACGACATATGCGCCAAAGGTGCGAGGTCGCCGCTTGCACCCAAACTTCCCTTTTCGGGAATTAAGGGATGAATTCCGCGATTGAGAAATTCGAGCAGAAGTTCGAGCGTTTCGAGCCTAATTCCCGAAAATCCGCGCGCTAAAGTGTTGGCGCGAATCAACATAATCGCCCGCGTCGTCGGAATGTCAAATGGTTTGCCGACACCGACGGCGTGGCTGACAACGATGTTTCGCTGCAAAATTTCGACTTCTTTGCGCGAGATAATTTTGTCTTTAAACGCGCCAAATCCGGTCGTAATTCCGTAAGCGATTTCGCCGCGATCAAGCAATTTTTGCACGGCATTTGCCGAACGATTGACTTGCGCTTCGGCATTTTCCGACAGTTTGACGCGCGGCGCGTTCGGTTTGCCAAATGCGACTGCCAGAACTTGTTCAAAGGTAAGATTTTCGCCGTCTAAAATAATTTCGTTCATTTTTTATTCGCTCATCTAATATCAATTTTCCGCCGCGATTTTACCATTTTTGATAATTGTTTGGATGCGGTTTCCGCCGAATTCGTAAGCCAAAGCGCGATAATCTTTCGCATCCAAAATCAAAATATCAGCTTGTTTGCCGACTTCGATTGAACCGACTTTTTCGCCCGAACCGACGGCGAAAGCAGCGTTAATCGTGGCGGCGTTTAACGCTTCGGACGGCAGAAGTTTTTGATAACGGCAGGCAATCGCCATCGCGTTCGGCAAGCTCGGACACGGTGCGCTTCCGGGATTGTAATCGGTCGAAAGCGCGACGGCACAATTTTTATCAATCATTTTTCGCGCGTCGGCGAACTCCGTCGAGCCGAAATTAAAATTAACCGTCGGCATCACAACTCCAATTGTGTTCGACGCGGCGAGCAGTTCGATTTCTTCACCGGAAATCATATCCAAATGGTCAATCGAAGTCGCGCCGAGTTCGATTGCCATTTTCGCGCCGCCGAGATTTGTAAATTCGTCAACGTGCGCTTTTAATTTGAAGCCGAGATTGTTTGCCGCCAGCAAAACTTTTTTTGACTGTTCGAGATTGAAGGCGTTTTTCTCGCAAAAAACATCGGCGAAATAGTTGTCAATTGATAATTGATAATTGATAATTTCTTTTGCTTTCGGAAGCATTTCTTCACAAATCAATTCAACGTATCGGTCAGGCTTTTCTTTAAATTCTTTCGGAAAAGCGTGTGCGGGAAGAAATGTCGGAATCAAATCAACTTGATGAATTTTATTCAATTCAAAGATAGCTTCGAGCATTCTCAGTTCGGTTTCCGTGTCCAAACCGTAGCCGGTTTTTACTTCGCAAGTCGTTACGCCGAGTTCTAAAAGCTGATCGAGCCGTTTTTTTGATTGAGAAATCAATTCATCTAAATTCGCTTTTCTCGTTTGTTCAACCGTCGAGATGATTCCGCCGCCCGCTTCCATAATTTCTAAGTAAGTCGCTCCTGCAATTCGCAGTTCAAACTCATTTATTCTGTCGCCCGCGAAAACAATATGCGTATGACATTCGACAAATGCCGGACAGACGACTTTTTGCCGCGCGTCAGTCGCATTTTCCGCTTCGTATTCGCGCAAAATATCTTCGGATTTGCCGACTGCGATAATTTTTTCGACTTTGACCGCGACCGCGCCGTTTTCGATCGAGCCGACATCTTGCATTTCCGCGCCTTTTTTGGCAACGCCGTTCGACGCGCAAGTTACGAGTTGCCCGACATTGTAAATTATTAAATCAGTTTGCATAAATTGTTTACGTCAGATTTTTGAATTTTGCAATTTGAAAGTTAAATACTAAAAAAAGTTTAAGTTTATTTGAAACCGCTTTAAGATAAATTGCGAATGTTTATTAAACAGCGTTCTTTTAAGTGAATTGAACTTTGTTGATAGTTTTAGTATTCTAAATTCAGTTTAATTTTAAGCTATTAAGAGTTTTATGCCAAAAATAGTTTTGATTGTCGAAGATTACGCCGATACTCGAACGATGATGAAGTTTTTACTGCAAAGATTCGGCTACGATGTTGTCGAAGCGGCGGATGGTCAGGAAGCCGTCGAAAGAGTAAAGCAAAATCAGCTCGATTTGATTTTGATGGACTTATCGCTTCCCGTAATGGACGGTTTGACCGCCACGCAAATTATTAGAAAAGTTGACGGTTACGGCAAAATTCCGATTATTGCCGTAACTGCTTATGGCAATTCATACTATCGCCGCGCTATCGAAGCCGGCTGCGATGATTTGATAAACAAACCACTCGATTTTGATAAACTCGAACCGATTCTCGAACAGTATCTCGCACATGGAGATTGAGTTCAGAATATTTCCCCGTCTGAATATCGAAACATTTTCCACTATTTTCTCACCTTACTTCAAAATAACTTTCTCATATTTCCGAATTGCCGGCGATTTTTTTGCCGGTTTTACATTTGAATCGCATTAAACGAATACAAAACTGATGGCATCGTAATTGCCTATATTATTTCTGCAATAATAACTCTCTCCGCGAAAGTATTCGTTTTTGCACAAATAATATTTAGGAGCAATAAAATATGAAAAAATTTTTAGTTACATTGATGATGATGTTTGTGTTTGCCGGTGGAGTGGTTTTGATGTCACCGACAAATGTTGAAGCACAAACGTATGTTAAAAGAGTTCGTGACAGACGCGGACGAATTCATTACGTACGCGTCAGAAAACCGAGTTTTTACCGTCGCCATCGCAACGCGTCAAATGTTGCCATCGGAACAGGCGGAGGCGCGATTCTCGGCGCATTAATCGGCGGCAGAAAAGGCGCGTTAATCGGTGCGGGCGCGGGCGCAGGCGGTTCGGCTCTCTACACTTATAAAATTAAGCCGAAGAAAAGAAGATATTACAAAGTCCGCCGCAGAAATTAATTTCTTTTCAATTTAAAAACAAAAGCCGTGAAGATTAAATTTTTCACGGCTTCTTTATTAAATTTTCGTCGAAAAAATTATTCCATAATTCCGATTTCGTCCAAATCTCGACTGCGATTGCGCCAATCTTCAACGACTTTGACAAATAATTTGAGAAAGACCTTATTGCCCAAAAGTTTTTCAATATCGTATCTGGCTTCCGTACCGATTTTTTTCAATTTGATGCCGCCTTTGCCGATAATAATTCCCTTTTGCGAACTTCTTTCGACGTAAATCGCGCAGGCGATTCGCGTTATCGCCGGGTCTGATTCGTCGTAAACTTCCGTTACGACCGCCGTTACATACGGAATTTCATCGCCCGTCGTTTGCAGAATTTTTTCGCGCACCATTTCCGCGACAATTGTCCGCATTGATTGATCGGTCATCTCGTCTTCGGCGAAAATCGGCGCGGCTTCGGGCAGATGTTTTGTAATTTGCTTTAAAAGATTCTCAACCGCTTCACCTTTGAGTGCGGAAATCGGTACGATTTCGACGAAATCGTATTCTTTTGCATAAAATTCCATCAGCGGCAAAAGTTCCGCTTTATCTTTAATTTTATCAATTTTGTTGAGAACCAAAATCGCCGGTTTTTCAGATTGTTTGACCAAGTCTAAAACAAACCTGTCGCCGTTTCCGGTCGAAACCGAAGCGTCTCGCATCAAAACGAGGATATCAACGGACAAAATCGCATCGTGGACGGCGGACATCATCCGGCGATTGAGCAAATAACCCGGTTTGTGAACGCCTGGCGTGTCAACAAAAACGATTTGTCCGTCGTCAAGCGTGACAATGCCTTTGATTTTATGGCGCGTCGTCTGCGGTTTGTTGGAAACGGCGGCGATTTTTTCGCCGACCAGATGATTTAACAACGTAGATTTTCCCGCATTCGGGCGACCGATCAGCGCGACATAGCCGCTGCGAAAGTTTTCAGAATTCATTAAAATAACTTAGCAGATTTGCGCGAACATTCAAGTTTCTGTTCAAAATCTCTCGCGGCGTGTAGAATATATTTTGTGATAAATACATTAAACTTTGGCTATAACAACTTTTAATAATTTGTTTGACTGAATAAAGTAGGACTTACGCAGTTGAACAGATATTTGATAAAACTAAAGAATGAATCCGCCAAAAGTAACTGACGAGGACTACATTAACTTTATCATCGCCACGCCGCGTGAGGTAACGGCAACCGAAGCCGGGCGTGTCCAGCCGG
>JBBSIE010000158.1:0-6953 GCA_038232235.1 Pyrinomonadales bacterium | reverse complement strand
GCCCAATTCTCGTGAAACGCTTGCCACCGATTGACCGTCTAAAATCTTCCTAACGGCATTTTGTTTGAACTCATCATCATATTTTCGCATCATCTCATTTTACAGAGAGTTTCGTGTCCTGTTAATTAAACCACCTCATTTCGATTTCATCCGATGCTACCGACCAAACGACGATTTTCGGGTATTTGCGCTTTAACTCCCTTGATTGGGTTTTGGAAGTCTCGGAAAGACAAAGACGCAAAACCGCGCTTATATCCCAAAAAGCTATGTCAGGCTCATCTCGTTCTTTAATTAACGCCTTGATGACTGCTTCACTGTTCAAATTCTGATTCCATTTACATATTCTTCTAATGAATGCAATTAAATAGGTAATCTTCGGGGTAATCGTCGTCGAAAATACTCCCACAATTAAAATAATTATTGCAATTCCAGTAAAATATTTTAAATTTTCAGATTTAGGTGTGTTTGATTGAGTAGAAAAGTACGGCAGAAAAATTAGAGATATAGCAACTAAGATGAATATACCTCCGAAAATGTTGAGCAATAGATACAAAAGATTAATGTCTGGAAGTTCAGCAATCTCGTGTCCTTTTTTACTCGAATCCTTTCTGATTTCCTCAATTATGACAGAGGCTTTCTTTTGTAACTGTGCCGCGTGAAGAAAAATACCTCCCAAGACGGCACCTATCAGAATTGGCAATAACAGGAGAAATTCCAAAAAAGGAAGAGCCTTAGTTGTGTTGCTCAGATAGAATGCAAGAACACCGCCTGTTGTCACATAGAAAAATACGTTCGCTTGCAAGGCTGTATTGAGATAACTCTTGTAAGTTTCAACGCGAATCTTAAACTCTTCCCACAGGAAATTAGCCTCGTCTTTACGCTCCGAATCTTTATTGTTTTCCATATCTGAATATCCTTATGATTAAATAAAACTACGCGAACTCAATAGATCAGGTAATCAATAACTAAAATCAGAACTGTTGCATCACTAAAATTCAAGATTTTGTCTAACACAATGCGAAATCCACATTGAGCGCGGCAATCAATTCGTCAACATTATTCTTCGCCGAATTGAGCATCATTCCTGTGCGAATAACATTGCCGGAAAGTCCGCCTTTATTTCCACACTAAGTTGCTAAATCCACTTCCTTTTCTTCTTGCGCGCCTTTTCTCGATTTGAATCTTTTCAGCGCGAGTTCTTTCGCTTCTTCCTGACTCAAATCCTGTCGCAAACCTTGTCCGACATAAAATTTGAGCAGGGCTTTAAGCGGCAAATCGCGCTCTTTCGCCTTGCTTTCCAAAGCTTCAAGCGTTTCAACCGAAATTTCCAGTTCGACGGTTTTTGTTTCACGCGGGTAAAACTTTAAGGTGAAACCTTCTTCCGTGACGATTTCTTTTTTATCTTTCTTCATATTCTTTTCTCTCCTGCGAAGTCGCTTGACGTGCTGAAATAATTCGCGTCCGCAGACCGCGCTCGACAAATACCACTAATAAAATCCGCCTTGATAATGAATATCCAAGGACATATTCACGAAATTCATCATTAACCGAAGCGTCGCCGAATTGGTTTTCGGGATCAAAGAAAACCTCGGCGGCTTCTTCAAATTTTACGCTGTGTTTGCGAAGATTGACAGCATATTTTTCTTCATTCCATTCAAATTCGATGCCTTGAAGTTCAAATATTTTATCCATAATTTACACAGCAGCCAAATCCTCTACCAAAATTGATAATTAACGAAACTTTTTCGTCTTCGATTAAAATATCCACTTTGTAATCTTCAACTGCCGTGACGATTCGTCCGTTTTTGATTAGTGTTTTCATAATGTTTGATTAGTTGATATAAAGGCTGTGAATACAAAAAAGCCGCAAGATTTCTCTTGCAGCCTTTATTGTAAGTAATTTGCCGATAACATCAAGCGGTTTTCGTCATCGAATCCATATCGGGTTTCCAACGCAGAACAGGTTTCCGCGCGGCGGTTGCTTCGTCCAGCCGCCCGATTCGGGTCGAATGCGGCGCGTCAATAACGAGTTGCGGATTAGTTTGCGCTTCTTCATTGATGTCTTTCATAGCTTCGACGAATGCGTCCAAATCTTGCCTGCCGACCGATTCCGTCGGTTCGATGAGCATCGCTCCTTCGACAATTAAAGGAAAATATATCGTCATCGGATGAAAGCCGTAATCAATCAGACGTTTGGCGATGTCCAAAGTATGAACGCCTTTGCGCGATTGTTTTTTGTGCGAAAAGATGACTTCGTGCATCGGATCGGACGCAAATGGTTTGTCGAAATCTTCGGCGAGTTTATGCGACAGATAACGCGCATTCAAAACGGCGGTTTCAGTCGCTTCTTTAAGTCCCGTGTCGCCGTGCGTGTAAATGTAACTCAATGCACGAATCATCATTCCGAAGTTTCCGTAAAACGCTTTGACGCGCCCGATTGATTCGGGGCGGTTGTAGTCTAATTTATATTTTTCGCCGTCTTTGACAATGCGCGGAGTCGGCAAAAACGGTTCGAGTTCGGCGGTGCAGCAACAAGGTCCGCAACCCGGACCGCCGCCGCCGTGCGGTGTCGAAAATGTTTTATGCAAATTCAAATGAATCACATCAACGCCGAAATCTCCGGGACGCGCCACGCCGACGAGCGCGTTCATATTCGCGCCGTCCATATAAACTAAGCCGCCCGCGTCGTGAATAACTTCGCAAATTTCAACGATATTTTTTTCAAAAATCCCGACTGTGTTCGGATTAGTAAGCATTAATCCGGCGATGCCGCCTTGTTCGCACAAAGTTTTCAGATGTTCCAAATCCGTGATGCCTTCGTCGGTTGATTTGATGGTTTTGACTGAAAATCCAGCCATCGCCGCCGAAGCCGGATTTGTGCCGTGCGCCGAGTCGGGAATCAACATTACGCGACGGTCTTTTGCCGCTTCGCCGTCGCGTTTGTCCAAAAAAGCGCGAATCAACATCACGCCCGTCATCTCGCCCTGCGCTCCGGCTGCCGGCTGTAAAGACACGCCCGGAAGTCCGGTAATTTCCGCTAAATCTTCCTGCAAATTGTAAATTAATTCCAATGCGCCTTGCGCTTCCTGTTCCGGCGCAAGCGGATGAAGTCCCGTAAATCCGGCGATCCGCGCTGTTTTTTCATTAAGGCGCGAATTATATTTCATCGTGCAGCTTCCGAGCGGATACATTCCGAGATCAATCGAATAATTCCATGTCGAAATGCGCGTAAAATGCCGAATCACGTCAACTTCGGAAACTTCCGGCACACCTTCGAGATCGTCGTCGCGCCGTAATTCTTCGGGAATTATTTCGTCAATATTAGTTTCCTCAACGTCGAGTTTCGGCAAACTGTAACCGACTCTGCCAGTCTGTGAACGGTCAAAAATCAACTCTTCATTTTGACTCGGATGCTGTGTAACTTTTTTGATACTCATTATTTTATGAAACTGCTTTTAAGCCTTCAACCAAATTATCAATCTGCTTTTTCGTGTTCGTTTCCGTTACGCAAACGAGAAAATCGTTTTGAAAATCGTCGTAATGCCACGACAGCGGCAAACCGCCGATAATATTTTTGTCGGTGCGGAGTTTTTCTAAAATCTCATTCGCATTTTTCGGTGCGCGAACGACGAATTCGTTGAAAGTCGGCGACGAGAAGGGAATTTCAAAACCGGAAATTGCGGCGATTTGCTTTTTCGCGTAAGCCGCTTTCTGCGCGTTTTGCATTGCAACTTCCTGCAAGCCTTTTTTGCCCATCGCTTCCATATAAATCGTCGCGGCGAGCGCAATCAAGCCTTGATTCGTGCAAATATTTGAAGTCGCTTTATCGCGGCGAATATGCTGTTCGCGTGTCGCTAAAGTCAGCACGAAACCGCGTTTGCCGTTTTTGTCGTAAGCGACTCCGGCGAGTCTTCCGGGCATTTGGCGAACGTATTTTTCCGAACACGCGAAAAGTCCGAGATGCGGTCCGCCGAAACTCATCGGGATTCCGAACGACTGTCCTTCAGCGACGACAATATCCGCGCCGCACGCGCCCGGCGATTTTAATAAACCGAACGAAATCGCTTCCGTCACGACGACGATAAACAATGCGCCGACCGAATGTGCTTTGTCGGCAAGTTTTTGCAGATCTTCGACACAGCCGAAAAAGTTTGGCGATTGGACGACGAACGCGGCGGTTTGGTCGTCCAGTTTAGTTAAATCTTCGTCTAAAATCCGCCCGGTTTCCTTGTCAAAATGAACCGTGTCAATCGTCAAGCCGCCGTGCTGCGTGTAAGTTTCGGCGACCTGCAAATATTCGGGATGAACGGTTTCGGCGATGACGACTTTATCTTTGCGCGTAATTCTCTGCGCCATCAAAAACGCTTCCGCCATCGCCGTCGAGCCGTCATACATTGAAGCGTTCGCCACATCCATTCCGGTCAATTGGCAAACCAATGTTTGAAACTCGAAAATATACTGCAAAGTGCCTTGCGAAATTTCCGGCTGATACGGCGTGTAACTCGTAAAAAATTCCGAACGCTGAATCAGATGGTCAACAATCGTCGGCGAATAATGCGAATAAACGCCTGCGCCTAGAAATGAAGGCTTGGTCGCCGCTGTATTTCGCGCCGCCAAAGATTCCATCGCGCCGATAACTTCCGGTTCGGCGAGCGGTTCGGTGATATTTAATTTTCGATTTAATAAAACATCTGACGGAATCGAACGAAAAAGTTCATCCGCTGATTCCAACCCGACAATTTCGAGCATTTCTTTGCGCTCTTCGGGCGAATTTGGTATGTAACGCATAATTGATAATTGATAATTGATAATTGATAATGGAAAACTAAAAATTATCCATTATCAATTATCAATTATTCATTTTCCGAAAGGTATTCTTCGTATTCTTCGGCGGACAGCATCGCATCGGCTTCGAGCGGATTGTCCATTTTGACTTTTATCATCCACGCATCGCCGTAAGCGTCGTTGTTGACGGCTTCGGGCGTATCGTTTAATGCGTCATTGGCTTCGACGATTTCGCCGGCAATCGGTATAAAAACTTCCGAAACGGCTTTGACCGATTCGACTGAACCGAACGCTTCGTGCGCTTCAAATTTGTCGCCGACCGACGGCAGTTCGACATAGACGACATCGCCGAGCGAATGCTGTGCGTAATCGGTAATGCCGATGGTCGCCACGCCGTCTTTGACTTCAACCCATTCGTGATCTTTGCTGTAATGTAAATTTTCCGGTATGTTGTTTGCCATATTTTAATTTTAGATTTTATGTAAATAGTGAATTAATTGAAATATCCGTCAAATCTTCAGTTGCATATGATTCCAAAAATCCGCATCTGACGCAACGCAGAGTTCTGATGGAGTATTGTTTTTTGTCCTTGATTTCCGTGCCTCGCCAAAATGATTTAACGGGAGTTCCTTCAACCCATTCGCTCGGTTGAATCATATGTCCGCCGTATTGCTCAGCGATAAAACCTTCTTCCATTTCGCTCGCGCATTTCGGGCAATTCGTGTTTTGTTCGTTCATATGGAAATTTCTCTGTGTTTATTTCTCTCTTTTATAAAACGGCGTTTTAACGATTTTTGCCGCCAGATGTTTTCCCCTGACATCAATTTTAATTTCTTGACCGACATTTGCAAGTTCGACAGGCACGAAAGCCAAACCGATATTTTTTTTCAAATACGGCGCAGGCGAACCTGATGTTACATAGCCGACTTTTTTATCGTCAACATAAACGTCAAAATCGTCGCGGGCGATACCTTTATCGGTCATTTCAAAACCGACGAGTTTGCGTTTTAATCCCTCGTCCTTTATTTTGACGAGCGCGTCTTTGCCGAGAAAATCCGTATTTAATTTACAAATCCAACCGAGATTTGCTTCAAGCGGATTGATTTCATCGGAAATTTCGTGTCCGTAAAGCGACATCGCCGATTCCAAACGCAGTGTATTTCGCGCCGCCAAACCGCACGGCAAAATACCGTTGTCAAAGCCGAAATTTCCGGCTTTCAATGAATTGTTCCAAAGTTGTTCGGCATATTTGGCATTAGCGTAAATTTCAAAACCGTCTTCGCCCGTATAACCCGTGCGCGAAATAATAACGGAATGAACGCCGTCAACTTCGCCGACGGTGAAATGATAATATTTTATTTCGTTCAATTTTACGTCGGTTAATTTTTGCAGAATCTCAAGTGCGTCGGGACCTTGCACGGCAATTTGACAATAATCCGCGCTCGCGTCGGTCAAGGTCAGTCTTTCGTCCTTTAATTGCGAATTTATCCATTCCCAATCTTTTTCCGTTGTTCCGGCGTTGACGACGAGCAAAAGTTTGTCGTGAAAAAACCGATAAACCAGTAAATCATCAACTACTGTGCCGTCTTCGCGCGTCAAAGCCGAATAATGTGCCTGTCCGTCAACGAGTTTTGTCACGTCGTTGGTTGTTATACGATTGACAAATTTAATCGCGTCTTCGCCTTCGACAAAAAATTCGCCCATATGCGAAACGTCAAAAAGTCCCGAACGCTCGCGCGTGGCGAGATGCTCGGCAATCACGCCCGAATACTGCACAGGCATATCCCAACCGCCGAAATCAACCATTTTCCCGCCGAGTTTTTTATGTTCTTCATTAAGCGGCGTTTTCTTTAAGTTTTCCATAATTTTTGCAAAAAAAGTGTAAAGAAAAAACTAACACTCGCAAGTTGTAAGCGTCAAGAATGATTGGATTATAAAAACTATTTTGCGGTTTTTTTGAATTTAATGATTAGAAAAACTGAGGTTTACATTGATTTCTCAAAAAAAATTAATCTGCCAAAAGATAATTAATGCGAATCAAGGGTTAAAACAGAGAATAAATAGAGATGCTGCCAGTTTGCCGTAGCAATGAACGAATAAACCTTCTCCAGACCTGATTTTTGAGCCGTTTTGAACGTCTGTTTTCTCTATTACCCAATTAAACAAAG
>JBBSIE010000157.1:0-7050 GCA_038232235.1 Pyrinomonadales bacterium | reverse complement strand
CCGGCTGGACACGCCCGGCTTCGGTTGCCGTTACCTCACGCGGCGTGGCGATGATAAAGTTAATGTAGTCCTCGTCAGTTACTTTTGGCGGATTCATTCTTTAGTTTTATCAAATATCTGTTCAACTGCGTAAGTCCTAAACAAGAAATGGTAAATGAATTAGTTAATTGAGAAATGAACAAAAATGTTTTTGACAAACTGACTTATTATCCTGTAAATTTAATACTGTGCAAAGTTTTTTTGCATCTTGAAAGCAAAATTAAGCCCGCTAAAAATTAAAATTTGTAGTGCTTTATTGAATAAACAAAGAAAAATAAAGCCATAATTACCGGGTGTAACAAGAATTATTGTTCTTGTTGTTAGTTTCTTAAAAATTAGGTGGTGGTGAACAAGTGGGGTCACCAAGCAAGATTCACGCCTTGCATTTATTCTGAAAATTAAGTTGTGGGTTATCCACATTCGCAGGATTTGAACGCCCTGCACTTATTCTTCTTTTAGAATAAGTGCAGGGCGTTTTTATTTTTTGGACAAAAAATTATGAACGAGCAACAAATTTATACCGACAAAGAAGCCAGTGAGTATTTACGCATTTCACAAGTTACATTATGGCGCGAACGCAAAAAAGGCAGAATTGACTTTCGCCGCGTGGCAAGCAAGATCGTCTATTTGCAAGAAGACTTGGAAAACTATCTAAACCGCAATAAACGCGAAGCATTCGGCGTTCAAAATTAAATCTTTGATATTTGCAGATGATAGACACATTTCAAATATCGAAAACTTTTGCGCGTCCGCCGAATCAAAGCGAACTTGTCAAAATCGGTTGGAAACCATTAGGCAATAAACCGGCTAATGAAGCGACGGCGTTTTATTTCAATTGTGCCAGCGGCGAACCGCGTTTGACGCTTTCCAAAAATCGAAATGATTATTGGAATATCCGCGCCGAAGTTTCAATTGGAAGTTGGTTGTTCGGCTCAAACCTGCATTTGCCGAATGAAGACGAACTTCATTGCGGATTGGACTTATTAAGCGAATACGTCCAAAACAAAAGCGGAATTGTTTTCGATGCACACGCGGCGAGAGTTTCGAGGGTTGATTTTACACGCGATTTTCAAGTTGGCGAACATTTCGTTATTCCGATCATTGCTAAATTTGCCCGGTTGAAGCTGTCAAGATACACGCGGATTTGTTTTGATGACACATCTGTTTATTTCAAAAATAAAGCAAAGGAAAAGACCAAACAATTTTTGATTTACAGCAAGTATCACGAAAGATTGACTAACAGCAAAGACAAGACGGAACAGGATGCAGCGAAAGGTTTAATTAGATTGGAAGTGTCATTTAGAAAAAGCGCGATCAACCGTTTGGCTAATTCACTTAAACTGCCGAATCATCACGCAAACCATATCTTGACAAGGAAAACATCGGAAAAAGTTATTCAAAAGGCAATGACGCAGCTTTATTTTGAAAGTTTAATTATTACCGACACGCCGGATGTAGAAAAACTATTTAACGCTAGTGGCTCGACAGAGGCTTACAGGTATATCGGATTTCTTTATATGCGCGATCAATTCGGCGAAGACTTTTCAAAATTGCCGTTCGTCAATACATCGCAAAAAACGCTCAAACGCTATTTGGACGAATGCGGCAAAGCGGGCGTTTTGTCCTTATGAGTAATACTGAGGGACAAACGGACAAGTTTGTCCACATCGCAACTAAAAACGACGCTAATAATGACAGACTTTGACAGGTTTTGACAGTATGCCGAAAGCAACAAATAAAGAGAAAGCATTAACCGCGCTTCTGGAGTGTGTTTCTATCGCAGAGGCGGCGAAGCATTGCGGATTATCACAGGAAACGCTTTATCGCTATCTGAGAGATCAGGCGTTTGTGTCTGACTACCGAAATGCGCGGCGGCAAGTTGTCGAACACTCGATCACTCAGTTACAGCAAGCCAGCGGCGAAGCGGTTGAAACTTTGCGCCGGAACTTGGAATGTTACAACCCGAACGCCGAAATCCGCGCCGCGCAAATCATTCTCGACAATGCGATAAAAGGCGTTGAATTAGTTGATGTGATCGAAAGACTGGAGCAAATCGAAAATGCAGTTGAAACACAGAATCAAAAAACTTGAACGGCAAACGGGTGTAAATGACAAGTTTTGCCGGTGCGGAACGCCTTACATTATAACTTTCGTGATCGGCGGCGAAAACATCGTCAACAATGTTTGCCCGGATTGCGGGCGCGATATCAAAGCGCGAACGCCCGCCGAATTTATGATAAACGCTCACGAATATAGAGTTCTTGAGCCGCAGAGTTGAGAATTTTCAGAAGCAAAAAACTAAAAAAGGAAGGAATTTAATTTTATATGACTAGTCCAATAAAAAAGAAAAAAAGACGCACAAGACAGGAAATGACGGCAGTTAAAACAGCCATTTACAATATGTTGTCGGTTGAAAATCCGATGACGCTTCGACAGCTTTTTTACCGGCTTGTCAGCAACGGCACAATCGGAAAAAAGGAAACCGAATATAAATCGCTCGCCAGTATCACCAAAGATATGCGTTTAGACGGCGAACTTTCCTTTGATTGGTTTGCCGATAATACAAGATGGCAAAGAAAACCGCGAACTTACAGTTCATTGGAACGCGGAGTTGAGATATTTGCCGAAGCCTACCGGCGCGATATTTGGAGAAATCAAGAAAATTATGTCGAAATCTGGTTGGAAAAAGACGCGCTTGCCGGTGTTGTGTATGAGGTTACGGCGGAATTTGACGTTCCATTGATGGTTTCACGCGGATATTCGAGTTTGAGTTATCTGCACGGCGCGGCAATGCAGATAGATTATATTGACAAGCCAACTTACATCTATTATTTCGGTGATTACGATCCGAGCGGGCGCGATATTCCGAGAGATATAGAAACGAAACTGCGAACTTTCGCGCCGGATGCGGAAATTCATTTCGAGATTATCGGAGTAACGCCGGAACAAATCGAAATCTTCAATCTGCAAACGCGCCCGACCAAAACGACAGATTCCAGAAGCAAAAACTTTGAAGGCGAATCGGTAGAAGTTGACGCGATTCCGCCAAAGATTCTACGTTCGATGGTTAAAGAAGTGATCGAAAGAAACATTAACGAACATCAATTATACAATTCAAAACTGATTGAACGGCAGGAACGCGAATTGATCGCCGATGTTGCCCGTTCATTTGTCAATTAAATCAAATCGAGATGCCGTTAAAAAACAAAATCAAGAAACTGGAACTAGCTTTGAATATCAATTCAAAGTTTTGCAGTTGCCCGAATGTTTTTTATTTCAGCTTTGACCGGTTAAATGAAAGATTGGTCATCACGAAGCATTGCGTTCATTGCGGAAAAAAGGTTGAGCCGGTCAATTGGGCGGAAACTGCCATAGAAGCCGAAAAAGAAATTGAAGCCGAAAGCCGCGATAAATCAGATTGGAAAAACTACACGGACGAAGAATAAGCCGTATGAACATCAAAAGCCGTCTGAAAACATTGGAAAAGAAAGTAATCAAACCGTTTTCGCCGTTTTGCGCGTGTGAAAGTTACAACGGAAAAGTTTATCCGCGCTATGAAATCAGTTATGAAAAAAACGGAAAACAAACGGTAGAAAAGCCGATCCCGGACTTTTGCGAGCGATGCGGCAAGCCGGTAGAAAAACAGCAACTAATTATTTGCTTTGTTTGAAATGAGAATTAGAAACAGACTCGAAAAATTAGAAAAGAAAATTCAACCGCTCATCCAAAATGAATCAAATAAGTATTGGTCGGAGTTTTTAACGCGCCTGACACTCAATCAACTCAATACACTTCACGATCTTATGGATGAAGGCAAAAATGATGAAACCATCGCCTTTATAAAAGAAATTGAAAAAGAATGGCAAGCCGCGCTTTGATTACTCAATCTGCATTAAGTTTGTAAATGACACCTTAAAGCAATTGAATCACTGGCAAAGGTGCGAAAAATGACGGCGCAAACGGCAAAATTTGAAACAGCGGCAACCAAAGCAAAATCGGCGCAAACTCTTAATTCGATAAAAATTCTTAAAGAGATGACAAAATCAGACAATTAAGATTTATGTCATAAGTAATTTTTCAACCACATTTAGAACTTGTGCTTAAAGTCGGTTTTTCGAGTAATTTATGAGATAAAGTTAAGCGATTATGAAACAAAAGGTAAATATAAAAATGAACACCTCAAAAACAGAACAGCCATTGTATATTGTTATAGATAACTCAATGCTCATTTATCGGGTAGAACGGTACGACGAACAGAAAAATATAGCGGGTTTAATTCTCTATAAAAATCTCACTGATTTTATAAAGAATAACCCGCTAAAAAAGATAGACGTTGCCGAATGGCAATGATTAATCTTTTGCCATTTCGTCAAGATTGTTTCCAATCTTGGTATCAGGTTTTGAGCGTATATGTTCTTTAGCGTGGTTAGATTCTTTGACGTGAACCGCGTCAATCTGACCCCGTTTAGTCATATCTATTGCTGTTTGAATCGGCGTAAAAGTCGTATTGCCTTTTAACAATACTGCTGAAATGTTTCCTTTTGCGTCTTGTTTTGCGTCTAAAATTTTCTTACTGCTATTTTTCATTGTTTGCGTTTCCTTGCTCTTACGAGCGTCAAAAGTTAATTGACACAGGAGGCAAACATCGGGCATACTAAGTTTAGGTATGCCTATCTAGTTGCGTCCTGTGCAACGAAATAAGTTAGCGTCTTGTGCTAGATACACAAGACGCTTTTAATTTTCTCATTTAAAGTTTTATCAAGTCAACAATTTAAAACACAACATATTGTATAGGAAAGAGTTTTCTACACAATTGTTTTCCAAAATTCCGGCTTAATTTTCGCCTCAAACATTGATTCAAAACACAGATGTTGTGTTAAGTCTTGGCTAGGTTGAAGTTTAACTTTCGCCGATTCCGTTAATAAATACGTCAATATAATTCAAAATTTTGTCCGTAATTCTTTCGACAATTGTTTTGCGCTCCAATATTTTCGGTTTCGTTCCGAGTAAATCAACGATGGTTTGCGGCAGCGGTTTTCTTTCGGTGAAAAGATAATCGCCGATAATCTGACTGACTTTTTCTTGTGGAATGTTTTCGTCTTGGCAAAGTTGTTCAAAGGCTTCTTTTCGCTTGGTATTCCAGAAAATATCGAATTCATCGGTGATCGTGTCTTCATCGGAAACTTCCGGCAGGTTTTTGTCTATGAATTCTAAAATCAATTCGCGTTTGCTTCGGAGTTGAATATCAGTTGCCAAAAGATCGGAAATTCGTTTGTTGATTCTTTCCTTTTCTTCGGGCGTGGCGTTATTGTAGTTTGCCAGAAGGCGCAAAATATAAGTTACATTGATTTCGTCGCGGTGGATAAGTTCCAACTCAAAATCAACATCTTCGAGAATTGAAACTTTTTCTTTGCTGCGGTCGCTTCTTACCTTGTCGTAAAGATAGAGATATTTACTTTTGTAGTCTTCAAAATCCTGTTCGGATATATTGAGATCGTCAAAAGTGAAATCGGCGAAAGTTGTTAAGACATTTTTGACTCGCAAAATTTCGCGGAAAGATTTGATAAATCTGAGTTCGTCGTCTTCGGTTTGCAGATCGTTCACGCTGTCAATTGTCGGCGCGATGGTTTGGAGTTCGGCAACGGCGTTATTGAAAAGTTCAACGTAATCTTCAATCGGCTTCATTATGATTACGTCAATCGCGTCTTTGTTGGAAAAGAGCGTGATCGCTTCGTCGGTTGCCTTTTTTAGATTACGAAAAACAACGATATTTCCCTGTGATTTTTGTTCGTTGATTATTCGGTTTGTCCGGGAATAGGCTTGAATCAAACCGTGATAACGTAGGTTTTTATCAACAAAAAGCGTATTGAGTGCCAAAGCGTCAAAACCCGTCAGAAACATATTAACGACAAGCAAAAGATCAATTTCGCGGTTTTTGACGCGCCGCGCCAGATCGTTGTAATAGTTGTAATAAGATTGGCTGTCTTTGGTCGTATATTTCGTGTTGTGAACTTCGTTATAATCGGCAATGTATTCTTCCAGCTTGTCGCGTGTATGTGAAGTTTCGGCTGGTTGTTCGGCATCATTTCCGAGAAATTCATCATCATCGAAATTCATAAAGCCGCTTGCGTCCGCGTCGTCTTCGTTTGTGCCGTATGAAAAGATCGTGGCAATTTTTAGATGATGTTCACCGGCTTCTTTTTTGGCTTTTAGTAAGTCGTAATACTTGATTAAGGTTTTGACATTGGAAACGCACATCATCGCCGTAAACGTCTTGTTGTGCGTTTTGCGGTTATGATTGGCGATGACGTAATCAATGATTTTTTCGAGGCGTTCTGGCGATTCTAAAAGCTCGCTGGTGTCTATGTCTTCGACGTTTATATCGAGATTCGTAAGGCTTCCTTCTTTCTGTTTATAGCGTCCGACATATTCGACGGAAAACTTCAAAACATTTTCATCTCTAATCGCGTCCGTAATAACGTATTTATGAAGGCATTCATCAAATAGTTCCTTAGTCGTGCGTTTGCCCAAATCGTTTCTGACGGCGTTTTCGGCAAAGATCGGCGTTCCGGTAAAGCCGAACATCTGTACGTTGCTGAAAAACTCTTTAATTCGTTTATGCGTCGCTCCAAATTGGCTGCGGTGGCATTCGTCAAAGATAAAGACCATCTTTTTATCTTTGAGCAATTCCATCTTGTCAAAATGCCGTCCTTTTTTGATGGCGTTATCGAGTTTTTGAATCGTCGTAACGATCAACGGCGTGTTATCGGAAAATTGTTTGACAAGTGCCGTCGTGTTATTTGTGCCGTCAATACTGCCTTCGGAAAAGCTGTTAAATTCTTTGGTCGTTTGATAATCCAAATCTTGGCGGTCAACGACGAAAACGACTTTGTAAATATTCGGCATTTTCGTCAAAACCTGGATTGCCTTAAACGATGTGAGCGTTTTGCCGCTTCCGGTCGTGTGCCAGATATAACCGTTTTTTACGCTGTTTTTTACGCGGTCAATAAT
>JBBSIE010000156.1:0-7373 GCA_038232235.1 Pyrinomonadales bacterium | reverse complement strand
TCCTGTATTTATCCAAAGTTTGCAGCGCAGCCCATCAAAGAAGAAGAGCTGCTGACGGATTTTCTCGAACCGACGAATGAACCGTACGCGATAGCAAAAATAGCGGGCATAAAACTTTGCGAAAACTATTTTCGGCAATACAACTGCAACTTTTTTTCGGTGATGCCGACCAATCTCTACGGCATTAACGACAATTTCGATCTGCACAATTCGCACGTCATTCCAGCACTGATTCAAAAATTTCACAATGCAAAAACGGCAAATTTCGAAAAAGTGATGTTGTGGGGAACGGGAACGCCGCGCCGGGAATTTCTGTATGTTGATGATTTGGCTGGGGCGATTGTTTTTTTGATGGAAAACTTCGACGCGAAAGATTTGTATAAACAGGGCGTTTCGCAGATCAACATCGGCACCGGTGAAGATGTCGAGATTAGCAAACTCGCCGGTTTGATCAAGCAGGTCGTCGGTTTTGAAGGCGAAGTTTTTTACGATGAAAGCAAGCCCGACGGAGTTCCGCGAAGACTTCTTGATATTTCACGGTTAAATCTTTTGGGTTGGAAACCAAAAATGGAACTTGAAGAAGGTTTGCGAAAAACTTACGAATGGTTTTTGCGGACACAAGTTTAATTTGCTTTTAAAACTGTCTATGAAAAAAGTACTTATCACGGGAATCACCGGACAAGACGGAAGTTATTTGACGGAAATTTTGTTGGAAAAAGGCTGCGAAGTTCACGGCATAATCAGAAGATCGAGTTCATTTAACACTGCCAGAATTGATCATTTATATAATAATCCCGAAATTTTAGACAAGCGAATGTTTCTGCATTACGGCGATTTGATTGATGCCAGCAGTTTGAATCGTTTGCTGGAAAAAATCGAACCCGACGAAATTTATAATCTCGGAGCGCAGAGCCACGTTAAAGTTTCTTTTGACGTGCCGGATTACACGGCGCAGGTTGACGCGCTCGGCACTTTGAGATTTTTAGACGCGATCAGAGAAACGGGTTTAATTCGGCAGGTGAAATTTTTTCAAGCCTCGACTTCCGAACTTTATGGAAAAGTGCGCGAAATTCCGCAGTCGGAAACAACGCCGTTTTATCCGCGTTCGCCTTATGCCGTGTCGAAACTGTACGCTTACTGGACGGTCATCAATTATCGTGAGGCGTATAATTTGTTCGCTTCAAACGGGATAATGTTTAACCACGAATCTCCGCGACGCGGCAAAACTTTCGTCACCAAAAAAATCACGAGGGAAATCGCCGCAATTGTTTTGGGAAAATCCGACGAACTCATTTTGGGAAATCTGGAAGCGAAACGCGATTGGGGTTACGCGCCCGAATACTGCGAAGGAATGTGGCGGATAATGCAGCACGAAAAACCGGAAGATTTTGTGCTGGCAACCGGCGAAACGCATTCGGTCAGAGAATTTATCGAGAAAACCTTCGAATATTTGGGAATCAAAATCGGCTGGAAAGGGAAGGAATTAAACGAAATCGGCACGATTATTTCAATAAATAAGGAGGTTTTGAGTGAAAAGACCAAAACGGATGAACAATTTGTCAATGTGAATCAGGTTCTTGTTCGTATCAATCCTTCATATTTTCGTCCGACCGAAGCTGACGTTTTGATCGGCGACCCGTCGAAAGCCCGAAAAGTTTTGGGCTGGAAGGCACAGACAAAATTTGACGATTTGATAAAAATTATGATTGCCGCCGACATCGAATTTATCAAAAATCCGCATTTGGACTACTAAAATTCATAAAAAAACTCTTCGACGATGAACAAATCGAGTGTCAACTCAAATAAAGATTTATCTCAAACGAATTTGCCGGAAAAACCCGTCGTCGTCATTGAATCGAGCCGCCGTTCGCTAAACTTGCCGGAATTTTGGAAGTATCGTGATTTGTTGTATGTTTTGACTGTCAGAGATATAAAGGTCAGATATAAGCAAACGGTTTTGGGCATTCTGTGGGCGATTTTGCAGCCGTTGTCAATGATGATAATTTTTACGCTTTTTTTCGGAAAATTAGCCTCTGTTCCGTCCGATGGAATTCCGTATCCTATTTTCGCTTACTCCGGTTTGCTGCCGTGGATTTTCTTTTCAAATTCCTTAAACAGCAGCGGAAACAGCCTGGTTGTGAATTCGAGCCTCATTACAAAAGTCTATTTTCCAAGAATGATTATTCCGATAGCGGCAGTCGGCGCGGGATTGATAGACCTGATTATTGCTTTGGGATTATTGTTTCTCTTAATGATTTATTACGGCATCGGGCTGTCGGTAAATATTTTGATGTTGCCGGTTCTTATATTTTTGACGGCACTTCTAACCGCGGGTATCGGAATCTGGACATCGGCAATCAACGTAAAATATCGGGACGTTCGCTACGCGCTTCCCTTCTTTACGCAGCTTTGGATGTTTGCCACGCCCATTATTTATCCTTCCAGCCTGATACCGGAAAAATGGCGATGGTTGTTGGCGATTAATCCTCTCACCGGAATTATTGAAGGTTATCGTTCGGCAACTTTTGGAAACCCCTTTGATTTAACAGCACTTTTTACTTCCGTCGTTATTACTTCAATTGTATTAATTTATTCAGCTTATACTTTTCGTCAAATTGAAAGAAGTTTTGCCGATATTGTATGAAGAATCTGGGGATTTCCGCCCAAACCCACGAAAAGTATCAATAAGGGTTTTGAACTTTAGGTAATGGTATCAAACAAAGTTCCTTGACAATTTCCGAGACATTAATTTTTTCGGTTGGTTTATTGAATTCATAACGTCCCATAAAGTTGATATGCTGCCAAGCCGTTGGTGAGATTTGTTTGATGCTTTCAATTTCTTCAAACTGATTATTCCTCTCTTTTTCGTTGATGAGTTCCGACAGAAGCGTCAGATTGTAGTAAAGAATGCAGTTGGTTAGCAACTGGGCGCATTCATTCCAGATATTTTGTTCGTATTCGCTTTTAAAACGCAATTTTCAAAGTTGGCGAAGGCGACGGCTCTTTTGAGTTGGTGATAATTTTCGCCGCGATTCAAGGCTTGATGGACGTTTTGGCGAAGCGGCGGTGAGTCAATATATTCCAATAAGTACAGGCTTCTGATGATGTTATCGTATTCCCAAAGGGCTTGTTTGGTCTGATTGGTGCGATTGTATGAAGCGAGTTTCCGCGTGATGATATTTTGTGTGGTTGCTTTATTTGCCAACGACAAAATGATGCGGGTGATATTTTCCCATTCCTGAATAATCAGTTTTTGATTGATTTTCCGAATCGGTTTTATTCGATAATCAGCGTAACGGCTCGGATGATTGAATGCGTAAAGAGATTTGGTCACGGTCTCGTAAATATCTTTGAAGCGCGGCGCAAATTGGTAGCCGAATAAATGAAGTAAAGCGAAGTTGACTTGATTTGCTCCGTGTGAATCGGTTGAATGAACTTCGGGTTGAATCTTGGTGGAGTTGTTGAATAAAATATCAAAGACAAAATGACTTTCGTGTTCATTTGCCCCGATAATTCGGGCATTAACGGGAATATGATTGGCAACCAAGGGATAAGCGACGATGCCTTTTTTAAGACCGAAGTATTTCGGAGAATAACGCGCATTAATTGTCTGAAAACGGGTTTCAAATTTTTGACCGTCGCTGCTCGAATGAACTTTTTCGTTAAAATTGAAGTGTTGGAACAAATCAAATGTGGCAATTTCGTCAACGATTGTTCGATTTGCTTCCCGGAGAGTTTCAAGACGAATAAAGTTATCCGAAGCGGTTTGCAGAACGTCGGCTGTTTGGTCGGAGATTTTACTCATTTTACCGAGTCCGGTGTTGGTTCCCCAAGCAATTAAAAAAGCGGAGATAATTATTTGATCGGCTTTTTGTCGAGCGTATTTTCCGCGTAGATGTGTAAAGGTGTCAATAAATCCGGTTTGTTCGTGAACGAAGCGAAGCACTTGATAGAGATCACGCGGTGGGATTGATTCAAAGAAAGCATCCGAATGAGTTTCAGTTTGGGTGGGGTATTTGAGCGACCAGCGGGTTATGTTTTCCGTTTGGGTAAAGGATTTATTTTCTTTCTCTGAAATTCGCCGGTTAACTGATGACAATCGTTCTTCGAGCTGCTTTTCCAATTGTTTGAGATGAAAATCAATTGGTTCGGACAGAAGCGGCAAATTAGCTTGCTGAATCAATATCGCTTTTTGCTGCCAGATCTGATCGTCAATTAAATCGTCTTCAAAACTGCGGAATTTCAAACTTTCGCGGCAACTGAGATCACCGGCTTCGATAGCTTTTACCAAAGACTGATAAACGAAAAATTCATAACGATTGACAAGAATTTGTTTTTTCTTGGATTTCTTGTCTATTTGGTAAAAGTAACGAAGCGATTTCTGAGGCAGGAAACCGGTTGGAAACTTCTTTGGATTGAGATTTGAGAGACTTTGTTCACTTTGAAAAACTTTTCTCAAAAAGTTAATCGCTTTTGATAACTCCGAAGTTTCGCCTACTTCAGAAAAATCAACACTAACTAACAAAGGACGTAAGTTCAATTTGAATTGAGCCGCGCTTCTTTCGATATACTCCCAACGAAATTCGGTTTCGTCCAATCCGTTTTCGTGCAGAATTTGATTGGTAAATTGCGTAATTTCATCTTTATCCAAAATCTGAAAGGCTTTTTGTCGAATCAGACCGAAAGGAGTATCGAACGGAATTTGATCATCAGTCAATAATTTTAAGACATCAGCCGCTTTGACGGCGATTTTATTATTGCTCAAATTGATCGAGGATAATTCCTGAACGGCAAATTCTTTGGCTTGGTCGGTATATTGCCTGACCCGGTAGAGCAGGCAATTAATGAGAATATCGTGAAGTCGCCCAAAGCGTCGGTGAATAAAACACAGCAGATAAAGATAAGTTGTCCAATTATCAAAACGCTTGAGTTTATCCACCCGATAATACGAAACGAGCGAAGCGTAATAAGCAACGCTTTGGTTGGAGATTTCCAAAAGCGGCAGAATGCGTTCTCCGGTTTGATAAAGTTCTTTGATTTTAACACCGCGTTCAATCTCGCGTCTGATTTCGCTTAAAGTAAAATCCTTCGGTTCACGCTTGAGATTAGTTATTTCATAAAGTTCGAAAGAATCTGAAAAAAGTTCGTTAAGTCGTTTAATATCGGGAGAAATCAATTTGTTTTGCAGAATAGTTTTTAGACGTTGCTCTTCGGCGATTAGCGATTGTGAAACAATGTCTTGGAGAAAACTATAGCCGGGCAAAATAATGCGGTTGACCTCCAAAAAGTGAATGATTTCCCGAAAAATAAAAATCGGTTTAATTGATATTTTGGCGGAATTCCGAGCGTTTTTTTCAATCAGATTTCGTTCCCGGCGATCACAGAATTGATAATTATAAAGTTCAGCGATGATTCGGTGATGTTTGAGTAAAGTATTGACGGCAATCTTCGGTAAATTACTAACTTCAGATATTTCATTAGAAAAATATTTTTGCCGAATAAACTCAACATCGCCGGAAACTTCCGAAAATTCAAAGTTGAAAAATAGTCGGCGAACTTTGAAATAGCCGAGTTGCAAAATGAAATTCAATTTAGAAGCGAAAGACCGTGTTTGAGTAAGAACTTCAAATTCGGTTTCGCTCAAAGAAAAATGCAATAACCTTTCCACATCGCTGAAATCAGGCAGATGGAAAATGTTTTGAATTTCTTCGCTCGTCAGAATATGAAGTCGTCCGAGATGCGGAGTTTTGGATTTATCGGGCATTTGGAAAGATTCAGAAAGTAGAGAGTTTATAAGACTCGCTGAAAACATTGTCTTATTTTATGTCTCATATTATAATTCTCACAACATCCTAGTTGAATTGAAACCTTTGTTCAAATATCAAAACATTATGGCACTCATCGGTTACGCCCGCGTCTCGTCGGTCGGGCAAAGTTTACAGGTGCAGCTCGATAAATTAAAACATTGCCGGAAAATCTTTCAGGAAAAGAAAATTGTCGGACGGGCAAATCAGGGAACTGCGGGAAAAGCGCAATACCGGCGTGTTGATTAAAAATCTGATGCAGGAATATCGGCTGTCAAAAGCAAGCGTTTATCGGTATTTGAACGAAGAAACGAAAAAAACCAAAGTGTGATGAAAAGCCTTATTAATACTTTTCGTGGGTTTGGGCGGAAATCCCATACTGAAAATTTGTGTATTATACGTAATTAGCGTAAGATAATACGCAAAATGCGTAAAAAAAGTCTAATTGATGCTTTATTCCCTAAAATTCGTCAAAATATTTTGGCGGCGACTTACATTCAACCGGAGAAGTGGTGGTTTATGAGTGAATTGGCTACTTTTATCAATACTACTCCGTCGAGTTTGCAGAGGGAACTTAATACATTGGTTAAAAGCGGTATCCTGCGGAGCCGTCGTGACGGCAATCGTGTTTATTTTCAGGCGGAAACAAATTCGCCCATCTTTGCGCCGCTGCGGGATTTGATAGTCCAAACGATGGGGGTAGCTGTAAATTTAAAGGAGGTACTATCATCTTTCGGAGAGAAAATAGACATTGCCTTTATTTACGGTTCAGTCGCCCGGAAGGAAGATCACGCCCAAAGCGATGTTGATTTAATGATGATCGGCTCAATCGGGTTAGCCGGACTATCGCCGATTTTGAGAGATTTAGAGCAGCAGTTCAACCGGGAAATTAACCCCACTTGTTATAGCTTGGAAGAATTTCAAAACAAGGTAATTTCGGGGAATCATTTTTTAACGGAAGTTCTTGGACGAGAAAAAATATTTTTAATTGGAGATCAAAATGAGTTGGCAAAGCTTACTGGCGAACGGCAGCGTTCAAACACATACAACCAGCCGGCAGGAAATTGAGAATTTGCGGGAATTGGTCAATCGTGATCTGAAAGATTCTGAAATTGACGGGTTATCCGACGACAGGCGTTTCGCTACCGCATATAACGCCGTGCTGCAACTTTCAAAAATGGCGATTGCCTGTTCGGGTTATCGGGTTTCTTCTAACAAAGTAGGACATCACCGGACAACTTTCGACGCAGTAAAAAATGCGCTCGGAACCGTTGATGCTGAAAATCTAGCCGATTACTTTGAAACGTGCCGCCGGAAAAGAAATCTGATTGACTATGATGCAACACAAGTCGCATCTGAAACCGAAGCCGACGAATTAGTCGAAAAAGCCCGCGAATTCCAGACAATTATTGAAGATTGGATTTCTAATAAGGGTCAAGACTAGATAAGAATTTATGTATAATAGTTAAATCCAGTTATGACAGTAACATACAAGCAATTTGTTCGCGCCAAGATTTCTAAGGCTAAATTTCGTCAAATCTTGCGCTCTTTTGCGCTTGATTTGACCGC
>JBBSIE010000155.1:0-7450 GCA_038232235.1 Pyrinomonadales bacterium | reverse complement strand
TTAGACATTATGCGTGCATTCTTTTTCCGACTCTTGCGACCAGCAATTTGGCGAAAGCGTTGACGACGAAAGTTACGAGAAACAAGACCAAACCCATTTCAATCAACGCGCTCAGATAAAGTTTGTCGGTCGCTTCGGCAAAATTTGCCGCAAGAACCGACGCGATTGTGTAAGCAGGTTCAAATAGTGAAGCGGAAATCTGCGGCGAATTTCCGATGACCATCGTAACAGCCATCGTTTCGCCGAGCGCGCGTCCTAAACCCAAAACAATCGCGCCCGCAATGCCCGAAGCCGCGTTACCGAGAACAATTTGCGTCGTTTCCCATTTTGTCGCGCCCAATGCAAGCGCGGCTTCGCGCTGCTGTGTCGGAACAACTTCCAAAATATCGCGGACAACCGCCGTAATTATTGGCGTAACCATCAAAGCTAGAATAATTCCGCCCGTCAACATTCCGATTCCCGTCAAACGTCCTTGAAAAAGCGGCAGCCAACCGAAATAATTTTCGAGAAAAACGCCGAGATAATCGCGGATAAACGGCGCAAGCACGAAAATTCCCCACAAGCCATAGACCACCGACGGAATCGCCGCCAGAAGTTCGACCATAAAAGCAATCGGCGCGGCGATTTTTTTCGGTGCCTGTTCGGTCAAAAAGATTGCGATGCCGAGCGAGATCGGCACGGAAATTATCAGCGCGATGACGGAAGAGACAATCGTGCCGTAAATAAACGGCAGTGCGCCGAAAATATCTTCGGCGGGTTTCCATTCGCTTCCGATGAGAAAACTTAAACCGTCAGTTTTGATCGTCGGCAGAGAATTCCGCACCATCATAAAAATCATCGCCGCCATAATCACAACAATAGTTGCGGCAGTGATAAATAAAATGGTGCGAAAAACTTTATCGCCGACTGTGCCTGTTTGTGCCAAGTTTATTTTTATTAAAGTTAAAGATTAAGAAAAATTTTCGCCCACGAAACACACTAAATATACGAAAAACTTTTGAGGTCTTTTCTTATTCAGTGAATTTCGTATGTTTCGCAGGCAATATCTTACGTTTATTGACGCAAAGGCTTTTCGCCGCTTGTCATCGAATTGATTTTCGCTTCTGCTTTCTTAATAACTTCATTTGGCAGCGGCGCGTAATTCAAATCCTTCGTAAATTGTTCGCCGTCGTGAATCGCCCACCATAAAAAGTCCGCCAACGCTTTACCTTTGGTCGCGTCTTGCTGATTTTTATAAACTAAAATATATGTGTAACTCGAAATCGGATAAGCGTCTTTACCGTCGGCATTCGTGATTTGAACGCGCATATCTTCGGGCATCTCATTAACAGAACTTGCCGCCGCTGCTGAAACGCCTTCCAGACTCGGCGCGACAAATTCGCCCGCTTTGTTTTTTATCAAAGCCGTCGGCAGATTGTTCGCCTTGGCAAAAGTCAGTTCGACATAACCGATAGAATTCGGCGTTTGTTTGACTTGTCCCATCACGCCGTCGTTGCGCGGTGCGCCCGTGCCAACGCCCGTAACCCAACTCGGCTGTTTGTTCGCACCGACTTTTTCTTTCCATTCTGGAACGGTTTTCGATAAGAAATCGGTAAAAACCGCCGTCGTTCCGCTCGAATCCGCGCGATAAACCGGCAGAATGTCCGCATCCGGCAAATTCAGATTCGGATTGTCGGCTTTGAGTTTCGGATCGTTCCATTTTTTGATTTTGCCTAGGTAAATATCGGCAATCGTCTCCGGCGAAAGTTTCAAAGGTTCTTTGACATCGGGCAGATTATAAGTCAAAACGACCGCGCCCAAAACCGTCGGAATGTGCATCAAATCGCCCCCTTTTTGCAAATCTTCGTCGGACATCGGATCGTCAGACGCGCCGAAATCAGCCGTTCTCGCCAAAATCGCTTTTTGCCCCGCGCCTGAACCCGTTGATTGATAATCAATTTTGATATTCGGATTGACCTTGCCGTATTCGTTCACCCATTTTTCATAAATCGGTTTTGGAAAACTCGCGCCCGAACCTTGCAGACGAATATCGCCGCCGCTGTTTGTCGTGCCGCCGTTTTGACCGACAGGCTGACCGCTGCACGCCGCACTCAAGGCAACGACAAAAATCAGAAATAGACCGATAAATTTGTAACTTAAAATAGTTTTTATAAACATTAAATTCTCCCGATAAACATTAAACAAAATTATACTTTCAACTCTTATTTGAGTCTGAAAAAATTAGATCAAATTTTATGTAAAAACGAATTATACCAACAATTTGCTGATCGGTTAATTTTTAAGCCAAAAACTGTAACATTTATTTAACATCGGATAATTTAACAATTTTTAATACTTGTTCTAGCATTAAAACAACCGAAAAAAGTTAATTTAGATGTAATTTCGGAATAGTTGTATTTTTACCGCAGAATTTTTGATGGCAAAGGAAAATTATGGATTCAGCAAACGAACTCAGCAGCGAACTTGCATTGGCATTTTTAGTTGAAAACAAATATGCCGGAAAAGTAAATTCGAGTGATATTTTAGCCTTAATCGGTAAAATCAAAGAAGTTTTGAAGCCGCTTTCGGAAAAAGAAAATTGCGGTGAAAAATTAGCAGGCTCTGAAAAAACTGCACAATTTACCACTCACTAAACCATTTGGTGTAAAATTTAAACCTCTTTCCTAGCCGGATGTTTCCCGCCCCGGTAATCTGCCGTTCTTCTTTTAGATTATTTCATTCCAAAAAAAATACCTTTTAGTTTGTATTTACAGGCTTTTCCTAAATTTGTTTATAATAATTTCAACCAGCCTGCATTTTAACTTTTAATTCAATACTGTGTTTGGCACATTCCTTGCAATTTAACTCTTGGCGTAATTAATAATTGATATTTACGAGAAATTTGTAACAAAACAAGGCAAATCTTTGAGGAGAGAAAAATGAAAAAGTATGATTTAGGAAGAAATTTTGCGACAATCGCGTTGGTTTGGACGATGATAATGATGCCGCTGGCGGCAATCGGACAGACTCGCATTTCGATGCCGAAAAATAAATACAACATTCAGGATGACATAAAACTCGGACAACAGGCATCTCAGGAAGTCGAACAGCAAATGCCGATTTTGAATGATCGTGAAGCGACGAATTATGTTGCGGAGGTTGGACGCAGATTGGTTGCCGCGATTCCTTCGCAGTTTCAGCATTCTGAATTTCGTTATCAATTTAAGGTTGTCAACGCCAGCGATATTAACGCTTTCGCGCTTCCGGGCGGTTATATGTATGTCAATCGCGGAATGATTGAAGCGGCAAAAAACGAAGGCGAAATGGCAGGTGTGATGGCGCACGAACTTTCCCACGTCGCCTTGCGGCACGGAACTGCACAGGCAACTGAAGTCAATAAACCGCTTAATCAAGTTCTCGGCATCGGCGCAATTTTAACCGGCGCGATTCTCGGCGGACAAACCGGCGCACAACTCGGGCAAATTTTTGCACAAGGTTATTTCACACGCTTTAGCCGCAAGTATGAAACACAAGCCGACACGCTCGGCGCGCAGATTATGGCGCGTGCCGGTTACGATCCGCGAGATTTGGCGAATATGTTTAAAACAATCGAGCGTCAAAGCGGCGGAAGTCGCGCTCCCGAATTTTTGAGCGACCATCCGAATCCTGAAAACCGTTATGAAAACATCAATCGTGAAGCGCAAATGCTGAGAGTTTCGCCGAATCCGATTGAAAATACGCGGGAATTCGAGCGTGTCCAAAGTATGCTTCGCGGAATGTCGCCCGCCCAAACATCGGCGCAAATACAGCAAAACGCTCAGAGAAATCCGCAGGGAGAACGCACGGAAAATCCGATGAATAACGGCAGATACGAAAGCCGCGTCGAATATCCTTCTTCGAGAAGTGTGTCATACAACGGCGGCAACCTATTCCGTGTCAATCTACCGAACAACTGGCAGGTTTTTGAAAGCCAGAACAGCATAACCTTTGCTCCGCAAGGTGCTTACGGCAACTACGGCATTACGCACGGCGTGATGATCGGCGTTACGCAAACTCAAAATAATGATTTGGGACGTGCAACCGAAGAATATGTCAACAGTTTGATGCAGGGTGAAAATAATTATCTGCGTCAGGATTCGAGATTTTCACGCACGACGATTGACCGCCGAAATGCTTACTCGACGGTTTTGTCGGGACGTTCGCCGATCACAGGCAGAACGGAAGTTGTCAATATTTTTACGACACAGCTTAGAAACGGTGCTTTGATGTATATCGCAGCAGTTGCGCCGCAGGACGAATCTTCAAGATATAATTCGGCTTTTCAGAATGTGCTTCGTTCAATTCAGATAAACGATAGATAATTGAAAAATAAAAAACTGTCAAAAGCGAAAGGAAATTATTAAATTTCCTTTCGCTTTTTTACTTTATTTTTCAAAGACGCGGCGAAAAACAGGCAACTCTTTTTCTTCGACGGCTGTTTCTCTTTCGGTTTTGACGGGAAACGGGTTTTCTGAAATTTTTAATTCACGCAGTCTGTTATTTTCTCTGAAAATTTCAAACATTTCTTCCGCCAGAAAATCAACATCCGTCTGAATAAAAACATTGCCTGCGGTTTTCAAATGTTCGACTATCGTTTTGACCATTTTATCTTTGACCATTCGACGTTTGGCGTGTTTGTTTTTAAACCACGGATCGGGAAATTGAATAGTTACCGTCTGCAAAATGTCGGCGGGAAGTTTCTCTAAAAATTTGTCGAGCGCGTGTGTCGCGTTGCAAAATTCGTAATGCAGATTCTTCAAATCAGCTTCTTTTGCGAGGCGATTCGCTTCTTCAACCAGCGGTTCGCGGATTTCCAAACCTAAAAAATTCCAACTCTTTTCGATTTCCGCCATTTTCAAAATAAACCTGCCGCGAGCGCAGCCGATGTCGAGATGCAGCGGTAAATCGGGATTTTCAAAAACCTTTTCAATCTCCAAAGGTTTTGGCGTAAACCGATAATAAGGCGCAAGCGGATTAACGTGCTGATGAACTCTAACTCTGGGCATATTCTTAAAAGGATAAAGGATGAAGGCGAAAGGCGAAAGTTTGAGAAAAGTTTCAAACGATACCCAAAATGACTAAAATGCTGAAAAGTGAAGTTGCGATGAAAATTCCGAGTGCGATTAAACCGAGAAATTCCGTTGTTTTGCCGACTTCGCGCGGGTCTTTATAGACATCGCCGGAAATTTGGAAAAATCCGTAGACCGCGCCGACCAGAAGCCCGCCGAGATGTCCGAAATTGTCAATATATTCGCGCAAAAAGTAGCCGTAGAGCGCGATAAATCCGATATTGAACAACATATTTTTGAGAAACGCATTGGTCAAAAGCTGTCGGCGGCGATAACCGTAGACCGCCAGATAACCGAGAAATCCGACGATGCCGCCGGATGCGCCGACTGACGGAACATCGGGAAGAAAAATCAAACTCAAAACGCCGCCGCCGATTACGGAAAGCAAAAAAACGATTGCCAAATGCGCGCGATTTGATAAAACTTCGATAAGTTTGCCGAGAACGTAAAGCGCGTAGCAGTTAAAAGCCAGATGAACCAATCCGCCGTGCAAAGCCGCGCCGGTTAAAATTCGCCAATATTGTCCGGCGAGAAAAAGCGATTTATTAAATCCGGCGAGAATTATGGATTTCCCGCCGCCCAACAAAATTCCGCTTTCGCCGTCAACCCAAAATTGAGAAACGGAAACCGCAATCAGACACATAATCAAAATAATCGAATAAACCGGCAAAACAGACGGTGCCGTTTGAAGATTTTCGCCTTTCTCCTTTGGCGTTTCGATTTGTTCTTTTTCGTATTGCAAAGACATCTTCTTAAAGGATAAAGGATAAAGGCGAAAGGCGAAAGTAAATCAAGTTGATTTTGTCTTAACTTTATCCTTCATCCTTTCGCCTTTATCCTTTACATTGCGAGTCCGCCGTCGGGTTGAATTACTTGTCCAGTGATGTAACGCGCTGCGTCCGACAGCATAAAACACGTGATTTCGGCGACTTCCTGCACATTTCCGAGTCTGCCCAAAGGAATCTGCGCCAAGATTTTTTCGCGGTATTCGGCGTTCATCTCGCTCGCCATTTCTGTTTCGATTAAACCAAGAGCCAAAGCGTTGACCGTAATTTTCCGGCTGGCGATTTCCTTCGCCAAAGATTTCGTCAAACCGATCATTCCCGCCTTCGATGCCGAATAGTTCGTTTGTCCGAGCATTCCGACGATGCCGGAAATTGACGAAATATTCAAAATCGAACCGCCCGTTTCATTTTTCATCATCGGGCGCAAAACCGCCTTCGAAAAATTCCACGCGCCCTTCAAATTCGTGTCAATAACCGAATCCCAATCGTCTTCCTTCATTCGTAAAATTAAAGTGTCGCGCGTGATTCCGGCATTGTTGACTAAAAAATCAACCGTGCCGAATTCAGACTGCGTTTGTTTGACAAAATCCGCCGACGCTTCCGTATTCGCCACATCGCATTGCGCGGCGAAACATTTCACACCCGAATTTTCGATTTCCGCTTTCAGTTTTTCTGCCTTGTCCGCGCTTTTCGCATAATTAAATGCCACATTCGCGCCGCGTTTTGCCAACTCCAGCGCAATCGCCTTGCCAATGCCGCGCGTCGCGCCCGTTACGATTGCCGATTTTCCTTTGAATTGTTTTTCGTTCAAAATATTTTCCTCTTAATCAACCTGATCTATTTTATTTTTCATTAACTCTACCCAAACTTTATCTTGATTGCATTTCATTTTGATGATTTCTGAATGCCACTCAGGAGTAGACAAAGAATAAGTTCCGAGATGTAAGTATTGCGAATCTGCAACCCAAGGAAAGCCAAGTTCTTGCTCTACGTTATAGTTATACCAATAGAAAACATTTAACCATTCAAATGTTTCGTGCCATATAAATGTCCAAGTATCTTCATCATGAGGAATAGAAAATAAACCACCTTTTGATAGACCGATTCTATCTTTTTTAGGAAGTGATAACATATCTTCATTCACTGCAAACGTAATTCTTAATCCTGTTTGAAAGTTTTCCAAAAACATCAGTTCTTGAATATCTTTTGGAACAGCTATATTTTCATCAATTAGCTTACACCCCAAACTTTTTGCAAAGTATTTATATAAATTTCTTTGGGAGTCCGCAAACCCCTCGCCGTAAATGTGAAAAAAAATAATTATTCGCCTACGAATAACCTTCTTCTTTGTTTTCAAAAATCCAAGAGATGAACTTCTCATAAGCATAATCAAATGGTTGACTGAAAGTTGTGTTGCAGTTTTGGCACAAAGTTTTGTTATAAGTAGTCGGACAAAAAGATGGTATATTATTTCCCGAAATGGGGAAAATCAAGAAACTTGAACTGAGTGTAGCAGAAAGCGAAGCCTTAGAAAAAGGTTATCGCCAGGGTGAAAAACATACTTTTCGCCGACGCTGT
>JBBSIE010000154.1:0-7528 GCA_038232235.1 Pyrinomonadales bacterium | reverse complement strand
TATTTTGAGAAGTTCGGACAACAGCATTTATTCGGTGCAGTTTGGAGCGAAGCCGGATTTACCGACGCAGAATGATTACGATGGCGACGGTAAAACAGATGTTTCGGTCTATCGTCCGCAGAACTCGACGTTTTACGTGATCAACAGCAGCGACGGAGTGACGTTCAGAACCTTCGGAGTGAACGGAGATTATCCGGTCGCTAATTACGATACACACTAAAAACTGACTGTGGTTGCTGCGTCATTCCTTCTAACGAAAGGCGCGGCAACCATTAAATTTATGGGAAGGAGTAAAAAAAAATGAAAAAGGTTTTATATGAAAAAGGTTTGAAAATGACTCGCATTTTCTTTGTTTTATTATTGTGCTTAGGATTAACAGGATTGCCGACTTTTGCATCAAGTCACGCCGAAGCACCACTTATTGCCATGGATAGATATGCCGACAATACCGACGTTTACGCTTTTCGCAGTACCGAATCCGGGCGCAGCGGTTTTGTAACTATTCTTGCCAATTTTATTCCGCTTCAAGGACCATCGGATGGACCTCAGTTTTTCCGTTTTGATGATACGGTTTTGTATGAAATCAAAATTGATAATACGGGAGACGGAATCGAAGATATTACATATCAGTTCCAATTTACAACTCAAATTGTAAATCCAAATACTGTATTGGGAATGAATACTGTTAACGTAGATGGGGTAATCAGTTCGCTTACCGATCTTGATTATAATATGCCGCAAACATATACTGTGCGTCGGGTTGAACGTTCAGGTAGTCGTCGCGGACAATTTATTGCGGGCGGACTTCGTACTCCACCGTCAAATATCGGACCGCGCACAACCCCTAATTACGAAGCTAATTTAGGTCAACCGGCGGTATACACTGTTCCGGGCGGTGGAAAGGTTTTTGCCGGACAACGTGATGAAGGATTTTTCCTTGATCTCGGTGTTTTCGACCTTATCGGTTATCGTTCAGTCAGTGCCACAGGCGGCGTTGATTCGTTAAGAGGCAAAAACATCAGCACGATTGCCATTGAAGTACCGATTGAAGATCTGACCGCTACAAGAACCGCTCCGAGCAGTTCAACCGACCCAAATGCAGTTATCGGTATTTTTTCAACCGCCAGCCGTCGTTCAACCAGAGTGATTCAAGCAGACGGAACGAGAAGCTCGCAGGGTGCGTGGAGACAGATTTCCCGACTCGGCAATCCGCTTATTAACGAAGTAGTTGTGCCGCTCGGATTGAAAGATGCTTTCAACTCGCTGTCACCGTCGTTAGATTACACTGTAGCTCCGGTAGTAGCCGCTGTGCTTGATCCGGAACTTCCAAAAATTATTAAGTTTGCTCTGGCTACTTACGGACTTTTTGATGGAACTAAGATTAACATTAACATTCCGCCGGCACCGCGAAACGATGTTGCGGCAATTTTCGTAACAGGTATTCCTGCCGGAGCGGTTCCGGGCTTACCTAATTATACAACATTTCTTTCCGACGGAAATGCACACGAATTCCTGCGATTGAATGTTGCAATTCCGCCGACTGCTTCCGGCTCGGTCAGTCGTTTAGGATTACTCGGCGGCGACATTGCCGGTTACCCGAACGGACGGCGCGTAACGGATGACGTTGTGGATATTGAACTCCGCGTATTACTCGGCGGAACTCCCTTGACACCGGCATTCAATGTCGCACCGAATAACACCGTCGGTGACGGCGTTAGTGTGAACTTTGAAGGATTTTTGTCGCGTTTTCCATATCTTCAAACTCCGAATCAGGGAAATCAACCGAGTACGGTCAATTTCCCGGCTACGGGTACATCTGCGAGAGCAGAAGAAGGCAGAGCGACTGAAACTAAGGGGTCTAACCTCTCGAATGTTGACGGAAACGACAATCTCAAAAGATAGTTGTTTTCTCAAAATTTAAGCGACAAATCAAGCGGCACTGCCGCTTGATTTGTCTTTATACACTATTTAATTATGCGAAACATAAAATTCTTGACGATTTGTATTATTCTTGTCGGCGTTTTATTTTGTCTGTCAAACACATCCTGCACTCAGAATTCAGCGTCCGTCGGCGAAAAATCTCAAAGTAGAGAAAAGGGCGCGGAATTTTCTGAAACTTCAACTTCGACAAATCCGCAAATCGCCGCCGCTCAACAACTGATTGAAAAAAATTCAAATTCGCCGAACGGTTATAATGCTCTCGCCATTGCTTATATCCATATGGCACGCGAAACGGGAGATTTCAGCTTGAATTCAAAAGCCGAAACAGCCGTCAATCGCGCTCTTGAAATCGAATCTGCCAATTATGACGCGCAACGAATCAGAGCATCTTTGCTTTTAACTTTTCATCGCTTTCAGGAAGCTCTGGAGTTTGGAACGCAATTACAAAAAGAACATCCGCAAGACCCGATTATTTATGGCGTTTTAACCGATGCCAATGTAGAACTCGGTAATTATGAAGCCGCCGCCGACGCGGTTCAGAAAATGGTTGACCTGCACCCGAATATGGAATCTTACGCCCGCGTTTCCTACGTTCGTTATTTTTACGGCGACAGCGACGGCGCGATTGACGCGATGAAAACGGCGGCGAAAATTGCCGATCCGGCAGATAAAGAAGCACAGGCTTGGTGTCTGGTGCATTTGGGCGACGAGCTGTTTAAGGTTGGGCGTTATGACGAAGCGGAAAAAGTTTATGATCAATCTTTGAAAACTTTCCCGGATTATCATTTCGGACTCGCCGCCAAAGGTAAAGTTCGCGCGGCAGCCGGTGATTATGAAAATGCCGCCAAATTTTATACGCAGGCGCAGGAACGAGTTCCGCTGACTCTGACGGATATTGCGCTCGGTGATATTTACACAAAATTAGGCAAACCGGACGAAGCGCAAAAACAGTATGACTTAGCCGAATTTATCGAACAAAAGTTCGGCAATATTGACCAACGGACACTTGCGCTTCTCTGGGCTGACCACGACATAAAACTTGACGAAGCTCTTCAAATTGCCACTGCCGAACACGAAAAGCGAAAGGATATTTTAACGGCAGATATTTATGCCTGGTGTTTGTATAAAAAAGGACAATTTGAGGAAGCCAAAAAAGCCATAACAGAGGCGATGCGTATGAAAACAAAGGACGCGCGGATTTTTTACCACGCGGGAATGATTGAAAAAGAGTTGGGAAACAAAAAAGCCGCCGCCGATTATCTGCAAAGAGCAATCAAATTAAATCCGGCTTTTGATATTTTGCAAATCGAAACCGCAAAAGCAGCATTGCAGGAACTGAAATAGAACCTATTCTATTGATATTGAATAATTTACTCGCCGGTCAGATATTTTTTAAGCGCGGAAACATTGACGATAAGCGGATTATTACGTTTATAATCTACAAATCCGCGCTGTCTTAATTTACTCATTGTAACGGAAACGTGCGGGCGGCTCATTGCCGCCATTTGCGCTAATTCATTATGGCTAAATGGAAGAACGACCTCATCGGATTCTTTCGTCTTTAAGCCGTATTTACGGTTTTGCGTTGTCGCCAAATGAAGCAGCAAATGCGCTAATCTTTCTTCCGCGCCGCGCTTTGCCAAAATCTCGACACGGCGTTGCGCGTCTACTAAACGGATACAATACGTCCACACCAAAGCCGCCAAGACTTCGCGGTTGACCTGCATATAATCCATAAAATCGCCGAGCGTAACGGCAACCGCTTCGCTCGGCACGGCGGCGCGGGCAATCGAGTCGCGCTTGTCATATTTTCCGCAAAAACACAATTCGCCGAATGCTCCGCCTTCTTCAACCGTTTGCACAATCGTTTCGCGCCCTTCCGAATCGCTGAAGAAAATAACGATTTGTCCTTTTTGCAAAAAGTAAATTTTGTCCTGACGGTCATCCGGCAGCCAGACGAACGAATTTTTGCGACAGCGCAGAACGCGACCGAGCGAGCCGTCTTGCGGCAAATGTTCAATTGTCAATTCGGTCAGTGTGCGGCAGTCTTGATGTTGATCGGGCGGAAATTCAAACGGATATTCTTTTTTTGTCATAGTTAAAATATGAACAAATTTTTTTAATCCGTATGTTGGTTATTATACAGACCGCACTATTTTTATCTGTTATAAGTTTAGCTTTCAGATGGAAATGCGGAAATATGAAAGTTATTAATTCGGTGATTAAAAATAACGCGCGGACGATTTTGGTAATTAATCTGATGCTCATCAGCCTTGACGGTAAAATCAGCGATATTGTCGCCGGCATTGATCGTATCCGTGAACACCCGGCATTGAGAGAAAACGTGCCAACCATCATTTTTTGCGCGGAAGAGTCAAAAGAAGCAGATGAATCCAACATCGGGCGCAATATTTATTTTACCTGCCCGGACAATTTCAACAACCTGCGAAATTTTATCAGCCGACTGTTGCGGTCGCCAAAGTCCTTATAAAGCCGCTGCCGAAAAAACAAAATTATAAATTCAGAAGCCGTCCGTATTCGTCCTTGACTATGCCGTAACATTCGCAGGTGTTTTCTTCGAGTTTCTGCCGGTCGAGAATTTGGATATGACCGCGCGCATAGCTGACCATTCCGGCATCCTGCAGTCGTCCGGCGGCAACCGTTACGCCTTCGCGCCGCACGCCGAGCAGATGCGCGATTATTTCCTGCGTCATAATAATTTCATCTTTCATCACGCAATCGTGGCAAAAAAGAAGCCAGCGACAAAACCTTTGTTCAAAATTGTGCAGACGATTGCAGGCGGCAGATTGGGAAATCTGCGTTAAAAGCAACTGCGTGAAACAAAGCAGAACTCTTTGCAAATCGCCGCCGCGCGAAAATTCTTGACAGAGGATTTCGGCTCTGATTTTGAGCGCGCCGCCCGCCACCTGCACGATTGCCTGGTTCGGAGTCGTTTTGCCGCCGAGAAAATTTGAAATGCCGAGCATACCGCATCTGCCGATCATTCCCATTTCGGCGGTTGAGCCGTTTTCGGTCGTGTAAATTAAGGAAATAATCGAGCCGGTCGGAAAATACACATACGGCATTTCGTCGCCCGCGTCGCTGAGAATGTCGCCGAGCGACAGTTCGGCACGCTTGAACGACGGCAGTAATTGTTTAAATTTCTCGCCCGACAGCGCGGCAAGCAGCAGATTATTTTTTGCCTCACAATAATTAGACGCGGCAATCATTGAACTTCTCGCTTCAGTTAGCTTCGTTTTTGTCAAAAGCATAAATACATTCCTCAAAATTTGATATGCGGGAGAGCATATCAGCAAATAAAAATTTAACTATGTTAGTCGGCTAACATAAAACTTTTTGTCGTTCGGTTTTTAGTCATCAAAATATACCTTTTTTATCTGTAAAACAAATCATTTTTTCTATGTGTATAAAAACGCACAGAAAAGCCGATTGGGAAAATTATAAACTTTTCAACATTCAATCTAACTGTTGCAAAAGCAGGTTCGATAACAATTAAATACCGAAAATGCACGACAGAAGTAAGAACCGATTCAAAGGAAAAATGTTCGAGAACAATAATTTTATTCCCGAATAAATAATCGAGTATTCAATAAAACTTTGCGCGGATTCAAGATGGATCGGATTAGATGATAGCCGTCGTGGAAACAAATTCACAAACGGTAATAAATTCAGCCGACAAAATCCGTGAGAAGACGGATGAGGAACAAGGAAGGGAGAAACAGTTGTTAGCCGTTTTTCCTTTCCTTTTCCGAAAATCTCAAAATTAAGATTGCCGCGCGGCTTGGCGTATTTTATCCAAAGTCAAAAACGGCAGAGGCTGAACAAAAATTAACCTGTTCGTAAGAGATAACTTTCAAGGGCGGTTAATGAAAAATAGATAAGAAGTAAAAAAATTATGTTGAAACAAATAAAATTATATTTCGCTGCAATCGCGCTGATTGCCGGTTTGGCGGCTTTACCTGTCGTCGCTCAGGACAAAATGACTCAGAAGGTGTTGGGAAAAGATTCGTTTCCGCTGATGGCGACACCGCTCGCCGAAAAAGCCGGACTGGAAAAAGCCGTCGGTTTCGCCAAAGTTGACTCTAAGAACGGAATCGTGAACTTCGCCGTTACTCTGCCTGAGGGAACATCGCTGCCTGCCGGCGCGGTTCTCGAAGGCTGGTTGGTTTCGGCGGGAACAAAAGGCGGTCCGGGACCTTCCAGTTCGTCGGATGCCGACCATAAATTCGGTCCGTCCTTCGGGATGCCGGAATTTGCTATGGAAGTTCGTGAAATTCCTTATGCTTTAAGCACGGGTGTTTTACTACGAAAAGGCAGCACAAATACTTACGTCGGACGTTTTAGAATCCAAAATTCGCTGATGCCTTACAGCGCGGCGGTCGTTACGATAGAAACCGACGGCAACGCAGGAAATTATGATCCGCGCCCCGGAACTCCGATATTAAACGGAATGATCAAGGGCGGAAAAATGATGATGGATGACAAAATGATGGATAAAAAAAATAACTAAAAAGATTCATTTTGATCGGATATAAGTTTTGATAAATAACATCTTCCGGTTGCGGACAGGGCTTCCGGCTGGTTTCGGAGGCTGCCGGCGCAGCGTCCGAAAAATACTATTCAAAGGCTACTCAAAGGCGAGTGAGAAATCAGAGCAGTTGGCGATGCAAAAGAAAGTATCTTTGCCAAAGAGAAAATGACAGGAGAATTTGAAGTTATGACAGACACAGGAATAAATTGGTCAAAAGCTATTTTGGCGGGATTGATTGGCGGCGCGGTATTTTTGGCACTTGAAATGATTTTAGTGCCGCTCATCGGCGGCGGAAGCCCGTGGGGACCGCCGCGAATGATTGCGGCAATCGGACTGGGCAAAGATGTTTTGCCGCCGCCGGCTGATTTCGCCTTCGTGCCGGTGATGACGGCGATGGTTATTCACTTCATCCTCTCAATGATCTTTGGAGTAATTCTCGCTTTTGTCATCAGCCGATTCAATTTGGGAATTGCCGTCTTAGTCGGTGCGATTTTCGGTTTGATTCTTTACTTCATCAACTTTTACGGATTTACAGCTATTTTTCCGTGGTTTGCGATGGCGAGAAACAGTATCACAATTTTTACGCATATTGTCTTCGGAGCGGTTTCGGCGTGGGTTTATAAATCATTTGCCGGAACTTAAAAATGACGGCAAATGCGAGGCTGGCGAACAACAGAATAAAGAACGAATCTCTCTCGGATATGAGTGCGATTAGAGCAAATGGATTCAAATTATTTTGTAAAAATTAACCGGCGCGTGAACTAAAATTCCCACGTCCCGACAAGCTAAACAAAGGAAATAAAATAATGAGAAAAATTTTAGATTTGTATTGGTGTCCGCATTAGCGGTTCTGATTCGGCGGATTTGTTTCAAGCCGAAATATGTGTTGGACAAGATAAGTAGTCGGACAAAAAGATGGTATATTATTTCCCGAAATGGGGAAAATCAAGAAACTTGAACTGAGTGTAGCAGAAAGCGAAGCCTTAGAAAAAGGTTATCGCCAGGGTGAAAAACATACTTTTCGCCGACGCTGTC
>JBBSIE010000153.1:0-7808 GCA_038232235.1 Pyrinomonadales bacterium | reverse complement strand
GGCTGAGTCCGTCAGATTATATTGATAAAGCACAATTGCACTACTCGGTCAGACAGATTCTCGGAGCAGTGGGAAGTATTTTAAGAATCAATTTTTCGGACTTCAACTATTCTATAAGATAATTGTGTCCGACTACTTATCTGTGAAAATCTGTGGCTAAAAAAATAGTTGTGATTTATCTGATTTTACTCCGCGTCTTTGCCAGATGTTTAATAACTTTCGCCCGTATTTCAATTTCCTCGTTTTGTTCTTCGCGTTCCTCGTCATTATCTTCTTTAACAATTCCCGTCGTCATCAAATCGAACGCCGGAAGCCGCGCGATTTCGGGCATTTCTGACGTATTTCCACGCACCGAAAACCAAATAATTTCGTTTAATTCGCGCGGATTTGCCATATCTGCGTGAGCCAGATTTTGTTTGTCCGTCAATTTCATATATTTACGCATTTCCGCGTTGGCGTTGCGCGGCGGCATCAAATTGTCGAGCGCGACATCGGGCAAAATTGCCTGAAACGGCGTTAAATCAGGCTCATTTTGAAAAATATCAATCGGCGAAGCGGTTGCATCAAGTTGGTTCATTGGCGAAATTCCGAGCAGAATTTCCATCGTCCGAATCAGGCTGACTGTATTATGAAAATCGTGAATCAGCACACCTTTACGATTATACGCGCTGATAACGAGCGCAACCGAACGATGCGCGTCAACGTGATCGCTGCCGTCCTGCGCGTCGTCTTCGACCACGACAATTGCCGTATCTTTCCAAAACGGACTTTTTGAAACTTCCTCGACGACTTTTCCGACGGCATAATCGTTTTCCGCGACGTAAAACTGCGGTGTCGGAAAATTCGCCCGCAAACCTGAAGTATGATCGCTGGAAAATCGCATAACCGATAAATTCGGCATCGTATCGCCTTTGCCATTCTGCAAATCCGCCAGATAACCGCTAAATTCATTCTGCCATTCGCCGAAACGTGAATTTCCGCGAAACTTTTCGTTCGTATTTTGGCGCGTAATTACACCGTCAATTTTTTCGCCCGATTTCTTCATTTCTTTATATGAATCAACTGTTAAAATGTCAGGCGTGGATAAATCGAAATTGCGAAAAGTCGGGCTGAAATTTCCTTCGATTGTCTTTTTCGCCGCAAACGCTTGCAGCGTCGGCGAAATATCCGGGTAAGATTTGCTTTTGCGCGTGTTGACTTCTTTGACATCTTCTTCGGAAATCGTAGCGACGAATTCCCCCGAATTTCGATGCGTCAAATTATTTCGTGCCGCTGCGTCCCAAAGATAAAGCGTTTCCGGTTCGGCAACGTCGCGCCCGCCGCGCAAATACGGCACATAGCGTTTCATATAATTTGCCAAATCATCGCCCGTCGCCGGCAAATTAAATATCGGCGGTAGATAATTCGGCGCGTCAAAATTCGGCAGACGATTAAAACCTTCGTAATCGTAAGTACGTCCGCGTCCCGAATAATCCCAGCGAAACGCTTTGTCAACATAATCGTTTGAAAACGCGGCGGTTGACCAATTATGACCGTCGGGCGACGCTTCGGCATTGACAAAAAATCTGTCAAATAAACCGAATCGCAACGCTATTGCGCGTTGGTTCGGTGTGATATTTTGAGTTTTCCCGCTTGGCGAATTCGCCGCTTCGCCCGCGCCGAAAATCGCCAGATTCGCATCGCCGTCGGCTTTTGTATTATCGCCGGAGTTCGCCAAATCGCCGAAAACCTGATCGTAAGTGCGATTTTCTTTGATAATATAAATTATATGTTTGAACGGCGATTTTCCGTTTTTGAAAAGCGGTTTGTCCTTGCCTTTTATCAAACCGTTATTCTGCATAACTTGGCGCGTATATTTCGCCAGCGAATTTTCATTCGGCAGTTCAACCAAACTGATATTTCCCGAAACAATCGCCACGCTGTATTCGCCGCCGCGCCGCGTTCCGACAGCCGGGAAACGATCATTAAGAGTGTTCGGAAATCTGCCGGAATTATTGACAATTACCGAGGAATTTTCCACGCCCGTGCCTTTGCCGTTGCCGATAAATAATTTGTTATCAACAATTGCAACCGCCGACGGATATTGTCCGGTCGGAATAAAGCCGATGACTTTAGATTTTGGATTTTGGTCTTCATCTTCCGACTTTGGACTTTGGACTTTGGACTTTGGACTCGCGCCAAGCGCAACCACCGCAACGGCGTTGGCGTGAGCATTCGCCACATAGAGCGTTTTTTCGTCATCGCTTAACGCCAGGCTTTCGGGACTCGCGCCAATCAGTGAATCTTCGGAAAGTTTGACGTTTATAGTTTCCACAACTTCGTCGCTCGCCGTGTCAATCACCGAAACCACGTCGGCATTTGAATTGACCACATACAGCCGTGATTTTGCGCGGTTAAAAATCATCGCCGTCGGATGCCGGTTGACCGCAATATGTTTCATCACTTTCGCCGGATTTTTCGCATCAACAACCGCAATCGTGCCGTCGCCCCACAATGAAACGTAAATCTTCTCCGCCGTTTTATTATCTTTCGACGGCAATACCGCAACTTGATAAGGATAAACAAACTGTTCGCTGCCTTCACGAACGAGCGAAATCCGCGTAATTTTTCGCCTGTCGCGCAGATCGCTGATGATGCCGAGCGTGTCGCCCAGATTATTGGCGACGAACAGCGTGTTATCGTCTGGACTTAAAGCAATTCCCGTCGGATAAACGGCGGCAATATTACTATTATAATTCGGCATCGGCGCATTTTCGGCAAACGCCGAAACGTCAATAAACGGCGCGTCAACTTTTGTATCAAAACCGTTTGAAGTCGGCGTTACCGGAGTTTTATCGCCGGCGCGAAACTTGAAAATCCAGATTTTATTCTCAAATCCGCCCGAAACGAACAGATTGTAACTGCCGTCCGCATTCGCTTTATGTGCAAAAACCGCGCCGACATTGACGCTTTGCGGCGACGGAAAATAGACGTTTTGAATAACCTGCGGTTCGGGTTTTTCATTCAAATCAATGACACCGATTGATTGCTGTGCGCGATTTGTCGAAGCGTTAAACTGCAAGCCGAAACCGCTGTTGATCGTCAAAAGATACCGTCCTTTGCCGTCAAACCCGGATGTGTCGGGACTTCGCACAAAATCAACGGGCAATGCACCGACGGCGGGCTGTGCAGTCGTCGCATCAATCAATAACTTTCCGGCAGGCGTGATTTGCCGTCCGTTCGCCGCCGGTTGATTATTTATTTTTACATTTTGGGCTTTGACTGAAAAAATCTCTTTATTTTTTGTGAACCAAACAAAGCAAAGCGCGAAAAGACTCGTCGAAAGTAATAGAAAATATAAACTTTTTTTGTTCATTTTAATTTTACAAAACTGGAAATTTTGCTGATTGACGATAAAAAATAGTTGCTGCGGCTTTGATTTTAGACTATTTTGATGAGGAAAGAAAATTATCAAACCAAAGCTGAAACACGAGCAAAGTCCAAAGTTGTTTATGATGCGAAGCGACGTTGGTTTCGTGTTCTTTTATTAAATTCTGCACAAATTTTTCATCAAACAATCCTTGTTCTTTCAGTCTTTTTGGATCGAGCAATTCGTGCATTAACGGATTTAAGCGACCGCGCAGCCAGTCGGCAATCGGAATTCCGAAACCTTTTTTCGGACGATGCAAAATATTTTTCGGCAACAAATCTCTGACGGCTTCTTTCAAAATGTACTTGCTTTTACTGCCTTTTAATTTGTATTCAAGCGGCAATTGCGCGGCAAACTCTGCAACACGCGGATCGAGGAACGGAGCGCGAACTTCCAAAGAAACTGCCATCGAAGCGCGGTCAACTTTCGTTAAAATATCTTCCGCCATATAAAAATTCAGGTCGAGAAACTGCATCTGCTCAATTTCGTTCCCTGCGTCGCAAATTTTCAATAAATCTTTCGCGCCTTTGTAAATGTTGCCCGAAGTGTTTGCCAAAACATCTTTGTTTAATAAATCGTATTGCTCGTCAATCGAAAATGAACCGAACCACGAATGGTGGCGCGTTACTAAGTCGTATTTTGAAGCCGCGACAAAGCGTTTCGCTTTATAATCAAACGACATATTTTTGTTGGAAACAGGCAGGTTATTGACAATCGGTTCAATCAAATTATTTCTCAAAAATTGCGGAATTGTGCCGTAAACATTGGCGACTTTATGAGCGAAATACATCGGATAACCGGCGAAAATCTCGTCGCCGCCGTCGCCGCCGAGCGCGACCGTAACGTGCTTGCGAACAAACCGCGACAGCAAAAAAGTCGGGATCAAAGAGCCGTCCGACAAGGGTTCGTCAAGCCACATTCCGATTTCGCTGATTAAATCCGCCGCCTTTTCGACGCTCAATTTTTCTTCGTAATGTTCCGTTCCCAAATGTTCGGCGACTTGTCTGGCAAATTTTGATTCGTCAAATGAATCTTCTTCAAAACCGATTGAAAACGTCTTGACTTTTTCGGCTGAAAATTGCGTCGCAAACGCCGCAATCGTCGAAGAATCAACGCCGCCGCTCAAAAGAATTCCAAGCGGCACATCCGAAACAAGCCGCATTCTGACGGCATCGGCGAGCAGTTCGCGCAGATCCGTCGCGGCTTTTTCAATTGTCGGCGTGTTGCCGTTTTTGTGAAAAGTCAGATTCCAATATCTGCGCGTTCTGACTTCGCCGTTTTCCAAAATCAAAAGATGCGCGGCGGGCAGTTTGTAAATGTTTTTGTAAATCGAAGCGGGCGCGGGAACGTAATCAAACGACAAATATTGACGCAAAGCGTCCGTGTTTATTTCCGCATTTACCGACGGATGCCGCAACAGCACTTTCGGCTCGGAAGCGAAAATCAATTTCCCGTCAAACACGCCGTAATAAAGCGGTTTTTCGCCGAATTTATCGCGGGCAATCAACAATTTATTTTGTCTTTTATCCCACAGCGCAAAGGCGAACATTCCGTTAATATGTTCGAGCATCGCGTCGCCGTATTCTTCGTAAAGATGCGGCAAAATTTCCGTGTCGGTATTTGTTTCAAATTTATGTCCGCGTTTTTCCAAATCTTTTCTAACTTCGCGGAAATTATAAAGTTCGCCGTTCATCACGACGACGATTTGTTTATCTTCCGAGTAAACCGGCTGTTCGCCCGTGTGCAGGTCGATAATCGAAAGCCGGCGCATTCCGAGCGCGACCTGTTCGTCGAGCCACAAACCTTCCGAATCGGGACCGCGATGCTTCATTCGTTCGCACATCGAATGCAAAACGGCTTCGCCACTTTGTGTATTCTTTTTAGAATCTAAATTTGCCCAACCTGCTATTCCGCACATTTTATTTTTAATAAATAAAGTTAATGATTTATTTGTCAGTCAAATTTTAGATGGCTTAAATTGTATGAGCAAGTTCAAGCGGTGGTTTTTACAAGTTTCTTCAACGCTATTTTGTGCCGTCGCCGACAAATTCCATCACCGTCGCATCGGTAAAAAGATTTAGAAAATCACCTTTGTTTTCTTCGGTGTAAAATTTCAGAACAAGCATTTCGGTTTCCAATTTTTTCATAAAAAAAGCCGACGTTTTTTGAGTAAAAACGTCGGCAAATTAATAATGAAGGATCATTATTGAACAATCGTAAATTTGGCAGTCGGTTCGAGCGTTTGGATTTTACCTTCGCTGTTTGGAATACGGTCACGAATTTTAATTTTCAATTCGTAATCACCAACCGGCATTTTATCGGTCGGAAGAAGTCTGGCAAGCGTCAAACGCTGTCCCGCGTCGCTCAAACCTTCCCAAGTTTCTTTTTGACTCAAAACTTCTTTGCCGCCTTTCATCAAAACATAATCAACATCCACCGCCGGACGAAGCGTTGTTTGATCAATTCCGGCATTATAAACTTGCAGATAAATGCCGACATCCTGACCTTTTTTGTAAGTCGCGGCGAGATTCGGGATGACTTTTGCCGTGCCGATGACGAAACTTCCGCCGATGTCGCGTTCGGTCGTGCTGCGAAGTGTCGAAGCCAAAATCAAAGTCGAAGTCGAAAGTTTGGCATCGTCATATTTCGGAACTGTAAAACCGAGCCGTTGAACGCCGCGATTGCCGGAAACAACATCGCGGACGACGACATCAACTTTGTAAGTTCCGGGCGTTAAAGCAATCGCCTTTTGATAAACGGATTTTCTGTCTTTGGCTTCGGCGAGTTCTTCGGTCGTCGCTGAAGTTGTCGCCGAATCTTCAAAAATTCCCGAACGCTTGCCGGAAACCGCCGTTATTCGCCCGAAAATATTCATTCGCGCCGTCGGGAATCCGCCGACATTTTCAAAAACGAGTTCTTTGTTACTGGCTTGAACGGTAAAAGTCGTAATCACGCGGTCATCCGATTGGCGGAAAAAGTCAACGCGCATATCGAAATCGAGAGGATTGTTATCAATCACACCCGAATCGCCTCCGGCAATGTCCTGCAAATCGCTGAATTTCACTTGCGGCGGACGACTCAAGTTAGTAATTATCTCTAATTTGCGAAACGGGTTATCCTGTTCGCGTCCATAATAAGTTTGACCCGCGCCCAATTGACGCTGCGATTTATCGCTGATGCCGAGTTGTTCGGCGGTTGTCAAACCTCCGCCCGGCACACTTGCCAGCGCATCTTTTTCATACGCATTTCGCGCGATTCGATATTCGCCCGTTCCGGTCGGATCAACAAATTCGATTTCAATTCCGTCGCCGACATTATCGAGATGTCGATAAAACCACGTTTCAAACGGATAAGTCGTCGTCGAACCGCCGCCTTCGTAACTCGGACGGTCATACGAACCGCCGGTCGGGTGCGATTCTACGCCGTCGGGCTTGCCCCACGCGATATAAATGCGTCCGCGGTCGGTTTTCCAACCCGGGATTCCCGAAGCGTAATGCTCGTTGGCGTAGGCGATGCGCTCGTAATATTCTTCACGAAATTCGTTTTCTTCCGTGTCGGGATTAGGATCGCGTCTGCGCCAGAAATTTTCGATAAAATTTTCGCGCTCTTCGTCGGTTTTCAACGCTTTGTAAGCCTTTTTTTCCTCATCCGTAATCAGATAAGGCACGTCTTTATTAATCCAATCCTGATAAATTCGATTATTTTCCTTCGTTTGATTTCGCGCTTTTTTAGAAATATCCTGACTCGGCTGTTCCTGAGCAAAGCCGATTGAAACGCACGCGGTCAAAATCGAAGCCGCCAGCACTGCATTACGAATTATTTTTTTCTTAGACATAACGGTAAACACTCCTATACGTTTATCGCCGGTAAAATTATATTTTCCGATTTTTCCTGATAAATTTTTCTTTATAGATTTTAGATAGAAATTCTTATTTGTTCAAGATGCCGTTGGATATTTGAAAGGTTGCCTTAATGATTATAATACTTAAATTTCTAAAATGCAGTCCTTTTTAAGTACGGAAAATCATAGACTTTCCGGCATATTTTGCTTTAATTTCTACTTTAATATAAATTTAACGGAAAATCATAAACTTTCTGCACTTCAAATACTAAAATGCTGTTCTTTTCTACAAAAATTATGTCTAAACAACCACGATTCGGCGACGAGTTTACAACAACCGCAAACTAATCCAAGCCGGTCCCGGACAAGTGCCGAAAGTTTTACCCAAAGACGGAAAATTCGAGCGTTCGGATGATTGGTTATTCCCTTTAGGTTGATAAAACAAGATTATGGATGTGTTCTAAAATATTAACCAGTTGTTCTTTGGAAATAAAGGTTTTGCCGAGCAAGTTATCGCTGAGGATTTTTTCAAGTTCCTGGAGATTCAATTTGTAATCG